>CADACS010000159.1 GCA_902786505.1 uncultured Planctomycetota bacterium | reverse complement strand
TACGCAGACGGTCGCCGCAACGCATAAGGCCGCGCACGCGCCCGAAAGGGCGCCCAGCCGGACGAACGTCCGGTTCGCCGTAACTTACGCAGTTCAAAGAGCTAACAAAAAACCAAAACAAAAAACAACGCAACGCCGAAAAGAACCCGCGACGCGTCCCCCCGCCCGAAGGGCGGCAGACGGCGGGAATCAGACGCATGAGAAATACTCGTGTAAAGCCTACGCTAACTCCACGCTGACTTTTTCACAAAAACAAAATGATCTAACGTCTGTATTAACAAAAACTTGTTTATTGTCTTCACACTGACTTCACACTGACTTCACACTGACTAGCGTATAAAAAAATCAGTCTTGCTCAGACTTTCTACAAATATAAACGGTGTACTTTCCCTTCTTAACGATATCAACGCGACCTTTTTCATACATCTTTTGGAGCAAATAATATGCGTGATTACTATCGCATTTGCACAGATCCGCTGTTTTAGCTCGTGATATTTCACCATAATTGTTAATAAAACGCTCAATCATCTCCATTTCTTGGAACGTAGTCATTCCCCGCTGTCTCGTATACCCTGTTTCATTACCAGAAAGAGCGTACACCTTTGAACTAAGCATGTACTGCCGGGCTTTTCCGTTTCCTATTCCCTCAACCATGCCCAATTCAACCAATTGCTCGACCGTCTTTCTGGCGGCGGACTCACGTTTTTGAATTTTTAACGCTAAATCAGCAAGCTTTGCCCTCCGGCGGTTCTTCAAAACAGAAAGAATAATCAAAGCGTCCAAAGGAATTAGCTTATTTAAACGACGTTCCTCTGTTACCAGCATACGCACGAAAGACTTGTCGATTTCTGCGCTATTAAGTCGTAACTTACGCAGTTCAATGCGTTAACAAAAAAACCAAAATCAAAATAACAACGCGACAGACCCCGCGACGCCGAAAAGAACCCGCGACGCGGCGGCGACGGCGCCGCTCCCGGTTCGCGCTGCCGCGCGGAACTGCAATAACCGCTCCCGTTGGTCGCTTGCCGTTCACCGGCGCTCCGCGCCCGAAAGGGCGCAACCGGCCGCTAACGGCCGGTCTAACCCACGCGCAATAACCCGCTACGCAGACGGTCGCCGCAACGCATAAGGCCGCGCACGCGCCCGAAAGGCGCACGCGCCCGAAAGGGCGCCCAGCCGGACGAACGTCCGGTTCGCCGTAACTTACGCAGTTCAAAGCGCTAACAAAAAACCAAAACAAAAAACAACGCCGCGCCAAAAAGAACCCGCGCCGCGTCCCCCCGCCCGAAGGGCGGTGAGCCGCCGGCGCCGCCGGCGGACGCCCGCGCCAATGACGCCGCGTTAATACCGTATTTGGCGAACGCAAATTATTTGAGCGTTTTATTTTCTGTTTTCGCGCCGCCTTGTTTCCTTTTGCGCCGCTTCGCGTCGGGAACCGGAGGTTTCCTCCGGCTGGGCGCCCCACGTTGTGGGTCGCGGGCACGGCCCAACGCATTGCGGCGGCGTGTGCGCTTTGCGGTATATTGCGAGGCGGTTATATTGCGATCGTCATTGCCAGCAGTATAATAAAAGCATTCTCACGCAGACAGGCGTGTAATTCGGGACGTCAAATGGCGTTTTCACAGAGGTAACTTTCGTAAAAGGCGGATAACGTGGCGGGTGCGGAACAAACGATTTGGGGTATCCATACGACGGACGACGAGCTCTTCTTAAAGGGTAACAAATTGGGCATAGGCTGGCGCGAGGTTGGCGATTTATCGAAGATCGCGCAGGACCGCGACAGTTTCAAGTCGAAGATTTCACAGGTCTTTCCCGAATCAAAAAAATGGCGGTTTCAGTTGTTTCGGGAATGCTCTATCGCTTTTGCTACGAGGCTAAAAAAGGAGATTACGTCGTCTTTCCGTCCAAGAGCGACCGCATGATCAATATCGGGATCATTACGGGCGATTACAAGTTTGATCCTGCTCAGCCCGAATACTCGAACACGCGAGCTGTGAAATGGCTCAAGCATATGAAGCGCACCAATTTCTCTCAGGGCGCGTTATATGAAACAGGGTCGGCGATGACGTTCTTTGCCGTTAAGAATTACGCCGACGAATTTCTATCTGCGTTAAAAGGGGAGAGCGTCAAGCCCGACGGCGGCGACGACACCGTTGGGGCTACCGCCGACGAAATCATTCAAAACACAAAGGATTTCGTTCTGAAGGAACTGAGCCGCAGCCTGAAGGGATATGCTTTAGAAGATTTTGTCGCGAACTTACTGCAGGCAATGGGCTACCGCACGACCGTTTCTCCACAGGGAGGCGACAGCGGAATCGATATTACCGCGTACAAGGACGAACTTCCCCCGCGTATCCTGATTCAAATCAAGAGTCAAGACTCCGATATCAAGGAAACGACAATTCAGTCCTTGAAAGGCGCAATGCGCGAGGGCGATTACGGCGTCTTTATAACCCTTTCCGACTACACGAAGAACGCAAAGAAGTATCTGGCAAACACGCCCATTATTCGCGGCATTAATGGTTCGGAGTTGGTTGACTTAGTTCTGAAGTACTATGACGTTATCGACGAAAAGTACCAAAAAATAATACCTCTAAAGAAAGCGTATATTCCCGTTCAGGACGAGAACGGTCTTTAGGGAGACGACCGTTCGGGAAGAGATTCCGAGCGTCTTCGTTAATTCGGAGTGTTTGACGCAGCGTTCGACCAGTTTTTTTCAAGTCCTTTGTATGAAAACATCTCAACCCCTTTGCCTTAATCTTTACTTGTCGTATCAGAACAGCGTCAAAAAGTAAAGATTTTGCCTTCGTTTGGGCAGAAAAAGTAAAGAATTGTTTTCGCCCTGCGGCGAAGGCGCGGCCGGTATAACCGCCGCGCAATATCCCGCCAAGCGCACACGCCGCCGCAATGCGTCGGGCCGAGCCCGCGCCCCACAACGTGGGGCGCCCAGCCGGACGAAACGTCCGGTTCCCGCCGCGAAGCGGCGCAAAAGGGAATAAGGCGGCGCCAAAACAACGAATAAAACGCCAAAACAATATGCGTTCCCCCCAATACGGTATGAACGCGGCGCCTGATTCCGGGCGTCCGCCGCCATCGGCGGCGGCTCACGCCCTGCGGGCGGGGGGGCGTGGCGCGGCCTTACGCGTTGCGGCGGCCGTCGTTCATGCGACTGTTTTTTTGGTTTTTTCGTTATCGCTTTGAACTGCGTAAGTTACGGCTTAACCGGACGTTCGTCCGGCTGGGCGCCCTGACGGGCGCGTGCGCGGCCTTTGGCGTTGCGGCGGCTGTCGTTCATGCGGTTTATTGCGCGGCGGTTATACCGGCCGTTGGGCCGGTTCCGCCCTGCGGGCGGGCGCGATGCGGGTTCTTGTTCGCATTGCGGCGCCTCGGTTTACGCGATCCGCCCCAATGGGGCGGCTTTCCGCCTTCGGCGGATTGACGCCTCGCGGCTAACGCCGCTTCGCCGCTAAACAAACGCAACGGCAAGCGACCAACGGGAGCGATTACCGCAGCTCCGCGCGGAAGCGCGAACTGGGTCCCGCGCCGTCGCGGGCGCCTATTATTTTCGCGTCCAAAGGGCGTAAAGCGCCTGCGCGAGCGCGTGCTTAATCGCGTTATACTTTGCCGATTCGGCAAAGAGCGACCGATAGGTCTCTTCCGATTCCCGATAGCTCTCCTGCGCGGTATCGGAAAAGAATTTGCCAAAGACGCTCTCTTCAAAGACGCGCGGATCGGACTCTTTCGCCAGATCGCGGAGCCGCTCGTTCTTAACGAGCTTCCCATGCAGCGCGGTCAGTACGACAATATCCGCGTCGCTGAAATTCCCTTTATACTGCTCGTTGATCCTCTCGATTATCTCGTCGAGCGGCTTCTTCTGCTCCGGCTTACCCGCTCCGACGGCCGCGGCGGGCTTAATCACGCCCGGCTCCTGCTGCAGCGCGATCGCCCCTTCGAACGTCTTTTTCAACTTGTAATATTCGAGCTTGAGTTTCCCTTCCAGATCGAGCGGCTCGGTCTTATCCTGGGGAATCAGCTTGAGCAGATAGCTCATAAAGACGTATTCCCGATGCAGGTCCATATCGAACATGCGCGCCACCTGCGAGACGTACCCGTACCATTTCACGAACTTTCGGGCGTCGCGCCGGAACTTATAGCGTTCGTCGTCGGTCAGCTTGTTGTATCGGGCGCAGACCGGCAGAAGAACGCTCGTCATGCGTCCGGGCGCGTTGTCGCCCGGCTTGACGGGCTTGGCGTACTCCGCGACGAATTCGCCGATCTCTTTGCCCGAATAGAGCGCGTAGCTGCGCAGTTCTTTCTGAACCCGATAGAGAAGGTCGGTATTGACTTCCTCTTCGAGCGCCGTCTCTTCATAGAACGGCTGAAACGCCTTCAGAATATCCTCGTTCGTATTAATGAAGTCGAGTATGAACGTGTCGCTCTTGCCCGGACACGTCCGATTGAGGCGCGAGAGCGTCTGCACCGCCTTAACGCCGCGCAGCTCCTTATCGACGATCATCGTATGCAGAAGCGGCTCGTCGAACCCCGTCTGATACTTCTCCGCGACAATCAGGACGTGGAAATTCTCGTGAAATTCCGCTTTCGTCTGCGACTCGCCAATATGGCTTCCGTCCTCGCGCACGTTCAGGCCCGGCTCCGTCCATTCGGCGTCCCCGTCCTGAACCGCGCCGGAAAACGCCGCCAGAACTCCGACGCCTTCATATCCTTTCTCGTCAATATAGCGTTTGCACTCGTGGAAATAGCGCACGGCGGCGAGCCGGGACGACGTAACGACCATCATCTTGCCGCGCCCGCCGATCTTATTGCGCGTCGTCGTCATAAAGGTCTCGACGATAATCTGCGCTTTCTGACTTATATTGTACGGATGCAGCGTCTCGAACTGGCGTATGACTTTCGCGGCGCGGCTGGCGGGCAGGTCCGGATTCTCCGGGACCGTCTTGGCGATTTGAAAGCATGTGTCGTACGTCATGTAATTCTGGAGCACGTCCAGAATGAACCCTTCCTCGATCGCCTGACGCATACTGTAAATGTGGAACGGATGAAACGATCCGTCCCCATATTCCGTACCGAACATTTCGAGGGTCGTATTTTTCGGGGTCGCCGTAAACGCAAAGAAGGACAGATTCTTATGCTTGCCGTGAACGCTCATCTCGCGCACAAGCTTGTCGTCTGGATCGAATTCCGCCTCCTGCTCCTTTTCGAGCTCGGCGTATTCCCGGAGCGCCTCTTCCGTATCGGCGAGCGCCGCCTTGAGCTTCATGGCGGACATGCCCGTCTGCGACGAATGCGCCTCGTCCACAATAACGGCGAAGTTGCGCCCCTTAACGGAATCGACTTCCTGATAGATAACCGGGAACTTCTGAAGCGTCGTTACAATAATGCGCGCGCCCGAATTAATCGCGTCGCGCAGGTCCTTACTGCTCTTATGCTCCCCGATCGTCTCGACCGCGCCGAGCTTATGATCGAATCCGGAGATCGTCTCCTGAAGCTGCGCGTCGAGCACGGTCCGGTCGGTTACGACGATTACGCTCGAAAAGACCGGAACGTCCTCTTTATTAAAGAGGGACGCGAGCCGGTACGCCGTCCATGCGATCGTATTCGACTTGCCCGACCCCGCGCTGTGCTGAATGAGGTAGTTATGGCCCGGCCCGTGCTCCGACACGTGCGCGAGCGTCTTGCGGACCGCGTCGAGCTGATGAAAGCGCGGAAAGATAAGCCGCTGCTTCTGTTCCGTCTTTTCGGTTCCGTCCGGCAGAATCTTCTTCTCCTTTTTGACCTGAAGGTGAACGAACTTCTGCAGAATATCCGCCATACTGTCGCGCGTAAAGACGTCTTCCCAGAGATACGCCGTCGGATATCCGTTCGGGTTCGGAGGATTGCCCGCGCCCCCGTTCCGGCCCGCGCCCTCGCTCCCCTGATTAAACGGCAGAAAGAACGTCTTCTTCCCTTCAAGCCGCGTCGTCGTCCAGACTTCCGTATGATCGACTGCGAAGAAACCGAGAATCCGCTTATTGAACTGAAAGCAGATTTCGCGAGGGTCCCGGTCTTCCGACCATTGCTGTTTCGCGTTCTCGACCGTCTGGCCCGTATACTGATTTTTGAGCTCGAACGCGAAGACGGGGATCCCGTTCAGGACGAGAACCATATCGACGCTCTTGTTCGTATCCGCGCTGTAATACCACTGCCGGTAGCAGTCGAACCGATTCTGCGCGTAAAGCGCCGACGACGTCGCGTTCAGTTTCGATTCCGGCTTGAAATAGCAGACGCGGAACGATATGCCCCGATGCTTGAACCCGTGGCGCAGTACGGAGAGCAGGCCGTACATGTCGCACGCGTTATTGAACGCCGAGACGAACTTCCCGACCGGATCGACCTTGTTCGCGTTCGCAAACCGCTCCCACGCCTTCGGCTGCGTCGCCTGAATAAAGGAGATCAGCGTATTGACGAAAAGACCCCGCTTCGCGTCGTAAACGTCAGAACCTTTCGTATAGCCGCCGGACGGCGATATGAAATACGACTCGATATCCGATTCAAACTTCTTTTCGTTCGTCTCGACGTTACTCATAGCGGAGCCTCCTTTTTGCCGGTGACGTATTCGTAAATCAGGGATTTTTTGTAGGTTGAGAGTTCTTCAATAAACGCTTTTTTCTTTTCTATGATCGTGTCAACGTGTGAGCATTCTGTGTCGAGAAACTTGGCGATGCTTATTTGCTCTTCCATTATTTTAGGAACGAGCAACACAAACTCTCCAATTGACTGATTATTAATAATCGGAAGTGTTGTATATAGAGCGGTTTCTCTTATTCTTTTAGTATTTGCGATCATCCAATACATGAGATACCTGGAATTTAATTTATCATTGGATTCAATGGCAGTTATTTGTTGATTGCAACTGCATTCACGCATAGTAAAACCTATTTTCCCCGCAGTTGCGCCAATACCGATAATCATAACAGTATGCGAAGGAATTATTGTTGCAACTCCGTCTTCCTTTGCTAAACTGGTTAATTTCCTCGAAGAGTTATTCAGATAAAATGAATCGTTGAAATCTGCAGGCGTAAACCAGTCAAGTTCGCCATTGAACCATTGGCTGTTTGAAGTCGAAGGAGTGGTGCCAGTTTGGAAACGACAATAACGCTTTAATATTGAACAATCCCAATCTTCCGGAATCTCCCCAATCCACT
>CADACS010000158.1:6114-10052 GCA_902786505.1 uncultured Planctomycetota bacterium | reverse complement strand
GTCAAGCTGCTGGCCGACGCGCGCGACCGGAACGGGAACGGCGTCTTCCGGCGCCGCGGCCGCGACTGGCGCACGCGCGACAGGAACGACCGTAAATCCCGCCTCGCGGTCCGCGACCCCGTCGACAATTCGTTCGAACGGCGCGGCGGCGCGCAGGAATTAGGATCAGACCGTCTCCGGCGCTTGACCGTGAGCCCGGGTATGGTTAAATTAGACGAATCGCGCCGCGCGGGGACGGCCTCGGCGGCGCGTTGTACGAACAGAGCGCTCAACGTCGCGAAACCTTGCGTTTGAGCGCGCGCAAACAGACAGTAAAGGAGTTCCAGTGTCCTCTTATCGCTCGATCGTGTTGGTAAAACAAGTGCCCGACACGTCCAACATAACCGGCTCCGCTATGAAGGAAGACGGGACGGTGAACCGCGCCGCGCTTCCGACGATCTTCAATCCGGAAGACCTCAGCGCGCTCGAAGCGGCGCTTGAAGTTAAAGATCGGTTTGGCGGCACGGTCACAGTCGTCTCGATGGGACCGCCGAAAGCGGCGGACGTTTTACGCGATTGTCTCTATCGGGGAGCGGACCGCGCTATTTTGGTCACGGACCGCCGCGCGGGCGGCAGCGACACGCTTGCGACAAGTTATATTCTGTCACAGGCCGTTAAGACGGTCGGGGAATTCGATTTTGTCTTCTGCGGGCGTCAGGCGATCGACGGGGACACGGCGCAGACCGGTCCTCAGTGCGCCGAGAAACTGGGCGTTCCTCAGGTCGCGTACCTTACGGAAATTATCGACGTCAAAGACGGCTTCGCGACGATTCGACGCGCGCTTGGCAACGGTTGGGAAGTCGTTCGCGCGAAGCTCCCGATTCTTGCGACCGTCGTTGAAGAAGCGAACGAGCCGCGTCCTCAGGCGGCGATTCGCGTTATGCGCAATAAGCACAAGAGGGTTCCGCTTGAAGTCAAAGAGGGCGAGACGCTTCGCGACGAAGACCGGCTTGAGCAGTGGTCGCTCGACGACATTGGCGCGGATCTGAGCCGCTGCGGTTTGGCGGGCTCTCCCACGAAAGTCTTTAACGTTCAGTCGATCGTTCTTAAGAAAGAGGGCTCGGTCAACGTGGCTCCTACTGAAGAGGGCGTTCGCGGGCTTATTTCCGAACTGGTTAAAGACCGCGCTTTGGGTTGATCTTGGGGGGGCGCCGGAGTACGGCGCGAACGGTTACGAAAACGAAAAGATAACGATTCAGGACTTTTTATATGAGTAGAAACAATCCCCAAGGCGAGGTTTGGGTTTTCGTCGAGCAGGAAGACGGGGCGCTGGCGGACGTTACGCTGGAACTTTGCGGCAAGGCCCGCGAACTGGCTGATAAATTGGGCGTTAAGGTCGGCGCCGTTTTACTCGGATACAACGTCGCCTCTCTCGCGAATACGCTTTACGCGTACGGCGCGGATAAGGTTTACGTCGTTAACGATAAGAATCTTGCGCGGTTTACGAGCGCGCCTTACGCGTACGTCATTAACGAGATGATCAATAAGTACGAGCCGCAGATCGTACTCTACGGCGCGTCCCCGATCGGGCGCGACGTCGCGCCGCGCATCGCGTCCATGACGCGTTCCGGCCTGACCGCCGACTGCACCGATCTGCAAATCTCGGACGTCGTCGATCCGAAAACGAAAGAGACGCGCAAGAATCTGCTCCTTCAGATTCGCCCGGCGTTCGGCGGCAATATCGTCGCGACGATTATCAATCCGGAACAGTGGCCGCAGATGGCGACCGTTCGCGAAGGCGTTTTTCCGAAGAAAGACGCGGACGAAAAGCGCGTCGGCGAAGTCGTTTCCGAAAAGGTCGAGATTCCCGCCGAGCTTCTCGTCGTCGAGGTAATCGAACGCTTTGTCGAAGAGAAGAAAGTCGACTTGAAGGGCGCGCGCATTGTCGTCGCGGGCGGAGGCGGCGTTGGAAGCAAAGAAAACTTCAAAATGATCTTCGATCTCGCCAACGCGCTTGGCGGAGCGGTCGGAGCGAGCCGCGCGGCCGTCGACGGCGGATACGTCGACCGCGATTATCAAGTGGGGCAGACCGGCACGACCGTCCGGCCCGCGCTCTATATCGCAATCGGAATCAGCGGCGCCGTTCAGCATCGCGTCGGCATGCAGGAATCGGCGAAGATTATCGCGATCAATAACGATCCGACCGCGCCGATCTTCTCGATTGCGCATTACAGTATTGTCGGCGATCTTAACGAGATTGTCCCCATGCTCATTAAAGCGGCGAAAGAACGCGTCGTCGAAGAGTGATTGGCAAATCGCGCGCTTGAATAAAAACAGCCGCCGTCAGCGTTATTGCGCAGACGGCGGCTTTCTTTTTGGAACGGCGAAAACGGTTGTCTTTACGCGAACCGTTCGCGCAAATCTTCTCCCATAAGCCGCATACCTTCTTCCGTCGAAACGGCGGGCGCGAAGCCCAGTTCTTTTTTCGCGCGGGTTGTGTCGAACCAGTAGGATTTCGCGAGCTGCGTGGCCAGGAACCGCGTCATGACCGGCTCGCCCTTCTTTCTGAGGAGCCGATAGGTCTTTTCGAGTATGGAGCCGATAAACCACGCCGTTTTAAACGAGAGACTTCGGCTGACGGGCGGCTCTCCGACGAGCGCCAGGATTTCGTCGATCCACTTCCAGCAGTTGAGCGGCTTTTCCTGAGCGATATAGTAGACGGAACCGGGAACGGATCCGCCGGGCTCGAGCGCGTCGGCCGCGCGTTTGTGGGCGTCGGCCGCGTTCTGGACGTAGATGGTCGAGAGAAGATTGGAGCCGTCGCCAACGCGAATGAGTTTGCCGGCGCGCGCGCGCTGAATCAGACGCGGAACGAGATTGCGGTCGCGCGGGCCCCAGATGAGGTGCGGCCGGAGCGCGACGGTCATGAGCGAGTCTTCCCGATAGGGATCGCGTTTGGGAGACGGGAACGTGAATTTCGTCTTGAGGGACCGGAACTGCGATTCCGAGAGGTCGACGCCTCCGAAGTCGTAGTCGTCGGTCCACGGGGCGTAATTTGCGGCGCGCACAAACTGTTCCGCAATCGCTTTTGTCATCTGATACCAGCCGAGCCATTGGGGCGCGAACGGAACCGACTCGTCGACTCCCTCTTGCGATTCAACCGTGTTGGCGACGCATTGCGTGCTCGTATAGACGAGTTTGCGCGCCTTGTTTTTAAGACATGCGGCGAGTACGTTTTTCGTGCCGAGAACGTTTGTTTCGTAGTACGGCCGAGGGTCCATAACAATACTCGGAAACGCCGCTATGTGGTAGACGACGTCGCAATCTTTGCACGCGCTGGACACGTCGTCAAACGACCGAAGATCCCCGAGCCGCTGATCGACGCCCAACCGTTTGAGTTCGTCGTGTTCGTGCCGGCAGAACGTTCTCGTTTCTACCCCGTCGGCGACAAGCCGCTCGACGAGATAGAGACCCAAAAAACCTCCTCCGCCTGTTACTAACGCTCTCATCTTCCTGCTGCCTTAGACGTCTGAACGCCGCGCGACCGGATTAGTAGTCGTCGGCTTCGCTGCCAGATTCGTCGTAACTGTTGAACTCGCTGAACGATTCCGGTTCCTCTCCTTCGCCAAGATTGGCAAAGAGCGTGTATTTGCCGACCCACGCAAGTTTTACGTCGCCGACCGGCCCGTTGCGCTGTTTGGCGACGATGACTTCCGCAACCCCTCCGAGTCCTTTTTCCTGAACTTCTTCTTTCGAATGGTAGTATTCTTCGCGATGGACGAACATAACGACGTCGGCGTCCTGTTCAATTGCGCCGGATTCGCGAAGATGGCTCAGGCGGGGACGGTTGTCTTTCGTCATTTCGGCCATCCGGTTAAGCTGGGCCAGGCACAGGACCGGGACGTTGAGTTCGCGCGCGAGTCCTTTAAGACGCCGCGCAATCTTAGCGACCTGCTCTT
>CADACS010000158.1:0-6089 GCA_902786505.1 uncultured Planctomycetota bacterium | reverse complement strand
CGGCTCGATGAGGCCGAGGTAGTCGATAATAATGAGGCTCAGCCCAACCTGACGCTTAAGCCGCCGCGCGACCGCGCCTATTTCCGTTACGGTGTGCGACGAAGTGTCGTCAATATAGATCGGCGCTTCGCTCAGATCGTTTGCGGCCTTTCCGAAATTCTCCTGCTCGCGTCTTGAAAGGGATCCGCGCAGATGCATGCCGGGAATTCGGCCCCTTGCGCACAGCATACGGAGCGCGAGTTCCGTTTTCGCCATTTCCAAGCTGAAGAAGAGGACGGGCTCGCGCGTTACGACGGCGACGTAATCGGCGATATTTGTCGCGAGCGCCGTCTTTCCCATCGAAGGGCGCGCCGCGAGAATAATAAGTTCAGAGCCGTGCAGGCCGCCGAGCATTCGGTCGAGATCGATAAAACCGGTCGCGACGCCTCCGATACTCCCTTCCGCGCGCGCGTCGATAATATGGAAGACGTCTTGCATAAGGTCGTGCATCGGCTGAATACGATCTGTTCCGCGATCGTCGTTGATGGCGAAGATTTTCTCTTCGGCTTGCGAGACGAGCTGTTTCGGCTGGGTTTCGGGATCGTACGACTTATTGAGGATCTGTTCGCACGTTTGAATGAGCTGTCGGCGAATCGCGTTCTGCTGAACAATTTTGGCGTAGTAGACGGCGTGCGCGGTTACCTGAACGGACGTCATAAGTTCCGCGAGATACTCTTCGCCGCCGATCTCGACGAGCTCGCCGCTTGAGCGGAGATTTTCAACGAGCAGCGTGAGATCGATTCCAGACGCCGCCGCGTTCATTTCGAGCAGACGGCGGTAAATCCGAGCGTTTCTTTCCAGATAAAAGTCTTGCGGCCGGACGATCGTCGCCACGTCGTCGCACAGCCGAGGATCTAAAAGAATAGCCCCGATGACGCCGCGTTCCGCGTCCGGATTGCACGGAGGAAGACGGTCGATTCCAGAGCCGACTCCCGCCGGGGGAATATCGTTTGATTTGCTGGTTTTTTTGGGCATGAAAACGCTCGAAGCGCTAAATACATAGACGTTGTCGGCTGAACGCCGCGGCGGCGCCGAAACACGGGCCGCGGCAAATAGGACAGACGGACTCGCGCGAGCCCCGACGTTCCTCTCCATTCTACCACCGACGGCGCCCTTTATCAACAGGCTGTGAAATTTTTAGCCAGGGGGGCTTCATAGAGCTTCTTAAAGCGGGACAATAAAAGCGCGGCGGCGCGCTGCGCCCGCTCGCAGGGAGGATTTATGTCCGCAATGATTCAGTTTAAAAACGTTTCCTATACATACGGCGTCAACTCCAAACCGGCGGTCCAGGACGTTACGCTCACGATTCCTCGGGGGGAATTCGTTTCGCTCGTCGGTCCGAACGGCGGGGGGAAATCGACGCTCATAAAACTCCTTCTCGGCCTTCTCAAGCCGCAAACGGGCTCCGTTCTACTTTTCGGCGAATCGCCGGAGAAATCGCGCTATCGCGTCGGGTACGCGCCGCAGCAGGCGCGCGTCGATTTCAACTTTCCGATCAGCGTTCTCGACGTAACGCTTGCGGGCCGTTTTGGAGTTCCCAGCGCGTCTGGAGGCGAAAAAGGCCCGAAGAAGCGGCTTTGGTTTCAGCGATTCGCCAGACAGGATAAAGAGCGCGCGCTCGCCGCGCTCGAAAAGATGCAAGTCGCCGACCTCTCGCGCAAATCTTTCGGCGACCTCTCCGGCGGACAGCGGCAGCGCGTGCTCATCGCAAGAGCGCTCTGCTCGGATCCGGACCTGCTCGTACTCGACGAACCGACGAACAACGTCGACCCCGCCAACGCCGAACGGTTCTACGAGCTTCTCTCCGAACTCAACCGATCCGCGTCTATTATCATGGCGTCGCACGATCTTGGCGTCGTCTCGAAACTCGTCGACAGCGTCGTCTGCGTCAATCAGATCGTTCACATCCATCCGACGTCGGAATTAAACGGCGAGCTTGTCAGACAGCTTTACAGCGCGGACGTGCGGCTCGTTCGGCACGACCACTGCTGTTCCGAGCATGGGCACGCGCTTACCTCCGAGCTGGAGGAGGGCGCGCGTTATTAAAGCGCCCCTATGTCGGAATTGGGAAAACGGGTATAATGTCTAGAATGGGCGCCATGTCCGGCAGCCGCTGGGCGCGCGCCCGATCCGTCCCGTAAATAAGAAGAAGTTATTAGAACGCGTTATGGAAAAACTTCCCTACAAAGTCGCCGATATGTCCCTTGCCGATTGGGGCCGCAAGGAGATCATGCTCGCGGAAAACGAGATGCCCGGTTTGATGGCGCTCCGTAAGAAGTACGGTCCCAGCCAGCCCCTTCGCGGCGCGCGAATCGCCGGCAGTTTGCACATGACGATTCAGACCGCCGTCTTAATCGAAACGCTCAAGGCGCTCGGCGCCGAAATCTGCTGGGCGAGCTGCAATAAGTTCTCGACTCAGGATCACGCCGCCGCCGCAATCGCGGCCGCCGGCGTCCCGGTCTACGCCTGGAAAGGGGAGACCGACGAAGAATACGATTGGTGTATTGAACAGACGCTCTATTTTCCCGACGGCCAGCCTCTCAATATGATCGTCGACGACGGGGGCGATCTCACGCTCTGTATCCATAAACCGGAACACGCCGATATTATCGGGGGCGTCAAAGGGATTTCCGAAGAGACGACCACGGGCGTTCACCGGCTCTATCAGATGCACGCGCGCGGCGAACTTAAGATCCCGGCGATTAACGTCAACGACAGCGTGACGAAGAGCAAATTCGACAATCTGTACGGCTGCCGCGAGTCGCTCGTCGACGGAATCAAGCGCGCGACCGACGTCATGATCGCGGGCAAAGTCGCGGTCGTGGCGGGCTACGGCGACGTCGGGAAGGGCTGCGCGCATTCGCTTCGTTCGTACGGCGCGCGCGTTCTCATTACGGAAATCGACCCCATCTGCGCGCTGCAGGCCGCGATGGAGGGATTTGAAGTGACGACGATGGACGACGCGTGCGAGCGCGGCTCCATTTTCGTTACCACGACCGGATGCTGCGATATTATTTCCGTCGAGCAGATGGCGCGCATGAAGAACGACGCGATCGTTTGCAATATCGGCCACTTCGACTGCGAAATCGACGTCGCCGGTCTCGAGGCGTATCCGGGCATAGTTAAGACGCAGATTAAGCCGCTCGTCGACCGATATACGTTCCCGACGGGACGTTCCGTCATTCTGCTCGCCGAAGGGCGGCTCGTCAATCTCGGCTGCGCGACCGGCCATCCGTCGTTCGTTATGTCGAACTCGTTTACCAATCAGGTTTTGGCGCAGATCGCGCTGTGGACGGAAAACGAGAAGTATCCGCTTGGCGTGCATCTTCTTCCGAAGAAGCTCGACGAAGAAGTCGCGCGGCTGCACCTCGCCCAACTCGGCGTTAAGCTGTCGACGCTTACCCAGAAGCAGGCCGATTATCTCGGCGTGCCGGTCGAAGGGCCTTTCAAACCGGACTTTTACCGTTATTAAACCGCGGGCGCGCGGTTCCGCGTTCGCCCGGTCTCAATTAGACAAACGCCGCCAAAATTTGGCGTTCACCGTATACAAGAGGAGTTTACCGTGCCTAATATTATGCCTTTTGAGGGGTTGCGTTACAATCTCGCGCAAGTCGGCAATTTGAGCGACGTCGTCGCCCCTCCTTACGACGTCATCAGTCCTGAAGAGCAGGACGAACTTTACGCGAAACACGAAAACAACGTCGTCCGTCTGATTCTCAATAAGATGCTTCCCACCGACGACGCGCACAACAACCGCTATACGCGCAGCGCGCGCGTCCTGAAGGATTGGAAGGAATCCGGCGTTCTCGTAAAGGATTCCAAGCCGTCCCTTTACGTCTATCACCAAATCTTTACGGTCAACGGCCGCGAATACTGCCGCAAAGGGTTCATGTGCGGCTGCGAAGCGGTTCCGTTCGGCGAAGGAATGGTTTTCCCGCACGAACTTACTATGAGCGGCCCGAAGCAGGACCGGCTCATGCTCACGACGACGTGCAAGACGAATTTCAGCCAGATTTTCGGGCTCTATCCGGACGAGAACAACGAAGTCCAGAATATCCTCGAAGAAGCGATTCTCGGCGAAACGCCGCTCGAAGCGACGGACCGCAACGGCGTAATCAACCGCATGTGGATCGTCGACGATCAGGACGTCGTCGGGAAAGTCGTTAAGCTCATGGGCCCGAAGCCGATCTTTATCGCCGACGGACATCACCGTTACGAAACGGCGTGCAACTACCGCAAGCAGATCGCTCAACAAGGTCTCCTTACGACGAATCATCCGGCGAATCACGTGCTCATGGTTTGCGTCGCTATGGAAGACCCCGGCCTCATCGTTCTTCCGACGCACCGGCTGTTCCCGAACGTCCGCGCCATGTCGCAGGCGGATCTTCAGGCGAAGCTTGGCGAATACTTCCGCATTACGACCGTCGGCAACGGAATCAACAGCGCGCAGGCCGCGTGGGCGCTCATCGAGAAGATGAACGACCAGGGGACCATGGCTCTCTTTACGGGCCAGGACGGCGTCTGGAGCCTCATTCAGCTCACGGAGTCGGGCCGCAAAAAGATGGACGAAGTCGCCGCGGACCATCAGCCGGAATGGCGGTCGCTTGGAGTCGCGATTCTGCATTCGCTGGTGATCGACACGCTTCTGGAACTCAAAGGACACGAGAAGCCGAAGTACGTTCACGACGTCGCGGAAGTCGCCGCCACGCTCAAAAACGAACCGGAAAACTATCCGCTCGCCGCGCTCGTTATGCCCGCGACCGTTCAGCAGATCGAAGACTGCTCCATGGTACGCGAACGCATGCCCGCCAAGAGCACGTATTTCTATCCGAAACTCATTACCGGTTTTGTGTTTAAACCTCTGGAATGATTACGCGCGCGGCGCGCGTTTAGGATAGGGCGCGCTTCGGTTCCGCCGGAGCGCAGCCGGCTTTTTACACCGGAGTTTACCGTTTATGATCGCGATTATCGATTACGGCATGGGGAATCTTCGCAGCGTTCAGAAGGCGTTTGAACGGCTCGGAGTCGACGCGGCGATTACCTCGGACGCGAGCGTCGCCGAACGCGCCGACAAGATCGTCCTGCCGGGCGTCGGCGCAATTGCGGACGCGGTCGCCGAACTCAAACGGACGAAGCTCGTCGATACGATCTATAAGTCGATTGAGATTGGCAAGCCGTTTTTAGGTATTTGTTTAGGTTTCCAGGCGCTCTTTGAGAGCAGCGAAGAGAACGGCGGAACGGAATGTCTGGGCGTCTTTAAAGGAACGGTTCGCCGATTCCCCGAAGATCCGAAATACGTCGTTCCGCACATGGGCTGGAACGACCTGAGCTTTAAGAAAGACGTTCCCATCTACCGCGGTCTCAAGCCGACCGATTACGTCTACTTCGTTCACTCGTACTACGTGGATCCGGCCGATCCGGAAATCGTCGCTACGACGACGAATTACGACAACGTCGATTTCTGTTCTTCTATTGCGTGGAACAACGTCTTTGCGACGCAGTTTCACCCGGAAAAGAGTCAGGACGTGGGATTGAGAATCCTGAAGAATTTCGCCGAACTTGAATCTTAACGTAACTGCCCCTGCATAAAGAAAGCGCGCGGCGTCTCGAGCGATCGGGACGCCGCGCGTTTTTTCTTGCCGCTTTGCCGTTTGGGCGAGGGCGAAACTGAACGCGGGTCAGCGTGTTTCCGCGTTCGCCGCGCCCTCTTTCGCCGCGTCTTTTTCTGCGTCCGCCTGTTTCGCGGCGTCCCAGCGGCGGAAGATATAGGCGAGAATCGCGCCGGATACGTTGTGCCAGACGGAGAAAACGGCGCCGGGCACGGTCGCGGAGGCTAAGTCGGGAAACGCCGTTTTCGCCAGCGAAGTCGCCAGACCGGAATTCTGCATGCCGATTTCAATGGCGATCGCGCGCTTTCGGGCCGGCGTCGTTCGACCCAGAACGCCGGCGCAGTATCCGAGCAGATAGCCGAGAAGATTATGGAGCGCGACGGCGAGGAGCACGAGAACGCCCGTCTCTTTAATCTGCGCGGCGTTATGCGAAACGACGGC
>CADACS010000157.1 GCA_902786505.1 uncultured Planctomycetota bacterium | reverse complement strand
TCTCCGACGGCCAATCTTCCTCCAAAATCAGTTCCATCGCTTCGTCGTCGCTTGAAAATCCGAGCGGGAGCGCAGAAAGATAACTAACGCGCGGCTTCGGATGAAAACCTTGCGACTTCGCGACGGGCAGTTCCGCGCGGCGGAGGATACGTTCCATCGCGCGCAAAAGATCGCGATGACCGATGAAACATAGGTTGCCGCGCTTGCAAAAGCGCAGCCGATACCGCCGTCGAACCATAAAATCCGATCGTTTCGACACGTCTTTGTCGAAACGCCTTTCAAAAAATATACCTATTCGTTCCGGCGCCGCGCGCTCTCCGTTTCAACCGGCGCGCGCGAAAACGCGAACCGATCTGTTTTCCATAAACGACGCGCGATTATGGGCAGAGTTAACGCAACCCCGGAAGATACGACAATTCTCAATTAAAGGGACGCCGCGCCAAAAGACGCGGAACGCCAGATTTCAAAAATGAAATCTATCCTTGTGTATTTTACCTATTTTAACATTTTTCTCAAGCGCCGCGCCGAAAAACGAACGCGCGCGCTTTCGCGCAAGGGGGTCAGTACCCCAGATGGAGCCGGTCGTTCCAGTCGTTGCGCAGCAGCATGCGCACTTCCACGGCGGACTCCATAAGCATGGCGCGGTTGACGAGCTCGCGGCATTCGTCGATCGAGTACGTCTCGCAAAGCTCCTTTAAGCGAAGGATCATACCCGGCGAAACGCTCAGCGTGCGAAGGCCAAGCCCAAGCAGGAGCGGCAGATTCTCCGGCATGCTCCCCATCTGACCGCAGAGGGAGACCGGTCGGTCGTACGTCCTCGCGACGTCGACCGTCCGCTTGAGCATGCGGATGAGCGCCGGCGATTCCTGCTCGTAGAGCTCGCTCACGCTCGGATTCGTGCGGTCGGTCGCCATAGTGTACTGGAGCAGGTCGTTCGTCCCGATACTGAAAAAATCGACTTCGCGCGCGAAATGATCGAGCGTAACGACGGCCGCGGGCGTCTCGACCATAATGCCAAGCGGTATATCGGGATCAAACGGAATATGTTTTTCCACAAGCTCGTCGCGCACGTCGTTGAAGATCATGCGCGCTTTGCGGTATTCCATGACCGTCGAAACGAGCGGGAACATGACTTGAACTCTCCCGAAGACGCTCGCGCGGAGTATCGCGCGGATCTGCGTTCGGAACATATCCCCGTTGCGAAGGGAAAGACGCACGCTGCGCAGGCCCATGAACGGATTCGACTCGTCGTCTGGCGTAAATCTCAGCCCGCTCGGCAGTTTGTCGGCGCCAAGATCGAACGTGCGAATCGTAACGGGCCGCCCCTGCATCGTCTCCACGACTTTTTTGTACGCCTGAAAATGCGTCTCTTCGTCGGGAAGCGCTCCGTTGGGGCTCGTGAGATAGAGAAATTCCGTACGGTAGAGACCGACGCCCGGCGCGCCGTATTCGAAACACGTCTTCGCTTCGTTCGGGAACTCAATATTCCCTTTAATCTCAACGCAGACGCCGTCGGACGTATACGTTTCAACCGAACGCGCTTTCGCGGCCAGACGCTCCTGATTTTCGCGCAGTTTCGCGAGTTTGCGCTCATATTGCGCGAGAACGTCGGGCGTCGGGTCGAGAATTAAACGCCCCAACTCCCCGTCGACGATCGCGACCGTATCGTCTTTGGTTTCCGCGAGAAAAGGCCCTACCCCAAGAATGGTCGGCACGCCCATCGCGGCGGCGACGATCGCCGTATGGCTTCCGATACTGCCGTTTTCCGTGACGATCGCGGCCGTCTTGTCGGGATCGAGTTTCGCCGCGGCGCTCGGCTTTAAGAAGGACGCGGCGACGATCGTCGGCTCGGCCGTTTCGGCGGGGTCGTAGACGCGAATCGAAAGAAGCTGATGAAGAAGACGGTCTTTGAGATCGAGAACGTCGTTCGCGCGCTCCGCGTAGCGGGACTCCAGCCCGCGAAGACG
The DNA here is from genome assembly GCA_902786505.1 of uncultured Planctomycetota bacterium. Taxonomy (GTDB): domain Bacteria; phylum Planctomycetota; class Planctomycetia; order Pirellulales; family Thermoguttaceae; genus RUG369. Next base: position 4,205 of record CADACS010000157.1, on the reverse strand, counting down.
GTCCGCGTACTGATTCAGCGTCGTATCGACCGCGTATTCGACGTTGACTAATTCGTTGGAGACCGTTTTTTCTATGCGCGAACGAAGGCCCGCGTCGTTGAGAATGAGAAGATACGCGTCGTAAAGACGGCCGAATTCCTCCCCCAACTGACGCGTGGCGTCTTCCCGGTTCTCCTCAAGCGTCTTGTTCGCGCCGCGGAACGCCGAATCAAGACGCGCCAATTCCGCGCCGACTTGCTCTTGCGTGATCGCGACGCGCTTCTGCGCGCCGACGCGATCGCTGACGACTACGGAAAATTTCCCGATCGCGACGCCGGGATAAACGGGCACGCCTTGATATGTAATCATCACACGCTCGCTATAAACAGGAAAGATCGCGGCTTCGACGCGCCCGACCCTCGAAGGTAAAGGCCCGGCTGAGGGCCGTTAAACCGTCGCGGGCGCTCCGCCGCGGCGTTTTACAAATCGGCAGGCTCCATCGCCGCAAATTCGTCTTCGTAAAACTTGTGATTAAAAAGAGTTTCAATCGCGTCGACCGCGGCTTTGGAATCCTCGCCTTCGGCGGTGATCGTCAGGACGGTCCCTTGCGGAGCCATCAGGGTGAGGAGATCCAAACAGCTTTTGCAATCGGCGGAATAGCCGCCGTTGGAAAGGTAAACGTTAGAAGAGAATTTCATAGCGGTCTTACACACGAGCGAAGCGTCGCGAACGTGGAAGCCGGCGACATTCTGAACGGTCAGTTCTTTCGTAATCAAGGTAAAACTCTTTCTATTCAAGCCCGACTCGCGTTTGAATCGCTGAACTCAAACGCTTGGCCGCCAAACGCGCCTCCGTAAGAGACTTAAACGCGGCGCGGCGGCCGTCGTTTCAAGGTTCCGCTTCCGTAAGGGACCTGTATGGAAACAAAAACGCGACGTCTCCGTTTCCGGGAGAAGCGTCGCGCGCCGGTACGATCGTGTTTCAAACGAGCCCCGCCGAATATCCGTTACGGCGGAAAAGCTCAAAAATCGGACGCGCGAGGCGTCCAGGAGATACGCCCCTGTATCTGTGCAGTATGCAGACGCCGAAAAGGGCGTCCGCGCGACGTCTCAAAAAAAGGCCGTTTCACATTGGAACCCGGTTCGGTCAAATGGGATTCTCCAATTCGCAAAGGAGAAATCGCCCCGTCCAAAGTGAAAGAGCCGGAGGAAAGACTTCTATCAAGCGCCGTAGACGTTTTCGTCGGCTTCGTTGAGAAGATTCAGGATATCTTCGCGAGTGTACGACTGCTTGAGATAACGGCAGAACGCTTCGTCTTTGAGATGTCGGGTAATGTGCTCCAGAGCGCGGAGGTGTTCGCCGGGACGGTCGGGAGGGGAGACAAGAAGGAAGAAAAGATTGACTTTTTCGCAGTCGAGGCTGCTGAAATCGACGCCTTCGGGGCTAATGGCCACCGCGCCGACAAGACGCTCGACGCTAATATGCTTCGTATGAGGAACGGCGATTCCGTGACCGATGCCGGTCGTGCCGAGTTCTTCGCGGCGCATAATCGCGCTGATGATATTGTCCACCTCAGGCTCGGGGATACCGCCGGCGTTAGACAACGATTGAACCATTTCGCGAATAACGCCCTCTTTAGTCGTCGCCTCAAGTTTCGTAATAATCGAATCGACGAGAATAAAATCGGAAAATTTCATTCGTAAAGCTCCTAAAAAATTGGGTAACCAAGCCCAAGGTTAACAAACGCAAGGCGCCCGGCCAACGGAAAACCGATTTGGCCGTTTCGACGCGGCGACGCTCGGAAAGGAAATCCGAAATCCAGCCGCGGCAAAATATTAACCGCGCGTAAAACGTAGGTCGGCGAAAAAAGCCAACCTTTCCTTCGGTTAAAAAATCGCGCTCCGTCTGTCTAATTGTATCTAAAAATATTCGTTTGTATAGACCGGGAATTCTCTCGAAACTAAAGAAACGTCAGAAAAATCCCGCGGTGGGAAAAATGTTTTAATTCTTTGCGAGATATAGGGCTATTTAAAGAACAGTTTACGCGAAACCGCAAAAACTGTGCGCGCTTTTTTATCGAATCCGCGCAACCTTCTTATAGAACTAATTGCTTTTCGCGCGCCTTTGGAACGTGCGCCGGGGCGCGCGAAAAAAAACAAACCGAAACCGCGTCCGTCAAGGCGCGGCTTCGGCGCGGTAAGCCTACCGATGATCGGTCAACTTGCTCTTGAATTTACGCATCTGCTGCTCGAGCTTGTCGATAACCTGATCCAGACAGCCCCAGAGATCGCCGGACGTATACTCGGCTCGGAAATCCTTCTTCAATTCGGTAATCACGGCGACTTCAACGGTCGGTTCGTTAGACTTCTCAAGGTTGACGAGGACGTCGATATTGGAGACTCGCTCGACAAACCGACCCAGCTTGACAACCTTTTCCGCAATCTTCTGGCGAGTCTCTTCGGACAGTTCGCCATGCCGCGCTTGGACTTGAATATTCATATTTCCTCTCCTTTCCCCCTACAAAATAGGGGTGGATCAAGTATCGAAGCGCCGTTAGCAGGCCGCGCGCGTTCGCGCGACGCTCTCGACGCGGCGCAAAAAAGGCGCGCCGCGTATTCGCTTCGTTCAAACACTGGAGCGCTTGTTCCGGAACGCGCGCGTTCCCGAAGCGCCCTCTGTCGGACGTCCCCGACATATCTAATTGTATGCGCCCGCGCGAAAAATGTTTCTCAAATTTCGAAAAAAAGGGTAAATTTAGAAGATTTTTACAGATTTTTTTCGGAGAAACGCGCGGCGCGTTGCGGCGGTTTTACGCCGTATTCCAATAGAAGACGGTAAGTTACGTGCTGTTTTTACGCCCGACAGACAGTCAAAAGGGCCGAAACGGACGCGCCGCTTCGACCCCTCGGCTGTTTAGACTCGAGCGCGCTCAAAAGCGAACTCGCCGGAAATCAGATCAGAATTCCTTGGCGTCGATCCACTTCATCATCTTGCGGAGGCGCTTGCCGACCTTTTCGAGAAGATGTTCGTGGTGGAGCTCGCGTTCGCGTTTGAACGCCGGCGCGTTGACTTGGTATTCAAGGAGGAATTCGCGAGCGTACTGGCCGTTCTGGATTTCCTTGAGAATCTGCTTCATGGCCTTCTTCGTTTCCTCGGTGATGACGCGGGGACCGCGGGTATAGTCGCCGTATTCCGCGTTGTTCGAGACGCTGTAGCGCATGTAGCTCAGACCGCCCTGATAGAACAGGTCGACGATGAGCTTCATTTCGTGCATGCATTCGAAGTACGCCATTTCCGGCTGATAACCGGCTTCAACGAGCGTTTCGAAACCGGCCTGAATGAGGTGGCTGACGCCGCCGCAAAGGACCGCCTGTTCGCCGAACAGGTCCGTTTCCGTCTCTTCTTTGAACGTCGTCTGAATGACGCCGCCGCGCGTGCCGCCGATACCCTTCGCGTACGCGAGACCGACCGACTTTTCGTAGTCGCCGCATTTGTCGTCGAGCGCGATGAGGCACGGAACGCCGCCGCCCTTAACGAATTCGGAACGAACGAGGTGGCCCGGGCCTTTCGGAGCGATCATGATCGCGCGGTTGCCGGCGGGAAGATCGAACTGGCCGTAATGGACGTTGAAGCCGTGCGTCGTCAGAATGATGGCGTTTTCTTTCAGGTTCGGACGAATCTGATTCGCGAAGATTTTGCCTTGGAGTTCGTCGGGCAGCGTGAGAACAATGAGATCCGCCTGCTTGACCGCGTCTTCAAGGGAAGTCGGCTGGAATCCGTGCTCAACCGCGAGATCGTAGTTGGCGGAACCCTTCCGCTGGCCGACGACGACTTTGCAGCCGCTGTCGCGAAGATTCTGCGCGTGCGCGTGTCCCTGGGAACCGTATCCCAAAACCGCAATCGTCATGTCTTTCAAGACAGAAAGATCCGCGTCGTTATCGTAATAAATTGTCGCAGCCATTACGCTACCCCCTACTGTATTAAGGTTAAATGTATCTGCTCTCCGCCGAAAAGAACGGCGGAGATTTTACTTTATGTCAAACGTCGTCCCGGTCGTCCGAGACGCCGCGCGGCGCCGCGATGCAGCCGGACCGCGTCGCGTTCAAAATAGGATACGGCCTGAGCGCCTTGAGAAAACCGTCGATCTTCTCGACGCTTCCGGAAATCTCGACCAGGAGCGAATTCTCCGAAACGTCGACCACCGAGCCGCGAAAGATCTCGACGAG
>CADACS010000156.1 GCA_902786505.1 uncultured Planctomycetota bacterium | reverse complement strand
ACCGGCCTTTGGCCGGTAAATAATGCGTTTATTATTTTCTGAGCGGGTTCTCATTTATGGCGTCCGCCGCCGTCGGCGGCGGCTCACGCCCTTCGGGCGCCGTCGCGGGCGGGCCGCGGCAGTTGAATCCGCGGTTTCAGTTCGTTATAATGTGTTCGTCGGCGTCAATTTGGGGCGCAGTTAAATTCGACCGATCTCATAATCAAGGAGCGTTAACCATGAAATCATTTTCCCGACGAACGTTTATGCAGTCGAGCGCGGCTGCGGCGCTTGCGGCGTCTCCGATTCTTTCGGCGTTTGCGAAGACGGACCTGTTTGCGGCGGAGCCCGCCGAGGCGAGCAAGCTGATCTGGGGCGTTCTGCTCCATTTGGGCCATAATATGTGGGGCGACTGCCCGACGGCGTATACTCCGCCGGTCGATCACTTTACGTTCGAGGAGAACCTTTGGGACGAGCTCACGGACAAGGCGTCGAAGCTCGGGCTCAATATGGTCGTAATCGACTTGGGAGAAGGCGTCCAGTATAAATCGCATCCGGAGATCGCGATTAAAGGCGCGTGGTCGGTCGATAAACTTCGGGAAGAGCTCAAGCGGCTGCGCGAGATGGGTCTGGAGCCGATTCCGAAACTGAACTTCTCGTCGTGCCACGACTTCTGGCTCGGCGACTACGCAAAGATGGTCTCGACGCCGACGTACTATAAAGTCTGCTCGGAGCTCGTTCAGGAAGTAGTCGAGATATTCGACGGGCCGCGGTTCTTCCACCTGGGCTACGACGAAGAGGCGTACCGGCATCAGACGACGCTCGAATATATCGTGATTCGTCAGGGCGAGCTCTGGAAGAAGGATTTCCTGTTCTTCGTCGAGCAGTGCGAAAAGAACGGCACGCGGCCGTGGATCTGGGCCGATTACGCGTGGGATCACAAAGATTTCCTCGAATGGGCGCCCAAGTCGGTCGTTATGAGCAACTGGTACTACGAAGACGATTTCGATCCGAAGTCGAATCCGGTCGTCCAATGCTATCTCGATATCGACGCGGCGGGCTACGATCAGATTCCGGCCGGGTCCGATATCTGGGACCATAACGAGAATTTCGCTAAGACGGTTAAGTTCGGAAAAGAAAAGCTTTCGAAAGAGCGAACGCTCGGATATCTCCAGGTTCCGTGGCGGTTCACCGAATCGAAATATCACGAGCTCAATAACCGTTCGCTCGATCAGATCGGCGAGGCGATTAAGAATTACAATAAAGACTGACGCGGCAAGGCTCTAGCACGACGGTTTCAGGCGCGGCGTTCGAATTCGGACGCCGCGTTTTTCTTTCGGGCGTCGGCGCCGATTTCGGCGAGCGCCCGGCAGACGGGCGAGGCCGGGTCGTATTTTGGGATCGCGAGCGCGTTAAAGGCGCCGGGCGAGCCGAAACTTTTGGCGCCGGGCGCGCCGGACGACTCAAAGAGCCGGCGCGCGTAACTGGAATTGAGCAGCGCGGTTAGATAGTCGCCCTCTTCCGGGGACTCGACCGGGGTCATGGCGAGCGTCTCCTGCGGGAGAATCGGCTTGCCGGACGCGGGATCGGGCCCGACGAGCGCGGCGCGGACCGTCTTGTCCATGCGGCGCCATACGACCTTATAGGGCGCGAACGTGCGCGCGTCGACGTTATAGAGCGACCAGTAGGGCGCGTCGTTCTGATAGCGCCGGTACGCGGCGCGCGCTTTGAGTTCCTCTTCGAACTGCGCGAGATATCGGAGCGCGTTCGGATAGCGCGTTTGCATAATCTCCTCGCTGAATCCGCGCCTCGCTTCCGGATCCTGCGGGCAGAGGAGTACGGTTTCGGGCGAATTGCAGCGGTATTCGGCGACGTCGCGCCAGCGCAGGAGCGGAAAGAGGAGCGCCGTTTCGAGCGCCGCTTCGACGCGCGCGACGGGGCGCTTGCCCGACGCGTTGAGATTGACCGCGGCTGCGAGCGCGCGGGTCAGATCGGCGCGTTCGAGCCAGAAGACGCCGCTCCCGCCCGCGGCGTTGGCGCCAAGCTGCGCTTTATAGCCGCGCGGGAGCCTTCGGGCGGCCGCGTCGGTCATAATCCGCTCGGCGAGTTCGGACGTTCGGTCGGTTTGGGGCCGCGCTTCGGCGGGCGGGTCGAATCGGAGACTCGCGCCGGGCGTCGGCGCGGCGGGCCAGGCGCGGCCGACGGCGCAGTCCGCGCCGACGCGCTCGGCGAATTCGCGAACGGAATCGGAGCCGGACGCCGGGCCGTTCGTTCGCGCGCCGGCGCGGGGCGTCCAGATTCGGACCGGGATCGGATAGACGGTCGGACTTCCGGCGCGCAGCAGAATAGCGGACGCTTTGCTCTGGACGCCGGAGAAGAGGTCGAGCGCGGAGAAATCGTCTATTTCCAGGACCTGAAACGGTTTGCCGAGCTGTTCGCCGAACTGGCGGAATCCTTCGCCCGACTTCCCTTTAATAAAGAGCGCTTTCGGGAGTACGAACGCCAGAACGCCGTTCGGCGCGAGATACCGGTCGACGGACGCGTAGAGAACGAGGCTCGCGAGCTCTTTTTTGCTTCCGCCGTAGCGCGCGTCTCGGGCCGAAAGATTGAACAGCCCGTAGGAGCGCCAGAGCGCGTCGGTCCGCGCGCGGTAGTCGGGCGCGAGTTTGTCCCACGCCAGCCACGGCGGATTCCCGAGTACGACGCGGTAACGCGCGTCCTCTTCCGGGGACGCGAGGGCGTCTCTTACGCAGACTTTCGCGCGGGGCGCCGTTCGCAGGAGATCGGCGCGCCGCTCTTGGGGCGCGTCGGCGGCGGCCGCGGCGTAGAGATTCGCGCGCGCCGCGACGACCGCGAGCGGATTGAGATCGAAGCCGGCGATTCGGTCGAGCGCTTCTTCGGGCGGAGTTCCGCGCCGCGTTAGGAATCGGAACGCGGCGGCGAGAAAGACTCCGGCGCCGCACGCGGGATCGAGAAAGTCGGGCGCGTCTGTTCCGGCGGCCTGGGCGGCGCGCTCGCAGAGATAGTCGGCGAGCGGGGCGGGCGTATAGTATTCCCCGAGCTGGCGGCGGATCTGACTCGGAAAGAATTTCGCGTAGGTTTCGTCGAACGGGCCGCCGGTCCTTGCGCGCCGGTCGAACTGGAGCGCGTCGAGGTCGTCGGGGCCGACGTCGAGCGGCTCGCGCGCGAAATCGGCCCAGTCGAACGGAGTCGTGCCGAAGAGGAGACGCGTTCCCCCCGGAGTCAGGCCGCAGTATGCCTGAAGCGCGGCGAAGATAATCTGCGCGACGTACGACTGCAGAATAAAGACGAACGCGTCGAGCGCGTCTTCCTGCGGGACGCGGAGCGGATTCGCGTCGGAGAAGGCGCCGGGAATAAGAGCGCGCCACGCGGCGCTTGCGGGAACGGGCGAAGAGAAGAGCGCGGTCGAGCGGAGCGCCGCCTGGACCTGCCGAAATCCGGCCTCGGCCCCTTCGGCGCGGCTTGCGAACGCGTCGGCGAGCATGGCGGCGGCCTGAGCGGCGCGAGGCGATTTGACGCCGAACCGCTTTTGCCACGCCGCTTTGTACTGCCTGTCGGACGCCGGCGCGCCGTTCGAACGTGTCATTGGATTAACGGATAGAAAAGGAATGGGCCGCGTCAGACGTTGTGAATGACTTTCTTAACGACGCCCCAGATAACGAGCTCGGCGTCCCCTTCGAGCCGGATCGGGGAGAAGCGCTTGTTTTCCGGGCGCAGCTCGACGACGCCGCGGCTCTTATAGAGCCGCTTGACGGTGAATTCGCCGTCGACGGCCGCGACGACGACGTCGCCGTTCGTCGCTTCCAGACTGCGGTCGACGATGAGAATGTCGTCGGGAAATATGCCCGCGTCGCGCATCGACTCGCCGCTCACGCGAATAAAGAAGGTCGCGGGCGGATTCGGAACGAGAAAGCTGGCGAGGTCGAGCGAGGTCGAGGGCGCGTCGTCGGCCGGGGACGGAAAGCCCGCCTGAATACGGTAGTCGTACAGTTTGCAGACGAGCCCGCCGCGCTCGACGAGCGAGTCGACGCGGTCGACGAACGAGACCGGAACGCGAACCGCTTTGGTCGGCTCGCCGTATTTTCCGGACCCGACCGGTCTGCCCGCGCGCCTGCCGGCGATCTTCGCTTTTGGCCGCGTCGGCTGGATTGCCTGCTGAGGCTCGGCGTCGACGCGCGCGTCCTCCGACTTGACTCTAACGCTCTTCTTCGTTGATTTCACTTCTGCTTTGAGTTGTTTTGGCGCTTTTTTTACCATGAGTTTTTCCAATCCGTTGAATAATGGAGCGAGCGGTTCGCGGCGCCGTTCGGCCGCGCCGGCGTTCGGGCGCTATTTCCATCCTTCGCCGCGCATAACGCCGACCTGTCTGTTCGATTCCTTAATGAAGAGCGCGCACATAGCTCCGATCAGGGACGCGAGCGCGACGAGGCCCCACGCGATCACCCAGAGCCGCCATTTCGTGAGGACGGCGTCGTAGTTCTCGTAAAAGTTGTCGCTCAGATCGAGTTTTTTGAGGTAGTTGAAATACTGATAGGCGTAGAAGTCGGTGAGGTGTTCGATACTGAGGTCGTTCATCTCGTACGTCTGGTTCATATAGGGATCCTGAAGGTAGTAGAATCCGAAATCCTCTTCCAAAATGGGGGTCGAGTCGCGCTTGATATTGCGTCCGTCTTCGAGCTTATAGTTGATCTGCTTATAGAAGACCATGCGCGGATCGGGCTTGTGCGAGATAATGAACGTAAAGAAGAAGACGCTCACGACGAAGAATAGCCCGGCGACGATAAAGAGCCCTTTGCGCTTCGAGGAGAGGCGCTCTTTTTTCTGCTTGCCGTCGGTTTTTTTCTCGGCGTCGGCGGTTTCGGGCGCTTCGGAGCTCTCCTGGGCGGCTTCTTCCGATTCGGCGTCGGCGCCTTCGTCCCATTCGGGCAGGCGCTTTATCTTCATCATGGTAGGAATCTGGATCGTTTCGCCGCATTCGCAGGAAATAGTTCCGCCCGCCTGGCCCGTCTCGACCGGATAGGCGCGTCCGCATTTGCACGTTAAACGATATTGCATTGTAACCTCGTAAATAAAAGCAGGGAATAACAGCGATAAATAAGGGCGGCTGACGGAACAGGCCGACCGGCGCCGCTCTCATTATGACGCCTAATCGCGGGGAATGGGAGCGCCTTTATAAAAAATTATTGATTTTTTTGAAAATTCCTGTAACGAAATTTCACTTTTGACGTCAAAGACACTGACGTTTTAGCGCTTTTGCTTCTGGCCAACGTCGCCCACCGCGTCTCAGGCGTATAAAGATTGAAGGCTCCGCCTGCCGTAATCCAGACGCGCGTCGTACGCAAAAGCTCATAAGGCGCCCGATTCGTTAGAACGGCGCCGCGGACCGAAACGGCCGTTGTTCGAGCCGTTTTACTCGTTGACTAAGTTAAGTCGCTTTCGATTCTCCGCCGCGCCTGGCGCGCGGATCTCCGGAAACCGTAAGCGAGCCATGCTCCCCGTCCTCTGCTTAAAAACCCGCATATTAAGTTCCGCGCAAGTTTTCTTTTCCCGGCGTAATTTACCCGGAATGGGAACCTTGTAGCAGAATAATCAATACAATCCGCACAATTGGCATATTTTTTCCCGTTTTTTAAGTATTGTGGAATTAAGTATGCGATAACAGACGGTTTTCCAATTACTATATCAATAATGGCTTATTTTTCGCGTTTCTTGGGCGCCTCGCGGCTGTCGCGGGAGCCGTGAAGCGCGAAGGGCAGGTCCGGACCGACGGCGTCGAGGCCCTTTTTCAGGGCGCGTGCGCCGTTCCCGATATGGCGAATTGGACGGTCGCCGACGTGAGACCGTATCAAAGAATCGGTTATTGACGGTCATGACGAATGATTGGGAACAGTCGATTTTTTGAGGTCTAAAAAAATGTCTAACCCTTGGAAGGCGGGTTCGCCCGTTTTTTTCCGAAGTTGGACGCGGCCGCACGTCGATTTATACCTGCGTTGTCCGGCTTTTTCCGCGCCGTTTTTTTAAATCCGGCGTATAGGAAACTAGACGCGCGCCGCAGGCCGTGTATCTGGAAGCCTTCCGCCGCGCTTTGACGCGCGCGCGGTCGGTATGTCGGTCAATTTTACATTTAGGAGCTTAGTTTTGTTCGAAGAAGATTCCTACTACGAGAGCGAAAGCGAGTCCTTTACCGAAGCGGACGACGTCCTCGCCGAAACGGACGCGATGGAAAGCGAATGGTATGATCGCGAGCCTCAAAGTATCGACATG
>CADACS010000155.1:5168-11544 GCA_902786505.1 uncultured Planctomycetota bacterium | reverse complement strand
TTGAATTATATATCAGACGCCCATTCTTTCAAGGGATGTGTCAAGACGCGCCCTTTCTTTTCGACAATTCGTAGAACAGCGGAGACCGCGCCGTTAACAAACGTTCTAGTAAAGCAAAAGTCCCGAAACAAAGACTGGCTCTGTTTCGGGACTTTATGTTTACGGTTGGCGTTTAAACTCAGCCGATAGGTCTCATTCCCCTTCGTGCATCATCTTACGCAGTTTAGGCGAGAGGATGAAGACGATAATGCCGGCGATGAGCGGCGCGAGCGTCAGAATGAGGAAGAAGTCCGCGAGGCCGCCCTGTTTGCCAAAGCAGAAGGAAACGGCGTCGGAACCGGAACCGAGTACGGCGACGAGTTTGCCGGACAGGTACCCGGCAATTGCGCTCGAGAGGAACCACACGCCCATGAGCAGCGAGGCAAATCGGGCAGGCGCGAGGCGCGAAACCATAGAGAGACCTACAGGAGAGAGACACAACTCGCCCCACGTGCAGAACAGGTACGTGCATAGCAGCCAGTAGGCCCCGGCGTTGCCGTTTGTCTTAACGGAGTTGAGCGCGCCCGTAATCATAAACATGAACGCGATCGACAGCAGCGTTAAGCCGATACCGAATTTTACAGGAGTGGACGGTTCCAAGCCGCGCCGTCTCAAGAATCCCCAGAGGAGATTGAAGAGCGGAGCAAAGATGACGACCGCCAGCGGATTGACCGACTGATACCAAGTGGTCGGGAACGTATAGATCGCGGTTTTCTCGTCGATGTTTTTCTTTTCCTGGTCGAGGAACTGATTCTGGCGCTCTTTAAGGACGTCTTTTTCAAGGCCTTCTTTAACGGCGGCGAGAGTTTCTTCGTCGGCGTCAGCCAATTCTTTGATCTTTTCCTCGAAGCGTTTCTCTACCTCTTTGAGGATTTCTTCGCGTTCAACCTTTCCGATTTCGTAGGCGGAGTTGAAGTCGGAAACAGAGAGAGCAAGTTCTTCAAATCCGGCTTTCTTTTTCGCCTCGTTTGCTTTCCTGAAGGAGAAGGCCGCCTGTTCGTACGACTCCATAACGTTCGCCAAGGCTTCTTCAAACTCGGCCTTTTCTTCTTCGACCAATTGACCTTTAAGCTCGTCGATTTTGGTTTCTATTTCGTCGAATTTTTGCGAGAAGATAAGGGTTCGCAATTCTTCGGGAAGATTCTGGACGTCGTCTTCAAAGGCGTCGACCGATTCCATGAGCGGGAGAAGATCGGAGCGCAGCTCGTTCATGGCGATTTTGGCGTCGAGTTCGTCCTGATTCGCGAGAAAACCGGGGAGATGCTGTCCAACGGCCGCGGGAACTTGACGGTTCGTTTCCTTCTTGGCGAAAATATTGAGCGACGTGCCCGCCTGTTCAAAAACGGACCAGAACGCAATGCAGAAGAACGTGAGCGTTAAGATAACGGCGATTCGGTCGATCTCAACTTTGGTAAGCCGAGGCTTCGCCGTCGAAACTTGGGGCGTTTGAGGGCTAGGCTCGGCGGCTTTAGCCGACTCTTCTTCCGCGATCTCCGCTTTTGTCTTCTTCATGCCGATATGCCCGAGATACTTCGGACGAAGCAACGAATAAGTGGTGATTCCAAAAAGCATGCCGACGCACGCGGTCAGGAAGCCCCAGTGCCAGCTGATCTTTTCGCCGATGGACCCTGCAATAAACGGAGCCAAAAAGGCGCCGACATTAATGCCCATGTAGAAAATGGTAAACGCGTCGTCGCGGCGCGGATCGTTCTTTTCGTAAAGTTCGCCGACCATGACGGAGATGCACGGCTTGAAGAATCCGTTGCCGAGCGTAATTAGGAACAACCCGCCAATAAAACACCAGAAGGCGCCGGGAGCGCTTTCCGGCGTGATCATCGTGTGAGCGCTTTGGCGGAAGAACTCTGTGTAGAAGAGGCAGAATTCGCCGACTGCCATAAGGATACCGCCCAGAAGAACGGAACGGTGTTGACCTAAAAATCTGTCGGCGATGAAACCGCCCAAAAGCGGGAAGAGATAGACAAGTCCGGTAAACCAGCCATAAAGCTCGCTAGCGTCTTTTTCCGACCAACCGAAACCGGGATTCGAATCTGTTAAGGTCGAGATCAGATAGAGAACCAGGAGCGCGCGCATGCCGTAGTAGCAAAAACGTTCCCACATCTCTGTCGTGAAGAGAGCCCATAATCCTACGGGATGACCTAGGAATTCCTTTTTACGAACTTCCTCCAAAGACGCGAATTGTTTATTTGACACTGGGAATTCTCCGAAAGACAAAATGAAAGCGGCGATCAGGTCGCCAGATTGTCGGCGCGTTTCGCGGCGCCGCGTCCGATAGACCGCGCAATGCGTTTTTGCGCGATATATCAAACGACGATAAGCTGGGGCGACGCAAAACAAGCCGAACAAAGTCGACCGACAGTAAAACGACCGCCACCGATATTGTAGTTTTTTTCACGTTCTTTGACAATCGGTAGACTCTTTTTTTTAACTATTTTCGCAAAAATGTCGCGTTGAAAAGAACCCATTATTAACAACACTTTCGCCAAGTTGACATTTTCTGAATTCAAACCGCGAAGAAAAAAACGATTTCACCTCTTGACGATTCGTCTTTATATGCAATAATCCTTACACTACTGAGGCGCATTTTCGCCGTTTAGTCGGTGCGCGCGCCTCTCATGAGCGATTAGTTCAGTTTGGTTAGAACGCCAGCTCGACAAGCTGGAGGTCATTGGTTCGAGTCCAATATCGCTCATTTTTTTATTTCTTGGCAGAGCGATTCTTGTTTCCCGTATCTCTAAGCAGAATCGTTTTTCATCGTGTTTTTTTAGTCGGCGTTTTATTCTGACCGAGGGACGAATGCGCGTTCTGGTTTTGACGGAAGATTCCTCTTCACGCGACGGATTTGAAGCGGAGCACGGGCTTTCCCTGTACGTTGAAGACGGGACCAGAAAGTTTATGATCGACGTTGGCGCGTCAGGTTTGTTTGCGCGCAACGCGCAGCGCTTTGGAGTCGCGGTTTCCGAAGTAGATTCGCTGTTTCTGTCTCACGGGCATCGCGATCACGTCGGCGGTTTGCCGACTTTTCTAGAACTCAACCGTCGCGCCACGATATATTCGACGGAAAGCGCTTTTGAACCTCATTTTTCACTCCGTAAGAACGGACGCTTCGAGAATATCGGTTTTCCTGAGCTTTCTCAGTCGGCGCTTGCCGGCCGACTTGTTTTCAATCCTGGCGTCCTTAAAGTTGACGGGCGTTTGACGCTTTTTTCCCAAGTTGAAATACGGGAATTACGGTCGGAAGCGAACGACACGCTTTTTACGCTCAAGGATCCGGCGTCCGACGCTCTGACAGAGGACGCCGCCTATTATTCTCCCGAGCTCTTTTCGCGCGACGCATTTGCGCATGAACAGAATTTGGCGGCGATAACGGAGACGGGCAAAAAGGTTTTATTTGTCGGGTGCGCGCACTGCGGCGTCGTCAATATTGTCAACCGCTTCATCGATATTTTTGGAGACGCTCCAGACGTTGTCGTCGGCGGTTTTCATCTCATGATACCAAGTCGCGGCGAAACGGTTCCCTCTGCCGTTTTAGATAAAATCGCCGAGAGAATGGCGGCTTGGCCGACGCGGTTTTACACCGGACACTGTACCGGACGCGCGGCATATGAACGTTTATATGACGTTTTAGGAGAAAGAGTTTCGTTTTTTGGCGCGGGGACGTCCTTTGATATTTGATAAAGGCAGCTTAAACACACGGTTAGTGTAAATGGGATAAAATGGGGCGAATTTATCAAATTCCCCTTTTTTTAGAAGGCCGTCTCTTGAAATTCGACTTTTTTATATTACCCTTTTTGGATAGGGGAGTTTTTTTGCCATGTTGGGTATGCTCCCTACGGTACACGCCGTGGGCGTTAGGCGGTTGGTTTCGCCTCTTGCCCGGCGAATAGACGAACGCAGACGTATACAGTAAGTTTTTACATATTTCACGTTAGGAGTTTTGTTACAATGTCCGGTAATTCCTGTTCCGACAAAGAAACCAAGACCTGTTGTTGTCATGGCGGATCTGCATCAGAGGGACAAGACCGACGCAGTTTTTGCCTCTCCGTTCTTGGAGCCGGCATGGGCGCCGCGGCTCTTGCCGTTCCGACGTACGCAGGGGCGCGTATGGCTCTTTTTCCACTTCAGCAAGAGGGTCTCTCCGGAAAAGAGTATCAGCTGACAACGTACGACGCCCTTGACGAAACGCCCCGACAATTTGTTGTTTTGGACAACGTTTGCGACGCGTGGACGACGTCTCCGAATCAGACGATCGGCGTTGTTTACCTTTGCAAAAAGACGAATGAAGACGGCTCTCCCGGAGTCGCCGCTTTTCAGACGGTCTGTCCCCATGCCGGCTGCCGTGTGAAAGTCGGACCTACCAAAAACCCCACGACAGGAAAGACGGAAGTTCTGTTTTATTGCCCGTGTCACGGAGATACCTTCTATCTCAACGGCGAGCGTGTGCAGCCTGAAAACTCGAAGTCCGCGCGATCCCTTGACGCCCTTGAAGCGCGCGTCGACGAATCGGGCAAAGTCTTTGTTAAGTATCAAAACTTCCAGTTGGGAACCGCTGAAAAGAAACCGGTCTGAGTTCATCTAGATCTGTTTAGCGGCTTTTTCCGTCAAAGTCGAGAATGAAGACCTTCTGCGCTTTTTCTTCTCGGCGTGAAATATTAGAATCAAACGGCGAAATAAATACAATGAACTTTCTAAAATGGTTGGATGAAAGAACCGGTTTTTGGACCGCGATTAAGACGGTTGCGAATTGGCGAGTTCCCGCGAGTCGTTGCTGTTGTCGCTTTTTGCCGACGACGTTGGTTTTCCTGTTTTTGCTTCAGGCGCTTACCGGTATTTTCCTGTGGGCATTTTATTCTCCCAGCGCGACGAGCGCCTGGGAAAGCGTGTTCTACATTCAGTATGTTCTGCCGTTAGGGTGGTTGGTACGCGGTATCCATCATTTTTCGGCGCAGCTTTTTGTACTTACAGCCGGATTTTACGTCCTCGCGTTGATTGTGCACGGGTCTTACCGTAGACCTCGCGAGTTCGTCTACTGGTCTGCGCTTGTCGTTTTCCTGCTTTCGCTTTGCAGCTGCCTGACGGGCGACCTTTTGCCGTGGTCTCAGTCCGGTTACTTTGCGACGATTACACGCGTGTCTTTCCTGCAGCTTCTGCCCGTTATCGGCGTTCCGCTTTATCAGTTGGTCGTCGGGGGACCCGATCCTCAGTTTGGTTCTCTCACGCTGACGCGGTTCCTTTTCCTGCACGTTTGCGTCTTTGGCGGAGGCGGTTTCGTCGTTCTGTGCTTCTGGAAGTATTTCGATATCCGTTCCCGTAAGCTTTTCCTCACGGAGCAGCGTTTCGACAATATCCATCCGTGCGCGCTTGCGTGCGCTGTTAAGCAACGCCGCCCGTTCTGGAGTTGCGAAGCTTTCATGACAGGAGTTATCTGCCTAATCGCGCTCGCCGCCGTTTTGCTCCTCGTTTTTCAGCATTCGCTGACTCAGGCCCAAGTTGAGAGCCGCGCCGCGACTCTGCCCGCCGAATCCTATCTTGGCGCCGAGCTGACAGCGCCAGTCGACGTGTCGAGTTCCTATGACGCCGCGAGGCCCGAATGGTCCTTCCGCGCTCTTTATCACATGTCGAAATTGCCGATTTTCTCGAAGATCGGCATGGTATACGCCATTTTTGTCGTTCCGCCGTGCCTTTTACTTTTCTTCTTCGCGCTTCCTATTTTGGGACGTATTAAACCTCTGCACTACCTTTGCGTAGGACTGACGGGCGTATTCTTCGTCGTCGTGTGCGTCTTTACATACCTTTCATATGCCGACGATTACAAAGCGGCATGGGCCGGTAAGACGGCTCCGCCGGCGGAACAGGCGTCAGACGAAACAGGCGAGCCGGACGAGTTTGAACATTCCCGTCAATTCCTTGCGAGCGTTGCCGACGCGGAACGCTCTGCGGATCGCGCCGTTGAGCTTGCTTTTGCGCCGTCGGGTATTCCGAAGTCGGGCGCTTTGGAACTGATAAAGAACGACGCTTTCTTACGCGGACCTGTCCTTTTTGAACAGAATTGCGCCAGCTGCCATAACTTCGTCTCCAAAAATAAGGATACTGCGGATCCTGACTATGTTGAGATTCCATGTTCCGAACCGACCGCCCCGAATCTTTACGGCGCTCATACTGCGGAATGGATTCGAGGTTTTACGAATCTTGAAACTCTTGCCGACGACGACTGCTTTGGCAAGACCGCTTTTGCGGAAAAAGGCTCGATGATTGGTTTTATGAAGGGGCGCGTTTTTGGCGGTTCTATGCTTGACGGCGGGCTCTTCATGCTCAACGG
>CADACS010000155.1:0-5093 GCA_902786505.1 uncultured Planctomycetota bacterium | reverse complement strand
GTATGATATTCTCGAATCCGTTTTTTTTTATTTCTGCGAGGAAGAAGACAACCTTACTCTGCTGGAAAAGATACTTAATGAAGACGGCGACTTCTCCGATGAAGAGGTCGAAACCGCGCAGCAAGATTATCTTGCCAAGTTAAGAGAACTTTTAACGGAGAAGCTTGCCGACGAAGAGTTTATTTCAGAGCTTGATCCGAAGCTTCCCGCGCCCGTTTTGGCCGCGCTCAAAGACGTTTTGATCGCGCTTCTTTCCGACGAGACGTACGTCGAACTTTTACTTGACGAAGAAAATGTCGAGCTCGTTAAAGACGAAAACTTTGACGACTTCCTCACGGATACGTTCCTTGCCACTCTCAACGGAAACGACGAGCCGATTGCTCCTGAAGATCAGAAGTACGTCAACCGTATCCGAGAAGGGGTTGTCGCTTCGTGCGACGCGATCGCCGACGTTCTTTCCGCAGAGGCGCAGCTCAAATCGATTCGTCCGTTAGTCGACGGCGAATATCTTGGCCTTGCTCCAAACGCGATTTCCGACATGGACTTCCTGACCTGTACGGAATGCCATGCGTTCTATGGAACCGAAAAGAACGATCATGCCTGCGATCTTCGCGGATATATGAGTCGCGACTGGATCGCCGGATTTATTGCCGATCCTACGCAGACGAAATTCTACGGCAAGAATAACGACCGCATGCCCGCCTACTGCCCGACCGAAGGGGACAAACTGATGACTCCTGAGGAAGTCGGCATGTTGGCCGACTGGCTGAGCGGCGTCTGGTACCGAGCGCCTAAAGTTGAAAACGGGACGACTCTCGGCGTTTACGGCGCCGCAAAGACCGCGTCTCAAGCTCAGGCGATTGAAGCCGCTGAGGAGGCCGCGCAAGAAGCCGCGGAACTCGACGCTCTGAACAAGAAGATTGCCGAACAAACTGCTGCGAAAGCGGCGGAAGCCGCTGAAAAAGAGAAGGCCGCTAAAGAAAAGGCTGAGGCTGCCGCGGCGGAGAAAGAAAAGCGCGAAGCGGAAGAAAAACGCAAGCTGCAAGACGAGCTTTCCGAGACGAAGAAAGCGCTTGAAAAGGCGAACGCCGCCGCCAAAGAGGCCGCGGATAAGGCTCAGAGCGAGCTCGATAAGGCAAACGCCGACGCTAAAGAAGCCGCCGACAAAGCGCAGAACGCCGCGGCCGCGGCTTCTGAGAATCTCGCGAAACTTGAAAAAGAACGCGACGCGGCTAAGGCGGAAACCGACGCGCTGCAATCTCAAGTAGCGGAGGAAAAGGCTAACGCTGAAAAGCGCGTTGACGCAGTTCAGGCGGAACTTCAGGCGGCGACCGACGCTCGCAAAACGGCGGAAACGCAGAACGTTCAACTTCGGGCGAATTACGACGCTCGAGTTAAAGAACTGAACGACGCGTTAGAGCAGGCAAAGACTCAGATTAGTTCTGTTCGCGCCGAAGCGGACGCGCTTCGCGCTCAACTTCAAGCGGCGCAGCAAGCCGCAGAGCCTAAAGCTGAATGACGTGATATAGCCGGCGTCCGGACGAACGCGACGCGTTCGTCCGAACGTTTGGTTTAGGCGTTAAAAAATCCGCGCTAACCGTATAATGGCGTTAGCGCGGATTCTTTTATTTAGTCGCGGTTCTTAACTAAGATTTTTCGCGGAACTTCAATTGTCTTGAGCGTCTTGTTGAGGCTCTTGCTTCTGGTTCAGCGCGTCGACGAGCGACCAGTTGTTGGGAAGGATTGCGCCCTTGACGATACAGGTAACGCCGTCGCGAATCATGCCGAAGTCCATTTCTTCTGTGTTTTGGACTTTAAACGGGTTTTTGATCACGACGTCGTGACCGATATGACAGTTCTTATCGACGATTGCGCTGTCAATAATCGCGTTCTCTCCAATTCCAACGACGGGACGGCCCGCCGCGAGATCGGCGTCGTCTTCTTTCTTACTCGTGATAAAGTCTTGCCCCATAATGATCGAATTACGGATGACGCACTTTTTCCCGATTCTGCTTCGGATTCCAATAATGGAGTTTTCAATAACCGCGTCTTCGCCAATCTCGCAACCGTCAGCGATTAAACTGTGCCGAATTGTCGCGCCGTCAAAACGACTTGCCGGCAGATACCGCAGGCGGGAATAGGTCGGCGTGTCTGGCGGGGAGATTTCAAAGATAGAAGGATTCTGGGCGAGCGCGAGGTTGGCTTCGTAAAACGCCCGAATCGTACCAATGTCTTCCCAATAGCTGTCGAAAAGATGGACGCAGACGTTCTTTGTTCGAATTGTCGCGGGGAATACTTCTTTACCGAAGTCGGTATAGTTTGTCTTGTCAAGCGCTTCAACGAGCGTCTCCATATTGAAGAGGTATACGCCCATATTCGCCAGGTATTCGCGGCCGTTAGGCTCATAACCTTGTTCCCGAATGAAATCTTCGCCCGTGTAGACGTGTTTCAACTCTTCGTCGGTCTTAGGCTTTTCAAGGAAACCTAATACGCGTCCTTCTTCGCTGATGCGCATGATTCCGAGCGAAGAAGCGTCTTCTTTGCGTACGGGAATCGTAGAGATCGTAACGTCAGCGTGGTTCTTTTCGTGCGTTTCAATCATCTTCTGGAAGTCCATGCGGTAGAGCTGGTCGCCCGAAAGAATTAAAACGTAATCGACGTTGCGTTGTTGAATGAATTTAAAATTCTGCCGGACCGCGTCCGCCGTTCCCTGATACCACGTGGAACCGTCGCTAGTTTGCTGCGCGGCCAGCATTTGAACGAACCCGTGTCCAAAAGGATCGAAACGGTATGATTGAAGGTGTCGGTGCAAACTGTCGGAATTGAACTGCGTAATGACGTATATTTTATTGAGACCGCTGTTAATGCAGTTCGACAGGGGAATATCGATCAAACGGTACTTGCCCGCAATTGGCACTGCAGGTTTAGCGCGCATTTTGGTCAAAGGATACAGTCTTGTACCTTGTCCGCCGCCAAGGATCAATGCGATAACATTTTTTTTCATGTCAGTAATCCCTACAGGTATTTTTTAACGTCTGTCGTGACGACCGTCAAACCAAAACACAATTTTGATTGACGCCGGGCTACAGATCCCCTTGTTAAACAGTAACTTGGATAGACAACGCCGCGCTGAATCTGCAGCAAAACGAGCGCGGCTTCGTGATTATTCCAGAGTATATCTGTGTAAAATCACGGCCAAGCCACGCTCGGATTATATCGAATTTGTTTTCGAAAGAAAAGGATTTCCTGGTTGTTTGGCGTTTTTTTCCTTTTTTTCTAACGGTCTTCTCTCAAAGCCTCGCCCTGAAGTTAAGACCGCAGTGAGTTCGGAACGTTTCAAACGACAGGAATCTCAAATCCTTCACGCTGTTTACGACTCATAAAGGCGGCCGCTTCGTCGTCGCCAACGATCGTTTCTTTCTCAGTATCCCATTTAATTGTGCGTCCGAGCCGCGCGGCGATACCGCATAGATGGCAGACGGTCATCGCGTACGTGTGCGTGTAGACGTCGGAAGCGGGGAGTCCGCCTTCGCGAATACATCTGAAGAAATTCGCCTTGTGATTTTCGATCGGCTTGTCCTTATTGAGGGCGACGAAATCCTCCTCTTTAAGCACGTTTTGACGATTCTCTTCGATAGGCTTTCCGGTAACGCGTCCGCGATCGACAAAGATGCGTCCGTCCGTGCCTTCGAAGATAATGCCGTTGGCTCTCGGTTTATCTTGAACGACCAGTTCGACGCCGTTTGCAAACTTCGTTACGATATTGAAATTAACCGCCGTGCTGTAACGGTCGTCAAATTTCGGATACCCTTTTTCGTCCAGAGGAGAGGCGTGGACGACGTCTTTTCCGTCGACTTCCACAACTCCGCGTCCGGGACCGAGTTGATCGACGGCCCAGAGGGCGCAGTCGATATGGTGAGCTCCCCAGTCGGTAAATTGACCTCCGGAATACTCGTACCAGTAGCGGAACGTTCCCGCAGCGCGTTCTCTTCGGTACTCGACGTAAGGGGCCTGACCAAGGAACACATTCCAATCAAGACTGTCCGGAACCGGGGCCGTTTCGAAAGGACCGCCTTTAGGACCCGTGTCAAGATAGACGACAATACGTTTAATATCGCCGAGCAAACCTTTGCGGACCATTAGGGTCGAGAGCATAAAGTGATCCTTCATGAGGCGCTGCTGAGTCCCCACTTGGAATACTTTATTTGTCTTCTTAACGGCGTTGCGAATTAACTTATTTTCTTCAATGGTGAGCGTTAATGGCTTTTGACAGAAGACGTGCTTTCCTGCAAGGAGCGCCTCAATCGCAATTTTTACATGCCAGTGATCCGGAGTGGCGATACCGACGACTTCGATATCGTTTCTTTCCAAAAGTTTTCGATAATCCTGAGTAACAAAGCATTCGCTCTCTTTACGCACGACGCCTTCGTTATTACGGCATGCTTCGGCGTGATTGAGGTCGACGTCGCACAGGGCAACGACGTCGCCAAAAAGGGACATTTCGTGCGCGTCCCAAGATCCCATGCCGCCGCAGCCGATAAAACCGATTTTAAAACGTTCGTTTGGCGAATCGGCCGAGTAGCCCTGCTGCAGAGGGGAGAATGTAGAAAACATTGCCAACGAGAGCGCGCTGGACGTCTTTAGAAAAGAGCGACGCGTACATTCGTTTGGATTCCGCTTTTTCGTAGACATAAAGAACTCCTTTGAAGCGAGCAGGGGAATTAAACGTCTGAAATGAGCGCCATGCCCGGAGTCGGCACGCGATCGCGGCAGACTCCGGGCAAAGGCCGATTTGAACTTTCAGTTACTTAACGACAAGGTTAACCATTTTGCCCGGAACGACAATCTTTTTGACGATCGTCTTTCCTTCAATCAACGACGCGATACGCGGGTCGGCTAGCACGCTGGCTTCCATCTGTTCAGGACTCGAATCAGCGGCCATCTCGATTCGACCGCGCATCTTACCGTTGATTTGAACAGGGACGATAATGGAACGTTCTTTGAGAGCGTTTTCGTCCCACGTGGGCCACGGTTCATACGCGAGCGTGTTCGACGCGCCCAGTAAAGCCCAAAGTTCCTCCGCAATATGCGGA
>CADACS010000154.1 GCA_902786505.1 uncultured Planctomycetota bacterium | reverse complement strand
CCCAAACGCGGCGCGCGGCGTGATTCACTCGTTCAGCGGGACTCTGGACCAGGCGGAAGAGCTCGTCGAAATGGGATTCTATCTCGGATTTGGAGGATTCGTCACCTACACGAGCAAGAAATTCGCGGAACTCTGGGACGTTGCGCGGCGCGTTCGAGCCGACCGAATACTATTGGAAACGGATTGTCCGTTCCTGACTCCCCACCCGCTCCGCGGCAAACTCGAACGCAACGAGCCGCTCACGACCGCGTTCGTCGCGAGGAGACTCGCCGAACTGCGCGACGCGTCCGTCGCGGAGATCGTCGGGCAAACGACCGCAAACGCGCGCAGACTCTTTCGACTTCCCGAATTGCGTCAAAAGCCTGACGAAACCGAGCTCTGACGGTTCTCTTTTCCGGCGCGTTTTTCGCTTCCCTTCGCGCCGGCCGCATTTTTCGTCTTGATTAAATGCCGGTTAAACAATATCGTGTACGGCGCGGCGCCTGAAAAAACGGACGTTCGGAGTTCCGTTCGTTCCTTTCTGCGCCCGTGAAATTACGAAATTATGTCAGGGGAAGCTTTATGAAAACCTGTTCCTTATCCGTACGTCCAACCGTCGGCAAATACCTCACTTTGAGCCGATTCGCCGCGATACTGCGAATCGGCGCCGTCGTTGCGGCGATCCTTCCGGCCGTCGCTTTCGGTCAGAACAACGCGCGAAACACGGGCGCCGCGGACGGCCGTTCCGCAGTCAACTCGCGTATCGGAACGCTTCGCGGCCTCCCCAATAACGCCGCTAACGCGCAGCGCGGCGCCAACGCGGCGCCGGCCCCTTCCGCGAGGCCGAATACGCCCGCCGCCGCTCGGCAAGCGGCCGCGGTTCGCCAACCGCAAGCCGCGGGGACGCAGCCGGGCGCAGCCGACGTCAAGCAGCAGGAATCGTGCCTCATGACGTCGAGCCGAAAAGCCGGAACCGTCGACGTCGTTGAAGTTACGCTCGAAGGTTCGGGCGACGTTCTTCAAACGAATCAGGCGGGCCAGTACGAACGCGCGGGCATCGAATTTGTCGCCGGATTTAAGTACGAAGAGCTCTTTGAGACCTATTCGCCGACCGGCGCGATCCGCTCGCTCCGCCAGTACGAACAGGCGGGCATGAAGCGCAAATTCGGTTCCACGATTACCCGACCTCTTCTCGATCGCTCGCGGCAGAACGTCGCGTCCGTATTCGACGGCAAAAAGATCACGCTGTACAGCCCCGCCGGCCCCATGAAAGCGGAGCAGTACGCGCTCTTGAGCGAAGCGCCTTTCAACACGACGCTCCTCGACCGCCTTCTTCCGAACCGGCAGGTCAAACTGGGCGACGTGTGGCAAATTCCCACCGACGTCCTTGCCGCAATGCTCGGCGTCGACGCGGTTCAGAACAATACGGTCAATCTGACGCTCACCTCGATCGTCGATAATTTCGCGGAAGTCGAGCTCTATCAGCAAGGCGGAAAAGACGCGAAAGGAAACGATCTGCCCAGTACGATGGAATGCGCGTCCGAAGGCGCGAGCATTGGGCTTGACCTCAACGGGAAATTCCAGTTCGACCTTGCCGCGCGCCGCATTACGTGGTTCGGGCTCCGCATCTCCGAGCGGCGGTCCGAAAGCGTCGCCACGCCGGGACTTGAATGCAACGTTACGCTCAAGATTAACGTCGCGCCCCTCGAAAAGCCCGAAAAGCTGACCGAAGACGTCGTCGCAAAATTCAAGGGCGGCCCGACTCCCGAACAGCTCCGTCTCTACTACAACGCCCAGAAAGGCCCCTGGAAATTCCAGCATTCGCGGCGTTGGAAGATGATCGAGGATTCCAAAAACGTTACCGCGCTGTGCTACGTCGACCGCGGCGAGGCCGTCGCCCAGTGCAACATTCTCTCGAACGGCAAAATCGACCTGTCGACTCAGCCGACGCTCAACAGTTACAAAGACGAAATCCAAAAAGGATTGGGCGACCGATTCGCCGAATTCAAAAAGGAATCCGCATATCGGACCGACGACGGACTTACAATCCTCTACGTCGTCGCCGACGGCGCCTATGAGTCGATCCCCTTCCGCTGGGTTTACTATCTCGTAACCGACGAAGACGGAAACCAGGCGACGATCATGTTCGAAATTCGGGGCGATCTCCTCGAGCGCTACGACGAATCGGGCGCCGAAATCGTCGAATCGTTCAAACTGACGCCCCGCGTCGCGGCGACCGTCTCGCCCAGTACGACGGACGGTCAAGACGGCGCCAAAGAGAAAGGCGAAGCCAAGGATGGCGCCGAACTGGACGAACCGCCCCTTCCGCAGACCGACAAGACGGCCGCCGCAAGGCGGGAGACCGTCAAGCCGGCGGCCAAACCGATAGCCAAGACGGCGTCGCAGCAGACCGCGAAACCGAAATAACGCGCTGTTCCCGCGCCCGTGAAACTCGCTAAACGCCGGTCGTTCCCTCGCGTTCGATTGGCGTTTCCTTTATGTAGACCGAAGTTCTTATGGCAGAACAAAAAGATAAAAACGGCAGACGCGCAAAAAGCCTGAAAACGACCGATAAAAAAACGGCGGGAACGTCCGCGCAAAACGCCGCGCCAAAATCGAAGAAAGAAACGAAACCGAAAAAAAAATCGGACCTTTCTCGCAAAAAGTTGGTCAAACAAGTTGGCGAAACGTTACGAAAGACTTATCCGAATCCGTCCTGCGCGCTGACGCATCGCTCGCCGTTCGAGCTGCTCGTCGCGACGATTCTCTCCGCGCAATGCACGGATAAACGCGTCAATCAGGTAACGCCCGAGCTCTTTCGCCGGTTTCCAGACGCGCAGGCGTTCGCGAACGCCGACGTCGGGGAGATCGGAGAAGCGATTAAGAGCTGCGGGTTCTACCGTTCGAAGGCGCTCAATATTTCACGCGCGTCCAAGACGCTCGTGGAAAAGTACGGCGGACAGGTCCCCGACGATTTCCAAAAGCTGCGCGAACTGCCCGGCGTCGGCTGCAAAACGGCGAACTGCGTTCTGGGAAACGCGTTTGGAATCGCGTCCGGATTTGTCGTCGACACGCACGTGCTGAGACTGAGCCGTAAAATCGGCCTTTCCGACGAAACGACGCCGGAAAAAGTCGAGGCCGACCTCAACTCCCTCTTCCCCAAAGAAGAGTGGATCGACGCAAGCCACCGCCTGATCCTCCTTGGGCGGCAATACTGCGTCGCGAGGCGTCCGAAATGCGACGTTTGTCCCTTGAATAACTGTTGTTTAAAGCGACCTTAGACCCAGGCAAACGTAGGCAGAGCTATGAAAATTTTTCTCACCGTTTTTATGCTGATCTGCTCCAACGCTTTTCAAACCTACGCTTGGTACGGGCATCTTTCGACCATGAAAGGAAAATGCTGGTTTCTGGCGGCTGTGGTTAGTTGGGGTATTGCGTTCTTTGAATACATGATTATGGTTCCGGCGAACCGCGTCGGTTCCGAAGCGATGTCCCTGTCGCAGTTAAAGATTCTTCAGGAGGCGATTACGCTTTCCGTATTCGTTCCTTACGCGATCTTTATCGCAAGGCAGCGCGTCGGCTGGAACTACCTTTGGGCGGGCCTGTGCGTCGCCGCGGCGATCTTCTTTATCTTCCACGATCCGGCGGCCAAGCCGATGAACCCGGACGCCGAAGACGCGGTCGCCGTCCAGAGCGTCGACGAAACGCTCGCGAACGAAACGGCTGTGAAAGACGAGGCTGTGAAATGAACGGCGCCTATCAGAAATTGGAATATTCCGAGCGCGCGCTTAAAGCGAAAGCGTTTTTCGAGCAGGGGTATAACTGCGCGCAGTCAGTCGCGCTCGCATTTTGCGACGAGACCGGTTTGGCGCCGGAAACGGCCGCGAAACTCGCGTCCTCTTTTGGCGCCGGCATGGGACGGCTGCGCGAAGTATGCGGCGCGGTAAGCGGCGCGCTTCTCGTTTTGGGCGCGGTAAAAGGCGTGAGCGATCCTCAGGACCGGCAGGGCAAGACGGCGCAATACAAAGAAATTCAAGAGTTTGCGAAACGATTTCGCGAGCTCAACGGTTCGATCGTATGCCGCGAGCTCCTCGGACTGACGGAAAAGACCTCCGAACCGACCCCGGAACAAAGAACGCCCGAATACTACCGCAAACGGCCGTGCGGCGAGCTCGTCGCCTGCTCGACGCTGATTCTGGAAGAAACGCTCGGTCTAACGCGGGAGTAACGGCGCGGAAAGCTCATAAAAAAACGGACGTCCCCGCTGCGAGGACGTCCGTCTTTTTTTCTGCGCGGTATGATTAGCGCGCCATGCCGACTATTTCCGGCGTTCGCAGTCGGACCGGCGGTCGCAGCCTTCGCACGCGTCGCCGTCGCACGAGTCGCCTTTACACGAGTCGCAGCCGGGGCAGGAACCGCTCTGCCCGCACGCTTCTTCTCCCGCTTTGCGCGCGGCTTCCAGCCAAGAGGAGATGTAGTCGAACGCTTCGTCGATTCCGGCCGATTCGACCGTTTCGATTTCGCCCCGGTCGCAAGCCTGGGCAATAGACGGATCGATCGGCAGTTTAACGACCTTCTCGACTCCGTGCTCTTTCGCGATCTCCTCTATCTTGCTCTCGCCGAAGATCGAATGCTTCTCGCCGCATTTCGGGCACTGATAGTACGACATATTCTCGACGATCGCAAGTACCGGAATATTCATCATTTCCGCCATCTTAATCGCTTTGGTCACGATAAGCGAAACGAGATCCTGCGGCGTGGCGACAACGACGATCCCCTTAACGGGAATCGTCTGGAAGACGGTCAGCGGAACGTCGCCCGTCCCCGGAGGCATATCGACGAACATGTAGTCGACGTCGCTCCAGATCACGTCTTTCCAGAACTGCTTAACGCAGTTGCCAATGACCGGACCGCGCCAGATAACCGGATCGGTCGGATCTTGCATGAGAAGGTTGATCGACGTAATTTTAACGCCTGTTTTCGACTCTGCGGGCACAATTCCAAAATCGTTCCCAATGAGTTTGTCGGTCACGCCAAACGCTTTGGGAATCGACGGGCCGGTAATATCGGCGTCCATAACGGCCGTCTGATAACCTTTGCGGCGGGCCGCGCACGCAAGCAGCGCGGAGACAAGCGACTTGCCGACGCCCCCTTTGCCGCTCACGACGCCGATCACGCTGTCGATTCGACTCATCTCATGCGGCGCTTCCTGAAAAGATTTGGGATCGTTTTTCTTGCCGCAATTCTCGCAATCGTGGTTGCATCCGGATTCGTTGCAGTTTTCAGAACAAGCCATCGTTCCGCCTTTTTCCTGTCCTCAATTAATATGGATAAACGCCGCGCACTTACGGGCGGCGCGAATTCTCACGACGCGCTTCCTTTTCAGTCAGATAGCCGCGTATTTCTTTAAACAGACGCCGCGCGACCGCGAGTTTGTCGCCGGAGACTTTCGCGATCGAATCGCCGTCCGAATTCAAGATTTCAACGTTCGTCTTTGTGCCGTTAATCGCCGTCGGATCGTTGACCACAATTAAATCGCACCGTTTCCGATGCAGCTTTTGCAGCGCTTTGACGTGATGATCCGACGTCTCCAGCGCAAAAGCCACGAGCCACTGACTCGGTCGGTCGCCTTCCGGCTCGCGTTTCATCGCTCCGAGCGCGCGCATAACGTCGGGCGTCTCGTAGAGGCGCAGCAGCAGCTCGCCGCGCTGCTCCGGAGAGCGGATAAAATCCTCTTTCGACATTTTGTCGGGCAGGACTTCCAGCGGCCGATAATCGCACGGAGCCGCGGCGCCGATCGCACCTTCGCATTCGGCAAACCGCTGAATGGCGGCCGCGTGCATCTCTTCGGTCGAGACGACTTTGACGACTTCCGCCCCTTTCGGATATTCAATATCGACGGGCCCGGAAATAACGACAACTTCGTAACCGGCCTCAAGCGCGGCCTGCGCCAGCGCCGCGCCCATGCGCCCGCTCGACGCGTTCGTCAAGTAGCGAATAGGATCGAGATACTGGCGCGTCGGACCCGAAGTTATCAATATTTTGGACATAACGGCGTTTCTCTCCAACGCTGAATAACAAATACGGAACGCCGCGTTACGTTTGCGTCAGAGCGCTCCTTACGTCAATAATACAAGAACGGCGCCAACCGTCAACCCGCGAGAAAGATTCCAAGTCCGTTTGAAACATGCGCGATTTATTGCTATAATATTCTATGACAAACGGTAACTTAGAAGAACTCTGTTTTTCATTTCCCGCGAAAACCGGCCGGACTACCCCGACGCGCCCTCGCGATTCACTCGACCGACAGGCATATCATGGAACGAAATACTCTCTTGCCGCGCTCCCTTCTGCTCTCCCTTACGGCTGTTTGCATCCTTGCGGCCGCCGCAATTCCAAACGCAGCAT
>CADACS010000153.1 GCA_902786505.1 uncultured Planctomycetota bacterium | reverse complement strand
AACGACGGAGGAAAAAGGGAAATAATGGACGAAAGTTATTCGCTGTTCATTCTGAATACCAACAAATACACCGAAACGTTTTTGAACGGCAGCGCGGGCGAAACTGCTTCACGCAAGACTTCTTATCAATCGTCTTCGTCGTCTTGAAGGCAATGACGCCTCGCAAACTCGATTTTTTCCTTCTCTTCTTTGGTCAATCCATCGTCGGACATGTTCTCGCGCCATTCGACCAACTCGCGAAAAGCCTCGTTTGATCCGTAACGTCCGGCGTAGTCGTACCAATAGATCGCCTGCTTTTCGTCCGCCTCGACGCCGCGACCGAAACGGTAGCATCGCGCGACTTCTAAATAAGGTTCCGGCTCGTCGCCATTCCATTTGCAATACAATTCGAACGCCTTGGTTAAATCCTGCTTGACGCCACGCCCTTCAGCGTAGTATCCAGCAAGCACGGCGCAAAAGTCAGGCAATCCCCGATCATAAGCTTTGTGCAACAGTTCAAATGCTTTCGCGTCGTCACGTTCGACTCCGCGGCCCTCGCCATAGAGTAAGCCAAGTTCCGACATACCACGAAGATTGCCCATTTCTGCGGAACGTTTATACCATTCGAACGCCATGACGGCGTCGACGTCAACTCCACGCCCTTGTTCATAACAAACGGCAACCCAAAAAGCGCCCTCGGAACTGCCTGCTTCCGCAGCGCGTCGATACCACTCGACCGCTTCTCTATCTTGGACGAACCGATACATTTCCAACATAGCGTCGACGTCGCCACGCTCTGCGGCTTTCAACGTTTCCTGTCTTGAACGAAACGTTCCTCTTCCCACTGTTACTCCTTTGAATCGCTCAACCTAACAGAGAAACAAGAAAACGATGAACTCCACTTTGGGCTAAATTCACCGTCATGCCTCGCGCGTTTCAGCAAGATACAGCCCGTAAGGCCGGTATTCTTCGACGAGCGAATAAATATCCTTACCGTCGATTTCAACGCGGCGCGATAATCCCGGATGGTCTTGATCAAAGGTATCCCACGCGGTAACCAGTTTCTTAACTCGCGGAACGCCGAGACGGTCAAAGATTGCTTCGTACGGGGCCGGATTCATCGACCAGATCGACGCGACGTTGTATTTTTCCCAGATAATTTCGTCGTTTGATCCCTGTCTGCCAAACCCGAAAGACGAGACGCCGTCGTTGAAAAGGAGACGGCCCGAACGCTCGAGAATGACGAGCGCTTCGTCTGGTTGGATACCGTCGAGATAGTAGACGTCTTTATGAAGAGTCTTAATGTCTGCTCCGCCGTTAAGACTTCCTTCCCGGGATTCTTCGACGGGCAATTCCAAAAAGAAAAAAAGCGGCGGCTCTTCCTGGTTAAGGTATTTTGGAAAGCTTATAAAATGCGACAAGAGCTTTGGCGCGACGTCAAGACTCACGTTCGCCCTGATGTAATTTTCGCCACGTTCGTAACTTTCAACAACCTTTTCAGGAAAAGGAACTTCGCATCCTAATGAAAATTTCATGAGAGTCTCCTTATAAATTCGCATTCGCGATACGGACAGATTAAGCGTTAAACGGACCGTTCGTTAAAGTGTGGAATTAAAATGATTTCTTACAGCGGGCGAACGTTCTATTTCCGGTTCGCTCCCCCAGTTTCGCTCATTCTACCGTCTTTCAAAATATTTTCCAGTCCTCCCCTTGAACGACACGTCTTTTTAACAAAGCGTTCGTTAAAAAACTTGCAAACCGACCGGAGACGCGCTACATTATAACTGAACGGCACGGCGCCTGTGTTCTCGAAGGGAACTATCCGCTCCCGGCCGCGCGATTCTATGACGTCGCGGACGCCGCGGGCGGATTCTGCTCCGGCGAGAGTTACGCCGCGCTCAAACGCGCCGGAATCGACCCTGCCGACGCGCTCCGAAATAACGACGCGTATCATGCGCTTCAGGCGATCGGCGGACTGATAATCACCGGCCCGACGGGCACGAACGTCAACGATCTAACTTGCGCGCTCGTCAGGAATTGAAAAAGACGCCGCAATTCGAAAAAAATATGCAAACGCCCCCGTTTTTTCGCAAAAAAAACGGATAGAAAACGTATGAAATACAGGGGCGTTCAGCGGCCGCGGTCGGCCCCTGCGCGCAGAAAAAACGCGCTGCGTTTAAACAGATATGCGGCCATTCGGGCGAAACGACGGAGGAAAAAGGGAAATAATGGACGAAAGTTATTCGCTGTTCATTCTGAATACCAACAAATAAACGACGGAGGAAAAAGGGAAATAATGGACGAAAGTTATTCGCTGTTCATTCTGAATACCAACAAATACACCGAAACGTTTTTGAACGGCAGCGCGGGCTTTGTTTTCAAGAAAGCCTTTGAAATGGCAAAGAGTAAAGGCTGGGGAACGTGCGTCAAAAAAGACGGCGGAGTAAAGGCGTTCGCGGTTCCTGATAATATCGGTATCGGAATAAAGGCGCTGATCACGTACGCGTGCTGCCAATATTATCCGAACGTAGAAGACAAAAACAAAAAGGAATTCTTCGATACCATAGACATTTATACCATTAGCGACGAAGACGAGCTTAACATACTGCTGCACAATATAAGTCAGGAAGACGACTGACGGATACGGACGAAGTTAAACTGAACCCCGGCGCCGGCGCGAACAGACGCATTTTCTCACGCGCCGGCGCTTTAGCGTCGACATACGGTAAGGGAGCGAACCTATGGGACTATTAAAGAAGATTTTTTCATTATTCTGCCTTATTTCCGCGGCCGCGTTCATAACGCCTAACGCCCTTCCGGCGGCGGAGAACGCGGCGGGCGTCTCCCACGTCGTTCTAATTGGGGTCGACGGCGCAGGCGCGTATTTTAAGCAGGCGGATACGCCGAATCTCGATAAAATCTACGCAAACGGCGCTATTACCTACACTTGCGTAACCTCGGACCCGTCGATTAGCGCCGAATGCTGGGGCGCGATGCTTCACGGCGTTACGCCCGAATTTCACGGGCTCACCAATAAGATCGCAACCTTTTTCCCTTATCCTGCCGACAGTCCCTGCCCGTCGGTCTTTCGCGTCGTTCGCGAGAATATGCCCGACGCGAATCTGGCTTCCTTTTGCAGCTGGCCGCCCGTCAACACCGGTATTATCGAAGAAGGAATCGGCGTCTATAAAGACAACGCGGAAGACGACGACGCGGCCGTTACAGACAAAGTGTGCGCGTACCTGGCTGAGAACAAGCCGACCCTGCTCTACGTTCACTACAACGAGGTCGATATGGCGGGGCACGACTACGGGTTCGGCGGCGAAGGACAGCTTAAGCAGATTCATACGACCGACGGATATATCCAAAAGATTTACGACGCCGCTAAGAAGAACGGCATGCTCGATTCGACGCTCTTTATCGTAACGGCGGATCACGGCGGCTTCGAAAAGAGCCACGGCGGATGGACCGACGGCGAAAAATACGTTATGTTCGCCGCGGCGGGACCGGGAATCGAAAAGAGCGAAATCGGCGAAATGGCGGTTCGCGATACGGCGTCGGTTATTCTCTACGCGCTCGGATTGGCCGACAAACAGCCCGAAACGTGGACGGGCCGCGTTCCCGACGGCCTCTTTAAGGGCGTCGAGGCGAAAGAACGGCCCGTGTATAACGCCAAGTTTTTCTACCGCCATCGCGATCGCGCTGCGTCCCCTACGCCAAAGGACGGTTCCGACGCGCCTTCGCTCCTCGGCAAGGACCGCGTTCGCGTCTATCTGCCGTTCGACGGCGACGTTAAAGACGTTATGGGCAAAGTGGAAACGTCGCAAGTCGGCAAGCTCTACTTCGTCGACGGCTATTTTGGTCAAGGGGCAAGATTCAAAGACGGCTGCGTAACGGTTCAGAACTGCCAGCCGGGCAAAGAGTCCTTCTCCGCCGCGTTCTGGATGAAGGCGAAAGGCCCGGACGAAATGACGGATCCGCCCATTTTCGCCAATAAAAACTGGGAAGTCGGAAATATGCCCGGCTTCATCTTGGCGCTCCGCCCCCGCGACGTCAGATTCAACTACGGCGACGGAAAAGACAGAATGGATTTCGACGGCCCGCTCCCATTTGACTATCGCGACGGGTGGATTTACGTCGTTCTTGTCGTCGACCGTCAGGCGGGCGAAGTCAAATTATCCTTCGATTTCCGCCCCTTCTACGCGCGAAAAATCAAGGACGAGTTCTTGACCGTAAGCTTCGATTCCTTCCCGGATATCACGGTCGGTCAGGACGCCACGGGCAAATACGAGAAAAAACTCGACGCCGTTCTGGACGAGTTCATGTTGATCGACGGAACTCTCGACGACGCCGACGTCGCCAAGCTCAAAACGCTGTATTTGGGCGAGTAACGGCAAGTTGACGCCGACGGAATCGCTCAAATTCCGCAATATAATCAACCTTTCGAAAAACGCCGCCGATAGGAAATATTCCCCTATCGGCGGCGTTTTTTATTTCTTGCGGAGCTCTAACCGACGTCAAAAGAATCCGCGGCGTCAGTTGCGTTCGAGCTGCTTATTCGGTTTAATTGAGTGCGCCGCTGCGGTAAATTTTATTGCCGAGAAAACATCCCGCAGGCAAAAAGCCAAAAAACGTTTAAAAAATTTTGAGAAACTTTGCGCGAAGACCGCGGTTTAATTCCCTATCGAAAGCATGAACGCTTGACGGTTCAATCGGTCGCAAGACAGAAACGCCGCGTTAAGAGATAAGGAGAAAAGCTATGAGAACGAATCGAATCGCGCTTATTTCTGCGATTATTGTCGCGCTTGCGTCGCAAAACGCTTCTTTCGCAGCCCCGCCGCAGAGGGGCGGACCCGGCGGCGGGCCCGGCAGAGAGACGCGCAGTATTGAATATCGGGGCGCCGCGACCTACGACGCCGACGCCGCGACCCAAAATCAAACGTACTCGAGCGAAGAGTCCGAAGTCGTCGCGCTGCTCGTCAAAGGGGGCGTCGCAACCGTTACGAATCCAACGGTTATAAAAAAAGGCGAGCCGTCCGGACGCAGCAATTCTTACGACTTCTACGGCGTCAACGCGGCGGCGCTCGCGACCGACGGCGGAGTCCTGGATATTTCCGGCGGCTCGATTACGACAGAATCCGCGTATTCCAGCGGTCTGTTCGCGTACGGAACCGGCGTCATTAAGGCGCGCGGCGTCGCCGTTGCAACCAAAGAGCATAATTCCGGCGGCGTTATGGTAACCGGAGGCGGAACGCTCGACGGCGTTAATCTCAATATCGTTACGGAAGGCGGCTCTTCGGCGGCGATCCGTTCCGATCGCGGCGGCGGCAAACTCAATATCGACGGCGGAAGCTATACGACGAACGGCCCCGGTTCGCCGGCCATTTATTCAACCGCCGAAATATCCGTTAAAAACGCGGAACTTACGGCGACGAAGTCGGAAGGCGCCATTATTGAGGGCCGCAATTCAATCGCGTTGGAAAAGACCAAACTCGTCGACGACAATACGACGCTGCACGGCAAGTCGACGACGCGCAAAAATATCTTTATCTATCAGTCCTTCTCCGGAGACGCCGCGATCGGAACCGCGCGATTCTCCGCAAAAGACTGCGAGATCGTTACGAAACAGGGCGACTCCATTTACGTTACCAATACGTCGTGCGTCGTTTCGCTCACAGGAAACACGTTCGTCAACGAAGACAAAGACGGCTGGTTCCTGCGCGTTCAGCGCGAGGGCTGGGGACGTAAAGGGAGCAACGGCGGAAACGTCGAGATGACGCTGGAAAAGCAAGACGTTGAAGGAAACGTCTATCTCGACAATATCTCAACGCTAAAGCTCGCCATTACCAAGGGTTCGCACTACGTCGGCGCGATTAACGCCGCCAATACGGCGAAGGAACTCGCGATAACGCTCGACGCCGAATCGACCCTCGAACTCACCGCCGATTCCTACGTCTCGTCGATTGCCAACGCCGATCCGACAGGCGCCAATATTAAACTCAACGGACACGTTCTCCACGTCGGAGAAGAGTTTACGCCCGACAATCTCCCGGAAACCGGTTCCGACGGCGAGTTCGGGCCCGGCGCGCCCCCTCCGGACGGCGGACGGCCGGGAGCGTCCGAGGGAGGATTTAGCGAATTCGGACCGCCGCAAGCGCCGAACGGCGGCGAGCAGACGAACTTAGGCGACCGTCCGAGAAGGCCGGGCCGCGAAAGCGGAAGAGAACGTCCGAGACGGCCGGGAGAAAATCGGCGCGGAGGAAGACGCGGCGCCTAACTGCCGCCCCGCCGCAAGCCTAGATAAAACCGATAAGAGTCGATAGGAGTCCGCCCTATGCATACGCGCAAAAGCTGGGTCGCAACGCTGTTGCTGACGTCGTTCCTTTTCATAAACGCGGCAAAGGCGGACTCCCCGTTGTTTCCGCAAGACGGCTGCGAAGACGGCTCCTGTCCTATTCCGACGGTAAACGAAGAGAATCAACCGGTATACGCGATCGTTTCCCCGGTCGGTTACCGCGCCGTGGAGCCGATAACGCAAGTCCCCAGGCTCGATTCGCTCGACGGAAAGAAAATCGCGCTCGTCGGGGGCAGCTTTATGGCGTCCGTAACTCACGGCGAGTTAAAACAATGCATTCTTGAAGCTTATCCGACGGCGCAGGTTTTTATGTTTCAAGAAGTTGGCGCCGCGGGCCCCTACTCCGTTTTCGGTCAAAGCGCGCAGACGGCCGCGTTTCAAAATCGGCTGAAGGAATTAGGAATCGACGCGGTCGTCGCCGGAAACTGCGGGTGCGGCCTGTGCACAACCAAAGAGACGGGCTCCGCTATCGCCGCCGAATACGTCGGCGTTCCGGCGGTCGCGGTGGGCGCGCCGACCTTTATCGCGCAGATTCATTCGACGGGCGTCAACCGCGGCGTGCCCGTTATCAGAACGGCCGAGTATCCGGGCGCGTTCGCTTCGCACACGGAAGAAGAACTGCGCCGCCATACCAGAGAAACCGTATGGCCGCAAATCGTTTCGGCGCTGACGGAGCCGATCGCCCAAGAAGAAGCGAGGCGGTACGCCGAGGACGGCAAACGCCCCTTCGACGAGGCCGTCTATACGGGAACGTTCGACGAAGTTCAGGAATTCTGCAAGGTCAACGGCTGGACCGACGGTCTGCCCGTCGTTCCGCCTACCGACGCCGCGGTCAGGGAATATCTCCGCTTCACGCCCTACGCGGCGGACGACGTACTGGGCGTCTATCCGATAGCGTATCGCGAGTGCGCCGTCTACACGGCGGTCGTCAACGCCGTCATGGCGGGCGTTCCCAAGGAACTGACGCCGATCTGTATCGCGCTCACGCAGGCTTTGAACGACGGAGAATGGCGCAGGCCGCTGTCGAGCACGCACGGCTGGTCGCCCTACGCCTGGCTGAACGGGCCTGTCGCGCGGCAGCTCGGAATTGACTGCGGTCAAGGGATGATCAGCGAACAGGCCAATAAAGCGTTGGGGCGCTTTATAGAACTCATGATGCTGAATCTGGGCGGTTATTACGTCAAAGAAAACCGCATGGGAACCTTTGGCTACCTGACGCCCTTTGTGTTCTCCGAAGACGAGGAAGCGTGCCGGCGCGTCGGATGGGTTCCTTACCATGTCTCGAAAGGCTATCGCCTGAACGACAGTACGGTTACCGCCGCCTCCGCGCTGGCGTGGGGCAATAACGTAACGCCCGCCGCGGACGATCCGGAGCAAATCATGCGGCTGCTCGCCTTTGATATCACGGAAAAGCAGCAAAACGGCCTTGGCAATACCAATCCTCAGGTATATCGAACGGTCCTCATAACCGAGCCCGTCGCGCGCGGTCTTGCGGCGAAATACAAGGGCAAAGAAACGCTCGAAGAAAGTCTTATCGCCGAAGCGCGGCGTCCCCTGTTCATGCGAGCCTACGCGAACTACTGGGCCAATACCGGAAGCGCGCAAAGCTCGCTGCGGTCGTTTGAGGAGCATTACGCCAAGCTTCAGCGCGATCCTCAGGAACAGGCGGCGCTTACGGATACGCCCGACTGGATGAAGGGCGTTACGGATCGCCCGAAAATTGAAACGGTCGCGACCGTGCTGAAAGGTCAGACGGCGTTCCTTCTCTGCGGCGATTCCGCCCGAAATAAATTTATGGTTCTGCCGGGCGGCGGTTACGCGACCGTCGAAATCAAGTTGCCGCAAGATTGGGACGAACTTGTCGCCCCGTTGGGATACGAGCCGCTGAGCCGATTTTATCTGAAAGAAACGCCGCCCTCCGACAATGCCGTTTCCGCCGCAAAGACGGCCGAGCCGAACAAGGACGAAGATTCTCCGGCGGCGTCCAAAGGAGTTAAGGCGCCCGCCGGAATGACAGACGGCGAATACCGGCTCGTCCCCTCTATGGAACAGATGACGGGCGAAGGACGCGTCTTTAAGAGCAATACCGGAGCCGCGTCTGTTTGGGCGTACGGCGCGTCCGATTCCAAAACGGTTCCCAACGAAGACGGCTTCGTCGAATTCATGAAAGCGACGTATTCCGGATGCTCGTTTAAGGTTCAGGACGGATACGTGACGGAGCTCGTTCTGCGCCCTTACTCTTCGGCGCAGCGAAACGGCGGGAGCGCCGTCGGACTTACGGCTGAAATGCTCGACGGTCTGCGCGTAACCGTCGGCGTTGTGAACCGCCAAAACAGACTGGAAGGCAGAGCCACGCCCGACGGCGCAAGTATGACCGTTTCCGTCAGAATGACAGACTTCGCCGTAGCGCTCGG
>CADACS010000152.1 GCA_902786505.1 uncultured Planctomycetota bacterium | reverse complement strand
CTCGCGAGAGACCCCTTATTCGAAATCGCATGTATGCCTGTCGCCGACAAGATAGAATCCTTTCTCTTCTATACCCTGAGCAACTCCAAACTCAGGAACGCGCGTCCCGATTATTTGGGAGCGAGCACGCACCACATACGCTTACCGAGTTGCTTGGGAGCGGCTTCCACTTTTGCAACGTCTTCCAGAGAAGAGATAATCGACTGCAAAAGCTTCTCGCCTTCGTCAACGTGCGCCATTTCCCGCCCGCGGAACATGATCGCAATCATGACCTTGTCTTTCTTGGCAAGGAATTCCTTCGCCTTGTTGACTTTGACTTGAACGTCCGCAACGCCGGTCTTAGGACGAAGACGCAATTCCTTAATTTGCGTCTTATTTGTCTGCTGTTTCGCAACGCGCTTCTTCTGCTGGTACTTATATTTGCCGTAATCCATAATACGGCATACCGGCGGTTTCGCTTGCGGAGCAACCTCGACAAGATCCAAACCTGCGGCCCGCGCTTTCGCAAGCGCATCCTGCGAACTCATAACGCCCAACTGTTCCCCATCGTCGGCAATAACGCGCACCTGCGCAATGCGAATCTGCTCGTTAACGCGCTGTTGACCGGCGAAATTACCGGAGTTGCCTCCACGGGGACCGTTGTTGTCCATTCTTCTGAGCGTCATACTACTATCTACAAAAAACCTTTCTGTAAGGGGAAGTAAAAAACGTCGACCGCTCGACTCGCGCGAGTCTGCCAAAAAGCCGACAAAAGCGCCGTCTGATTCGCCGCAAGCGTCAAAGAGCGCGACGTACGGGCGCGAAATAGACGACGCCAAATATCTGAGAATCGTCTATTTTAATTTTAGTACCTTTGGCTCGGTTCGCAAGCGGTCAACTGTCTTCCCGGCAAATTTTTTGAAAAAACCTACCGGTTCGGGGCTTTTGGTTATTCTAAGGTCGAGTCGCGACTCTCAGCAGGCGAAGTATTGGAGGCGCCAGCGGATTGCGTACGCTCTTGGAAGATAGGGATATCGGGAATGTTTGGCGTTTCCATTGACGTATTCAAGTCCGAAACTTCCGTTTCTGTCTTCTGCTTGTCCTGAGCGTCGACGTCCAAAAGGGATTCCGTCTCCAACGCGTAGTCGTCAAAATCCGAGTTAGTCGTCGGAGCGCTTACCCCGTCCTTTGAATCTGAACCGGCAGAATCCTCTTCCCCGTCGTATGAATCCTCTGTTCCCGTCGCCCGTGCCGCAAGCGTCTTGAAGTCCGGAAAACGGTCAAACTGACCGTCGCATTGCGTTACCAAAAGACGCAAGACAAGAATTTTTTGATCAAAGTCTTCGCCGCCGTTCGTGAAAAAATATTTCCCCAACGCGTTCGTTCTCGTATCGCTGGCGCCAAGGACGAGAAATTGACCCGGACGGAGCGAGACGGAAAATTTCAACTGATCGAAGCTCTTCGTCGGCTGCTCTTGAGTTCGTACGAGCTGTCCGTACTGCCAGCGCGTAATAGGCTGCGGGGCTCCGTATTTGAGGAGAGGGGCCAGGTTAAATTGTACGGAGCCGTCGGCGTTTTGCTCGATTCCAACGCTGAGCGTCGTGCGCGCGTCGGAATAAGTCTTCCCGACTAACGCGCCGTTTTCATTTTCCAAAATAGGGATAGAGGCGCACACTTCGTCGCGCGTCTCTATCATGCTCTTCATACCGGCTCGCAATGTGACAGGTTTCGACGACGTCGCCGGTTTGTCCGTAGCGTCCGGTTTTGAGTAGTCGGTCTCCTCTTCAAGCGAATCGCGTAATTCTCGCCCCTTGAGCGCAAGTAATTTCGAAAGCGAATCTGGCGGCGACGCGCCCACCAATCCGACGCGAAAACCTTGCTCGTTGAGTTGCTTCCTCTTCTCCGGTTCGACCTCTAATTCGTCGACGTCCTTCCAAAAATCACGCGCCAATTCCCGATCTTGATATGGAATACGCGCTAAAAGAACGTCGAAAACGACGGCGTCCGGCGGGAGCGTTACGCGCTGGAGCGTCTCACGTTCCGTTGGAATCTGTTCCGTTATCTTTTTCGAATGGAACGCTTCACAAGACGCAAGAACGATCGCCATCGTCGCTACGATTAGCCCTGCTAATGCCGTCTGTCTCCACATTTTCGAAGCTTCGTTCTTTCCGTGCGCTGAAATACGCGTTCGCGTCCATTCGAACCTTGCAAACCCTAAAAAGTCTGCGCCCAATCGTGTCAACGATAACAAAAGGGCGCTATTCGGTCAAGAGACATTATGCGCGGCCCGCTCCTTGGGCAAATAATTGAC
Source organism: uncultured Planctomycetota bacterium (assembly GCA_902786505.1). GTDB lineage: Bacteria > Planctomycetota > Planctomycetia > Pirellulales > Thermoguttaceae > RUG369. Next base: position 4,232 of record CADACS010000152.1, on the reverse strand, counting down.
TCCACTTTCACGCGGCATTATAATAGGCGTCGGCGTCGTGTGACCGACGTTGGCGCCACGGCGCGTACGTCAAAAACGAAACTTATCTCCAATAAGGTCCAATCAACTATGCAAATCAATCGAAGACAGTTCCTCCAATATGGCGTCGGAGCCAGCGTCGCAACGGTATTTTCCCCCATAGTTTCATCCGGACTCTCCGAAGCTCTCGCCGAAGAGGGACGCGAAAGTCTCAACGTCGTCAAGTTCAAATTGAACGTCGGCGCGACCAAACCGTTCACAGCGATCCATATTTCCGATACGCATTTCGCGTATGCCGACGAACGAAACGACGAGCGCAAACGCAAACTCGCGGAAAATCGCTTCCGGTACTTCAGCAAGGGACTTTCCTATTTCAACGCGGCCGTGGAATATGCTAAGGAAAAAGACGCCGTTCTTCTCCATACAGGCGACCTTATCGACTTCGTCAGCGAAAAAAACCTTGACTTGGTCGAAGAAGTGTACAAAAACGATTTTTCACGGTTTAGTTCGTCCGGCAACCACGAATTCAGTCAGTACGTCGGCGAAGCAAGAGAAGACGAGGCGTACAAAGCGCAGTCGTTTGACCGCGTGCAAAAGTCGTTCCCGAACGATTTGAAATTCTGTTCTAGAGTTATCAACGGCGTCAATTTCGTCGCGTTTGACGACGTCTACTACTACGTCGCGGAAAACCTCGTCGAACTCTTCCAAAAAGAGATTGACAAGGGACTGCCGATCGTAACGATGTGTCACGTTCCGTTCTATACGCCCGACCTATTCAAGTATATGATCGTCGACCGCAAAGAACAGTGCGCTTATGTGACCGGAGCCCCGGACGAGGCGATGAAGGAGTACAAACAGGATAGGTTCCAACAGCAGCGCGGAGACGAAAAGACTGTCAAATTTATCGAGTGGCTGAAAGGACAGTCGCTTGTCAAAGCTCTTTTGTGCGGTCACCTCCATTGTAACTTTGAAGGACCGTTCTCTGATTCCGCGCGTCAGTATGTCGTCGGCGGCAATTTCAAAGGCGACGCGTACGAATTTTCATTTGAATGAGCCTTTATGACTGACAATCTCTTTCAAAACGAGGCAAATCCGACTCTTTTCCGTCCAACAGCCTCAATTGATAATCTCAAGCGCCGCGCAAAACTTTATCAAATTTTGCGCGGCTTCTTCGACGGGCGCGGTTTTGTAGAAACGTCGACTCCCACCCTTTCCCGCGACGTGGTCGTGGACCGATTTGTCGAATCTATTCCCGTCTCAATTGAGCGTTGTTGGCAGGAACGGGACAATCTTGCGCAGACGCGATTTGATTCACAGGAATTGGCGCAAGCTCAAGCAACGACTTTCTACCTTCAGACGTCTCCCGAATTCGCCATGAAACGGCTCATTGCCGCCGGAATGGACGCAATCTACCAGTTGGCGCCCGCCTACCGGAAAGGCGATCGGGGAAGACTTCATAATCTTGAATTTACTATGCTCGAATGGTATCGGCGAGGAGACGATTATCTAGCCGGACGCGCGCTTTTAGCGGAATTACTCGAAACGGCGGCGCGCCTTTTTTATGAGAAAACGGGTGTTACTCAGTCGGCGTGGTCCCAAAATGCGGTCGTCCAGCAATCTTTCGGCGAAGCCTTTCGACAAAAAACGGGACTCAACCCTCACGCCTGCACTATAGACGAGTTGCGCAAGTTTTCAGACAACCGTTTGATCCCCTACCCCGATTCATACGTGTCCGGCCAAGCGCATGCGACAAAAGACGATTGGCTCGACCTTGTTTTTTCCGAGGCCGTTCAGCCCGAACTCGGGTTTGAAGCTCCCGTCATTCTGTACGATTATCCCGCGTCCCAATCGCAACTCGCTCAAACGGGGCAAACGGTCGATCCTCACACAGGCTCCCCCCTGTCGGTCTCTCGACGCTTTGAACTATTCGTTATGGGAATCGAACTGGCAAACGGGTATGACGAACTTCGCGATCCCAGCGTTCTTCGCGAGCGAATCGCGGAAACGTCCGAAGAACGACGCAGCGACGGTTCGCCGGAATTGCCCAAGGAATCAAGACTCCTTGCCGCTATGGACGCGGGCTTTCCTCAGTGCGCCGGTTGCGCGTTGGGAATCGACCGACTCCTTTGCGTACTCCTTGCCGCAGCCAAAATTGACGACGTGATCGCGTTCCCAATCGAATTGGCGTAGAAAGCAGCCAATTATTCCCTTTCAAATACTAAAAGGAGGTTAACGTTTAACTGGTTTTTGCCGATAATAACGATTAAGGCGAATAGGCTTATCGGCACGAGTCGGTCGTGCCCGTTCAGTTCGCGTCGATTCGTTAGACAGAGATTCAAAATGACAGAAGGTACCCCCAAAGACTCTGAGAAGGCGGATTTGTCCGCTAACTCCGGGACGCGCGCGCCTCTGTCTCAATATCTTCAGACGGACGCGGAGCAGGAAGAAGGCTGGACAGTTGTTTCGTCCGACGAATCTGAAAATCGGACGGAACGGCAAACTAACGTTTCCGTACTAAAGCAGATCAAACGTTTTCTTTCGGAAGACGCTTCGCCGGAAAGTTCGTTCTTATCCCCTGAAGCCAAGTCGGCAAGTTATCGCGTCGACTATCCCTATTATGACGGAGAAATGAACGCAGAACCGGTCGGTTCAAACTCCAATGTCGAGCCTACGGAACGAAGTCGCAATATGGAAGCTCAGGAAGCCGCGTCGACGCAGGTTCCCTCTGGCGAAAACAAACATGAGTCTCCAGACTTCTCAGAAGTCCTTAAGAATTCAAGTTCGAAAGAAAAGGAATCCATAAAAGAGGTCGCGCTCACGGCCTCCGGCATAGACTATTCAGAACGGCGTTTCGAAGACGTTCGCGGCGAAAACCAGAGCGCCCAGGCGGCTAACGCGCCAATATCGGAAAATGACTTCGAACTGAAAAAATTTGAATACGTCAAAAGGGACGAAGAGGGCGCTGTTGAATCAGAACTCGACAACGGCGGCATTAATGAAAGCAGGGAACCCAACGCTGATTCCTCGCAAGCGAGCGCGCCGTTTACGGTCGATCTCAGCTATCTGGCGGAAGACGCTTTCAGGAGGCTCGACAGTCATGGAACGCCAAACCAGACTCCGTCTGCTGCCGTACAGGATTTTGAGATAACGAATCCCGACCCATTCCCCCCTTCTTCTGACGAAGGTTCAAGGGGGGCGGAACTTCACATCGCAAAAGGAACGGCGTCCGGTTACGACCGACGCGACAGCAAATGGAGTTCCCGATTTGCGATTTTCCGAAAATTCGCCGATCTGCTTGCCGGACAGAAAAAGGAAGAGGAGCGCCAACAAACGCCTGAAGAAAACGTTTCGTTTGAAGTCGGTCCAGTCGAGGCGTCAGAACCTACCGAAAATTCCAAAGACAACGCGGAATTCAACGATTTCGGCGAAACAGTCGCTATCGCCATCGCGCCGTGTTACGACAAACTGAATTTACTGAGTTCGATTGATTCAACCGTTGTAACTTTGGAATGACGTCGCAACATGCGGCAAGCGAAAGAGAGACGTACGTAAACAGTCGAATCATTCTGAAAGGTCGCCTTTTCAAAGAACGCCATGACGCCAGTTTTTATTTTCTTATTTTTTGTTGCAGGAACCGTCAGTCTGCTCACATGTCTTGTCGTCAAAAGAATTGGCCCCGCGGTAGGGCTGATTGACAAACCGGGCTTTCGCAAAATTCATGAAATTCCCACGCCAACAGGGGGCGGACTCGGCGTTTGGTTGGGCGTGATTCTTCCTATCGCCGCTGTTACGGTTTGCGCCCTTGGACTGAATAACGTCGAAGCAAGTTCGGTCGATCCAGAAACGTCGACTGTTTTTGGCGTCTCGCTTTCAAAGTTCCCCGATTTTTTTGTCAGACATATAGGCGGGTTCGCTTCACGTTTGCCGCAGCTCTGGACGCTGTTGGGGCTAGGCTCGATTCTGGTCGTTCTAGGAACGATCGACGATCGGCGCGGACTGCCGTGGCAACTCCGGCTTGGCGTTGAATTTCTCGTTGCGTTTGCGGCCGTCGCTTGCGGTTGGCGCGCGACGCTGTTTATGCAATTCCCTCTGATCACCTGGATCGTCAGCGTCTTCTGGATTGTAGGGCTCGTCAATTCGTTCAATATGCTCGACAATATGGACGGGCTATCCGGAGGAGTCGCCGCAATATGTTCGTTCTTCTTGGCCGCCGT
>CADACS010000151.1 GCA_902786505.1 uncultured Planctomycetota bacterium | reverse complement strand
GCGAAAACAATAAATAAAACGCCCAAAACAATATGCGTTCCCAAATACAGTTTTAACGCGGCGCCTCATTCCGGGCGTCCGCCGGCGGCGCCGGCGGCTCACCGCCCTGCGGGCGGGGGGCGGCGCGGGTTCTTTTGGCGTCGTGTCGGCCGTCGTCGACGCGGTTGTTCTTTTGATTTTGGTTTTTTTGTTAATGCTTTGAACTGCGTAAGTTACGGCGAACCGGACGTTCGTCCGGCTGGGCGCCCTGACGGGCGCGTGCGCGGCCTTGGGCGTTGCGGCGGCGGTTGTCCATGCGGTTTATTGGGCGTCGGTTTGCCGCCATTTGGGCGCGAGCGCCGGGACGGCAGTTCCGGGCAAGCGACCAACGGGAGCGGTTACCGCACGCCCGCGCGGCAGCGCGAACAGGGAGCCGCGCCTCGCGGCCGCCGCTTGACGCCGCGTTAGTGCGTGCGGTACAATGGCGTTATTCGGTCGGCGGGCCAGTTCCGAAGAACCGCGTCTTCCGTCGGCGTCACCCCTTCCATTTGGAGACAAAAATGTTCCGTTACCCCACGTTCCTCACCGCCGCGTTTGCGGCGCTTGCGCTCGCGTTCGCGTCGAACGCCGCCTCGTACGCTCAGGACGCGCCGTCCGGAAGCAGTCTCGACGCGCGCACAATCCACAACGACGCGCTCGACGCGGACATGCGCTACGTCGTCTATACCCCGGCGGGCTACGCCGACTCCGACGAAAGCTATCCGGTCCTCTACCTACTGCACGGCTACAGCGACGACGAAAAGACCTGGTCGAGCGACGAAAAAGGCCGCATGCAGGGAATTTGCGACAAATACTTCGAAGAGCATCCGGACCGCAAACGAATTATCGTCATGCCGGACGGCCGCGTTACCTGGTACCGCAACGCGTTCGAAGGGCCCGACCAGTACGAAACCTTCTTCTTCGAAAACTTCATACCCGCGGTCGAAAAGGAATATCGAATTAAAGCCGACCGCGAGAACCGCGCGATCGCCGGCCTCTCCATGGGCGGCTACGGCACGCTCCTCTACGCGGTCCATCATCCGGACGTCTTCAGCGCCGCGTACGCCATGAGCCCCGCCGTCATGGTCGGCCAGCAGCGTCAGCGAAGGCCCGACGGAATCTCCGACGAGAAATTCGCCGAAATGACCAAAAAGGCCGAAAACGACGACGTCATTCTCCAGCTCGAAAAGCTCGAAGACAAGAGCGCCGTCCGATTTACCATCGACTGCGGCGACGACGACTTCTGCCTCGACGGCGCCTACCGCTTCTTCCAGACCGCGAAACGGCTCAAGGTCCCGTGCGAACTGCGCGTCCGAGACGGCGTCCACAGCTGGGACTACTGGCGCGTCTCGCTCCCGCTCGCGCTCGACTTCTTCTCGAAGTAACCCGCGGGCTAACCGTTCATCCGTCCAATTCGGCGCGCCGCGGCCCCCCGACCCGGCGCGCCCCTTTTTTCGCTCAAGCTCGAAACGGAGCGCTATCATGCGTTTATCCTCGTTCGTTCTCGCCGTCGCCGCGCTCGCGGCGCTCGTCTCGTCCGCAGCCGCGCAATCGGAAGAATACAAGGACGCGGCCCCGCAGCCGACCATCTCGCCCGCGGCCGCTCAAAATAAAGAATACAAAGACGCGGCCCCGCAGCCGCTCGCGTCCGCGCCCGACCTAAAAGCGAACTACGAAGGCTATCTCGGCAAGCGAATCGCGGACGTCGTTGCGAACTGGGAGCTGCGCGCGCCAAAAGCGAACCCGGCCATGCTCGCCGTACTGCAAATGCGCGGCCGAACCCCGCTCGCGAGCCAATATTACGTCCCGTGGGTCGGCGAATTTATCGGCAAGTACCTCGAAAACGCCGTTCTCCTAATGCAAACGACCGACGATCCGGAACTTAAAGCGACGGTCGCCGCCGCGGTCGCCGCCCTAATCGCAAGTCAGGACAAAGACGGATACCTCGGCCCGTACGCAAAGAACGAACGCCTGACCGTCTGCTGGGACCTGTGGGGCCACTATCACGCCATGACCGCGCTCATGCTCTGCTACGAGCGTTACGGGGACCCGAACGCGCTCGAAGCGGCGCGGCGAGCGGGCATGTTCGTCGAAAAGATCTTCTATCGAAAAGACGCCGACGGCAAGGAGCTGGGCGTTAAGGACGTCGGCTCGGACGAAGTCAATTTCGCTATTATGACGGCGCTCTGCCAGCTCTACCGTCTCACGAACGAAAAACATTATCTCGACTGCGCTTACCGCGTCCTCGCCGATCTCGAAAGCAAAGGGGACTTCTACCGCGCCGGACTAGCGGGCGTCGAATTCTACCGCACGGCGCAGCCGCGCTGGGAATCCCTGCATACGGTCCTCGGACTGGAAGAGTTCCACCGAATTACGGGCGACGAAACGTACAAACGCGCGTTCCTCAATCTCTGGGAAAGCGTTTACAAACGGGACGTTCACAATAACGGCTCGTTCAGTTCGGGCGAGCAGGCGGTCGGATCCCCGTACCGGGACGGCGCGATCGAGACATGCTGTACCGTCGCGTGGATCGCGCTCACGGTCGAAGCGCTCCGTACGACCGGGAATCCGCAGTGCGCCGACGCGCTCGAAAATTCGCTCTATAACGCCGTGTGCGCCTATACGCATCCGTCCGGATCATGGTGCGCCTACAATACGCCCATGAACGGCCGCCGGGAAGCCGCGACCCAGACGATCGCGTTCCAGGCCCGGCCCGGCCAGCCGGACCTCAACTGCTGCAGCGTCAATAGCCCGCGCGGATTCGCAGAGCTTGTCAACTGGAGCGTTATGACCGGCCGCGACGAAGAGAACCGGCCCGCGCTCTATCTGAACTATTACGGCGTCGGCAGACAGACGTTCGAGTTCGACGGCAGACGCGTCGCCCTCGTTCAGAAGACCGAATATCCCGCCGACGGCCGCGTTACGTTCGAGCTCGGCCCGGAAGACGGCTCCGACGCGGAATTTACGCTCTGTCTGCGCGTCCCCGCGTGGGCCGACGGCGCGACCCTGACCGAGTCGCCCGACGCCCAGCCGCGGCCCGTCGCGCCCGGCCAATTCTGTTCGATTCGGCGCGCGTGGAAATTGGGCGAGCCGGTTACGCTCGACCTGCCCATGTCGCTGCGCGTCGAATGCGGAGACGGCGACTTCGCCGACAGGGGATGCGTCTACTACGGGCCGCTCCTGCTCGCCTACGATCAGTTCTTTAATTCGTTCGAACCGAACGCGATTCCGACGCTTACGCCCGACGCGCTCCGGACCGCGGACGTCGAGCTACTGCGCTCGAATCCGAACGCGGAACGGGTCGGATTCTACGCGCCCCTGATCTTCGTGCGGCTCGATACGGGCCATCCGGACAAGCCGCTCTTTCTCACAGACTTCGCGTTTGCCGGCGCGCTCGGCGAAAGCTACGCGTCGTGGCTCCCGTTCGAGAAGCTCCCGCCCCCGCCGCCCGCGTGCGAGAGCCCCAAGCAGGACGCGAGCGTCGCGCCCGGCGCCCTGCCCTTTACGTGGCGGAAAGTAACGGGCGCGAACCGGTTCCAGTTCCGGGTCGCGGTCTCCGACTCGCCCGACTTCGAGCCGATTCTCTTTGAAGCGGAGTCGGAAAACGGAACGGACGCCGTCGCAACGCCCGAAAAGACGCGCGCGCTGGAGCCGAATAAGACGTACTACTGGAAGATTATCGCGCGCAACGAGTTCGGGGCGACGGAATCGCGCGCGCCCGGCCGACGGTTCCGCGTCAATCCGAGCCTGCCGGAATTCGATTTAGACGCATGGCGCGAACGCGCGGCCCAGAATAAGCATATGCGGACTCTCATTGAGGATCCGCTCGCCGGCGCCCCGAATCCGACCGTCGGGACCGTCGCAACCGCGCGGAATCTGACCGACGCAAACGGCGGCGCGGTCGCGTTTAACGGCGTCGATTCCCTACTGACCTATAAGCTCGACGCGTTTCCCGGCGCCGCGTTCGACGCGAGCGTCGAGTTCCTGCTCGAAGCGCCGCCCGAAAAGGGGTTCGCGCAGATTATTTCCGCGTGGCATAAAGGGAACGACGACCCGCTCCGCGTCGCAATTGACTCGGAAGGAAAGATTTACGGCGCCGTCGAAGGCCCGAAAGGGGGCATGACGCTCCATACAAAAATCGAGCCGGGCGTCTGGCATAAGCTCCGCGTCGTTAAAGAGGAGCGCGTCTGGACGCTCTGGCTCGACGGAGAAGAGCTCGGCGCGATCGCGACCGACGACGTCATGACGACCGATTCCGAAATGATCGGGCTGGGCGGCAATCCGCGCTATACCGCCACCCCGGAATTCCTGGCCGCTAAAATGCGGAACTTCAAATTCCGCGGACGTTACGAAAAATAGCCCGCCCGCGACGGCGCGGGCCGCGAGGCGCGGCTCCCTTTTCGCGCTACCGCGCGCCCGCGACGGCGCGGGACCCGGTTCGCGCTACCGCGCGGAACTGCGGTAACCGCTCCCGTTGGTCGCTGGCCCGAAACTGCCGTCCCGGCGCTCGCGCCCGTCAGGGCGGAACCGGCCCCACGACCGGTATAACCGACGCGCAATAAACCGCATAAACGACCGCCGCCGCAACGCCCGCGACGGCGCGGGACCCGGTTCGCGCTCCCGCGCGGAACTGCGGCAACCGCTCCCGTTGGTCGCTGGTCTGAATCTGCCGTCCCGGCGCACACGCCCGACAGGGCGGAACCGGCCCAACGGCCGGTATAACCGACGCCCAATAAACCGCACGGACAACCGCCGCCGCAACGCCAAAGGCCGCGCACGCGCCCGTCAGGGCGCCCAGCCGGACGAACGTCCGGTTCGCCGTAACTCACGCAGTTCAAAGCGCCAACGAAAAACCAAAAAACGCGACGACGGCCGACGCGACGCGAACAAGAACCCCCGACGCCCCCCGCCCGCAGGGCGGTGAGCCGCCGCCGATGGCGGCGGACGCCCGGAACGAGATGCCGCGTTAATACCAAATCTGGAACCGATTTCGTTCGGGCGTTTTATTTATTGTTTTCGCGCCGCCATATTCCCATTTGCGCCGCTTCGCGGCGGGAACCGGACGTTTCGTCCGGCTGGGCGCCCCACGTTGTGGGTCGCGGGCGCGGCCCAACGCATCGCGGCGGCATGTGCGCTTGGCGGGATATTGCGCGGAACTGCGATACCCGCTCCCGTTGGTCGCTGGCCGTTGCGTTTGTTTACGGCGAAGCGGCGCAAGCCGCGAGGCGTCAATCCGCCGAAGGCGGAAAGCCGCCCCCATTGGGGGCGGATGCGTAAACCAAGCCAACGCGACGCGAAAAAGCCCCCGCGACGCCCCTCCGCCCGCAGGGCGGTGAGCCGCCGCCGATGGCGGCGGACGCCCGAAACGAGGCGCCGCGTTATTCCCGTATCTGGGGAACCGATTTCGTTCAGGCGTTTTATCTGTCGTTTTCGCGCCGCCCTGTTCCCATTTGCGCCGCTTCGCGGCGGGAACCGGACGTTTCGTCCGGTTCGCCATAACTCACGCAGTTCAAAGCGCTAACGAAAAACCAAAATCAAAGACCGCGTCGCCGCCGCCCGTCAAAAAAGGCCCGTAACCAAAAAGGAAAAAGCATGATAAAGTTCGTTGAGCCCGCCGAATTTGAAACGCACGGCGACTGTTTTGACCGGCCTTTCTTCATTATCGAGGGCGACGAATTTGAAATCCGCCCGGTACGTCAGGAGCCGTACGGATACGCGTCGCCGGTCGGAATCTTTGACAACGAAAGACTTGCGTTTATTGTGGACGATAAGCCGACGGTAACGCCCGTGTGTCTGGCGACGTCGTTCCACCAACCCAGAGCGTCCTTCTTTAAAGACGCCAGCGGCCGATTATTAGACATAGCAGATTACCCGAGATCGTGCGTCGATCCGCGCGTAATTATGGCACGGATTCTGACATGGTGGGCCTTTCCGGAAGAGGATCAGTTTGACGTGTTCAGCAAGGCGCTCAATCCGCTCCCGTCAATAAAGGAAGCGAATCAGTGGCTCGTTCTAAACCGCTTCAAAGGACCGAACAGACTCAGGGATACGTGGGACGGCCACTGGATGGATCAGGGCGAAAAGCTGAAATTCGTTCCGTGGAAGATTCAAAAGATTCACGACTGGAATACGAAAGACGACGGCGAAGAGGAACGCGCCCAAAGAGCGGCGACGGGTAAGCCGTTTAAAACGGCCGCCCCGCCCACGCCGAAAGAAGCCCAACAAAACTGGAACGCGATTATAAAAACGTACGAACGGATTGAGCAGAAGAAAAAAGGGGACTGAACTTTGGCGTTCTGCTTGCGGGGAAATCTCGTTATGGTACAACTCGGGGGGTTGGAAGTCTCCTGTTAGAGAGAGCTATGGCTTGCGGGAAAATCTCATTATGGTACAACCCGTCGAGAAGATGAGGGCGGTCGTCGAGGCTATGGCTTGCGGGAAAATCTCGTTATGGTACAACTAGCGGAGGAAGATCCGTGACGGAGTATTCGCTATGGCTTGCGGGAAAATCTCGTTATGGTACAACTTAACGTCAGTCGTAAAGCAGGGCGCGCAGCTATGGCTTGCGGGATAATCTCGTTATGGTACAACCGACCGCGTCGAAGGCTCGACGCGTCACGAGCTATGGCTTGCGGGAAAATCTCGTTATGGTACAACAAAATATATCGGCTCGGTCAAAGAATACGGCTATGGCTTGCGG
>CADACS010000150.1 GCA_902786505.1 uncultured Planctomycetota bacterium | reverse complement strand
GACACATGCTTTCCTTCATGAACAAAGGAATATGCTGTTCGTCGCATAATTCGATAATCCCGTCAATCCAGTGTTTCTTCGGCATGACCTTGTTTTTACGGTTACCTGTCTCCGCACCCATGACAATCCACTCGATATGTCCCTTTTCAGGACTGGATTTTTCAAACATCCCCAATATCGGTTCAATGCTTAAAAATGTATGGTAATCATCTGCCCAAAAATATTCAACATCAGGGGTGGTGACTGATGTCCCATACCACATATTATCAAGGTTAGGAAGTTTGCCCTGTTCTGCCAGTTCAACATACCGTGCAGGATTTTTCGTGAGGAATAGATATCTGTGCTGGGGGGCTTTTCTGCAAGCTTCAAATACTTCCTCTATCCATGCGTCCGGAACCCATTCACCAAACAGGTCTGCCATCGTGCAGACAAATATCGTCCTGCCTTTTTTGTTCAGATACTCTCCCAGACGATACCGATGAAGAGTAGGAATAAAATCGGTAGGGTACGGAAGCCTTTTCCCGTTCCTGATTACCGGTTCATCCAGCACAAAGACCTGCGGCTGTTTAAGCAGCAGTCCTGTCCCGAACCGCTGCACCATCGTACGGGCATAACAATACGGACAGGAATGAAAACACCCCGTCACTGGATTCCACGAACTATCACACCATTCAATTTTTGTCTTATTCATTCTTCACCCTTCTTCATCTTTGATATATTTCTTATCCCTGACAAACCGTGTCAGTACCTTATCGTCACCATACGGAAAACAATAATACAACGCTATGTCCACAACTTCCGGTTTCAATTCCTCTTTCCCAAAAAACGCCTCTGCTTTTTGTAATTTCCGGAAGGTCTGCGGCGCAAATACATAAGCGCCCCAGTCGCGAGACAGAGCAGCGTCAAAACGCCGCTGATTAAAAGTATTCCGCGAGTATCCATTACCGATTTGACCTCAACGCGCTAATATTATTTTTCCCCTCTCGACTAAGAGTTTTGATTCGCGTTATTTGCGATTCTTCTTCCACCAGCTTCTAAAGGTTCCCGAAGACTGCGGAATTTCACGTCCGCGAGTCCAACGCCCCAACAGCCACGGATGAAGCGATTTGGGAAGAATCGGCGCGAATTTAGCGCCAACACGTATAAAGAACATCATCAGATTGTAACGGCATTTCGACTGCATGAAGACGCCAAACGTCTTCCATGTCAACGCGTCGAGGCAGGAATACGCGGGGGAAGCGCATTTCTTCTCAATCGACCTGGCGCGCAGGCGAATCAACTGATGCGCCAAATCCACTTTGACGGGGCAAATCTGCGAACACGCCCCGCAAAGAGAAGAGGCGAAAGGCAGTTTGCCCGCCTTCTCAATCCCGAGGAGCTGAGGCGTGAGAACCGCGCCAAGAGGACCGGGGTAAACCCATCCGTAAGCCCAACCGCCGACCTGGCGGTAGACCGGACAATGCGTCATGCACACGCCGCAGCGGATACAGCGAAGAACGCCGCGCGTCTCAGGCGACGCGAGCGCGTTCGTTCGCCCGTTGTCGACGATAACGACGTGCATCTCGCGCCCTTCGGTAGGGCCGTTGAAAAGGTGCGTGTAAGAAGTGAGTTTCTGGCCCGTCCCCATACGCGGAAGCATATTCAGGAAAAGCTGGAGATACTTCGCCTTCGGAATGATTTTCTCTATGCCAATGAGTGCAACGTGCAGCTTCGGCGCGCTCGTCGAGAGGCCGATATTCCCCTCGTTTTCAACAAGACATAGCGAGCCAGTGTCGGCAATGCCGAAGTTGGCTCCCGACATTCCCATATCGGCGGTAACAAATTCCTGACGGAGCCGGTCGTGCGCGATCATCGTCAGTTTTTCGTGTTCCGCCGTAAACGGAACGCCAAGCTTCTCCGCAAACTTGCGCCCGATCTCTTCGGCGCTCAGGTGCGTCGCGGGGGTAACAATGTGGGTCGGACGCTGACCGAGAAGTTGAACGATGTATTCGCCGAGGTCCGTCTCTAGAGCGCGGATTCCTACCGACTCAAACGCCTTGTTCAGCGCGATTTCCTCAGAAACCATCGACTTCGCTTTAACGACCGTCTTGACGTTGTGTTCTTTTGCGATCTGCAGAACGATCTTGTTAGCCTCTTCGGCGTTCCGGGCCCAATGGACGACCACGCCTTTACGCGTAAGATTCTTTTCAAATTCAACAAGCGTTTCATCGAGATGGGCGAGCGCGTAATCCTTAATTTGCTTCGCCGCTTCCCGCCATTCGGGCCAACGTTCGATTCCCCAGCAGAGCGACAAACTGGACTGCGAACTCTGCTCGGCGGTAATGGCCAGCGAGGGCGAGGCGTTTTTATCGGGCTCAGCGAGCTCCTTCGTTTTATCCTTCCAAAATTCAGCGCCTTGAAGCGAAGACAAAGTCGTCGACATAAAAGAACCCTATTGCACTTGTTTTGCCGTCGTCCCGAAACGTCGTCAATTTTGACCTTGCCGCGTCAAAATTTTACGTCTAAACGAACGTTCCGCGTCCGCTATTGTCCCCCTTATTCAACGCTTTGTCAATCGGTCGAAATCCATTTTTTGAATTTTTACGCCGCTATTAATTAAGAGTCTGCTCTGAAAAACGCAATTCCCGTTCAAACGAACCGTTTAATCGGTCGGTCCGCGTTAAACGCGGCAAACCCGAGTCCGGCGGCTGTCGAACTCGGGTTTGCGCGTTTTCAGAGGGATTTCAGTCGATCCGATCAGAAGGTATACGAAGTCGCGACCGTTCCCAAATGCGACGTCGATTTATCCGACGTGACGAAATCGTATCCGCCGGAGATGATCCAGCGACGTTCGCAGTCCAAATACCCCTGAGCGCTCACGCCGGCGTCGATCACCGAATCGCCCTGCTTTACCCCGCTGACTCTGGCAAACGAGGGAGAATTGACGCCCGTAAACTGGAATTCCGATTCCGGAGCGTCGTCGCCGCTGATACGGTATCCGTAAAGCGCGTGCGCGTTGAAGAGCAAAAACGGCGAATTGAGTTCCGATTCCAAACCTCCGCGAACAAACGTCTGATTGTAATCCGCCTTTTTATACGCAAGCGCCACGCCCTCGCCCGACTCCGTTGAGTCGTCTTGCCAGCTCTGCTGCATATCGATTTGGAACACGGGGCGAAGGATGGAGTACTCGCTGTAATGGAACGGATGAGAAAGTTGGAACGCGGCCGCAAGCGACTGCCCGTCAAACGTGGCGCGGTGGAACGAGCTTTCCGGACCGATTGTCGCAGTACGTTTGCTCGTGTAATCCTGAAGTCCGCCGCCAACGTAAACTTTCGCGTCGAGAATTTCCCAGACCGAAGAGCCGCCGTAAAAACCGAGCTGGAAGTTAGACGCGTTAATGTGCGTGTCGTTGGAGTACAGTTTCGGCTGCGAGTATCCGAAAACGAAACCCGCGACCGCATTGTTGGAACGCGCGTCGTACCCGACGTTCATACCGACGTCGGTAACGCCGAACTTTTCAGAATTCCCATCGGATCGAACCGACTCGCCGCGATAATTGGCGGACGCCCACGCGTTGACTTCGCCTGCAGGAGCGAAGAAGTTGACGCCGGAATACCCTTGGTAAGGCGAGTAGCCGTACTGAGGATCATACGCCTGGCCGCGGCAGGCTGAATACATGTCGCAGGAATGAAGCGCGGAATTCGAAAGGTCGCGGCGCCGGGCCATGCCAGCCTGTTCAAACGCCTGACGCCAAGGCGAGTTCATCGCCAGCGTGAGCGAATTGGCGCGCTGAACCGCGCCGAGCGACTGCAGCGACGAGGAGATCGCGTCGTGATCGGTCAATTCAAAGAAATCGTCCATTTTATCGCGAAGGGAGTCCGAAACGCTCTCTGCGCGCCGCGCTTCATTGAAGTATTTGGCGACGGCTTTTTGATTGCCGTTTCGCGCGTACGATTCGACTTCACGCGTAATATTGAGTTCCAAATCGAGCGATTTTCCGTCTTCGGAAACGATCGTCGAAAGGGTATAGAACGGTTTTTCTTCGACGGAACCGTTAAAAGCGTTTCCGGTCGATTCCGTCTGAATGACTGTTCCGCGATAGACGCCGTCGGCCAGAGAAGACACGTTCGCCGCCTTAACGACGCTGCCTTCCGCCAACGTGGCGGCGCCTTCTCCGGAAAGTACGACTTTGCCCGTCGTGGTTCCGTTGGAACCGAATTCAACGTTCAAACTGGAGCCGTTTTCAAGATTCAGCGAGCCGTTCTCGACGAGCGTCAAATCGCCGCTAAGGCCAAGATTGAGCGTAGTTCCGTTCTGGAACGTCATCGAGTCCGCCTTGACCGTTTTCCCTCCGGTATACGAAGAAGTTCCGCTAAAGACTAACTTGCTGGCGGAAATCGAATAGCCGCTTCCGCGCTGAGAATTATTGGAAAGGGCGACGTCGCTGAAATTCAGCGTATGGCCGTTCTCCTGCATCAGGACGCCCTGACCCGCCAAATTAAAAGATCCGCTTTTGAAAGTAGCGTCCGAACCGACCAGCTGCAATTGGGCAAATTCAGAGTCGGCTTGGTCCGCCTTGCCAACCGTATAGACGGACGAGGCGGAAGCGGACGTCAATCCGCCGGCGCCGGCGTTCGATTCGAGAACCGCAAGTCCGCGCGCCAAAGTGAAGTTGCGAACGGTAATTTTAGACGAATCGGCCGAGCGCAGCGCGGCGTTGGCGCCGGAATTAGAATCGGCGTCGATCGTCAGATTGCCGACGGACAGAGTCGAACCGCCGTAAGTGCGCGCGGCCCCGCCCGTCAGTTGAAGCGTGTTCACGGTCAGCGCCGCCGCGTTCGTGGCGTCGTCGGCGATTCCGTTCGTCAAAGTCTGTCCGGCGCCGACTTTCCAGGAACTGATAACGGAAGAAGCGCTCGACGCGGCGGTGTTCGCCAATTCAAAGGAGGAAGCGGAATTTTCCAAATTCACGGCCAATTCGCCGCGGACGACGAGAGAACCCGCGTTTTTCAGCCCCGTTTTTCCGCCGGTCGTTTCACTTCCGAGAGAAAGCGTTAAATTCTTGGCGTAGAGTTTTCCGGTACCGCCAATCTCAGATTCCCCTTCCCAACGAATACCCAAATCGTTGAGGTTGGAGGTATAGTTCGTCTGCGAAGAAGCCGCCAGCGTCCCGTTAATATCGGCCGAATCGCCAAGCCAAACGTCGTAAAGGCCGCCCGTTCCAACGGCGCCGGCCGCGTTCATTTTCGTTTCAAGACCGGTAATCAAGGCGACCGCGTTCTGACTGAGAGCGAGCGTTCCCCCGACGGAAGAATCGCCGTCTTCCGCGGTATACGCCTTTAAACCGCCCAAACGGACGTTCGGAGAAGTTTGTCCGGAGGCGCCTTCCACGGTCAGCGAAGCGCCGTCGCTCGTTCCGCCAAGAGTGGCCAAACCGGAGATCGTAACGGAGGAGGTCGACGCGAACGTCGCGTCGTTGAGAGAAGCCCATTCCTCGGCGCTTAGGACGCCGTTAATCTTAATCGCGCCGCCCTCTTCGCCGCCGCCGTTCATGAACAGTTTGCCAGTCGCGTTCAGAGCCGCGGTTGACGAATCCGTATAAACGCCTATATACGCCAAATTATCATCGCCAGACTCATTGTAGATCGACACGCGGCCCAAATTGCTGAAATTCCCGTCTCCGTCGAGCGCGCTTCCCGAAACGAGCGAGTCTCGACTTCCAACCGTCAAAATACCGTTGCTTTTAATCGCGACGCCGCGAGTCGCAGTCGCGTCGGACTGCCCCAGATTGAAGAGCTGGCCCTGTGAAGAGATAGAGACGGTTCCCGCCGCGGCGCCGCCGATTTCCAAGAGTCCCTTGTCGCCAACGACCAAATTCGAATTTTTGCCCACGACTATAGACGAGCCGTTTTCGCCGTGTCCGACGACCGTCAGAACGCCGGCTGATTCGGAATCCAAGTCGCCGACAACGATTTTTTTCTCTTCGCCCAACGTCAAGTTCGCCGCGCCGGCAATCGCGCCCGCCGTCTCAGAAGATTCGTCCAAAAGAGCGACATAGGCGTGCGCGGAACCGGAAATCTTAATGTCGTCGGAAGCCGTTACGCTAGGAGAGGAGTTGGGACCGACAAGCCCGTAAGTAACGGCGGAACCGGAAAGATTCGCGCCCGACGAAACGTCGACGTTCGCGTTGACGGAATCGCCCGCGGCGTCGTCCCCCGTCCGAAGCGGAGAATTAGCGACTCGGATAGAAACAACGTCTTCCAAATCGTCGATGCTTTCGTCGTAAACGTATTCTTGCGCGTAGACTGAGCCGCCGTTTGTTCCGAAATCGACGCCCGCAATCCCGTTGCACACAAAGAGAGCGGCGCTGGCGGCCGCCGCGCCGAAGATAAGCTTGCGTAACGTAGCCAAAACGCGATTATAATTCTGATTCGTCATCTTTGTTTCCTCTCAACGCGCGCATTCGACAAGACGCGTCGTTCTTTCAACAAGCAGAAAAGGTACGCGGCGCTCTACAACGCCTCTATCGTTATTATCGGCGCAATCGCTAAAATCATTATAAAAATCACAAAATTTATACAGATTTGTTCAAGAAAAGAACTCCGCAAGCCGCAACCGCGGAAAATTGCGAGTTTCCCAAGACAAGAAAAAGAAAAAGCTCTTTCAAAAACTTGAAAGAGCTTTCACCGAATTTTTTTACTTTACATAAAGCAAAGCGGAGGACAAGGGATTCGAACCCTCAACCGGTTGCCCGGC
>CADACS010000149.1 GCA_902786505.1 uncultured Planctomycetota bacterium | reverse complement strand
TTTCTTGATCCTAGGCGGACTGCCGGTTCGCGCTCCCGCGCGGCTCTGAAATACCCGCTCCCGTTGGTCGCTTGCGTTTCATCCGGGGTATGGTAGACGGGTAGAATTTGAGAACGCTTTGCAAAGACGAACTTGTGAGAATCACTTCTGATGCTTTTTATCTTTGTTCTTTTGAATAAGAAGAGCGAAGATATTCCGGCGACCGTATCCAAGTGGAAACGCGCTTTCCCATCCCGAATACGAACGCTAAGCGGTTGGAGCCGGATAGTTGTGAAACCGCGAAACGTAGGCGTCGCCGGGTTTTTTATATAAGACCGCCAATGCGCAAGCAAAGGCGGTTTTTATATTCTTGACCTTGAACGTTCTTTACCGTTTTGATTCTACCAGCGCCAAGCGCGCGCCGTATTCATCGCTGTGACAATCAACAGAATTACCGCTGCGGAAACAGCTTCGGCGTCGAATTGCGTCGGTATTCCAGCCGCCCCCGCGAAGCATATGACGATCGGATTCGCTTTCTACCCATTTATTGTCTACGAGAGTGTGCGTGGGACCTTCATATCCTGTCGGGTCCGTTAGTTCTTTAATTTTATATAGATACGTTCTTGGTGCCGTTTTATCGGAACACCATTCCCAGAGGTTTCCGTGCATATCGTACAATCCCCATGGGTTTGCGGGGTAGCTTCCGACCTCTGCCGTCCGTCCTAACGCTTTGCCGGGTCCCGCGTTATACCCCGCTAAGCGGCTGCTGCAATTCGCCTTGTCGCCGTTTAAGCTGTTTCCCCACGAATAGGGAGTCGTCGTTCCGGCTCGGCACGCCCGTTCCCACTGCGCTTCGGTCGGCAGCGCGAACTGCAATCCTTCTGGCGCGACGTTCATTTCGTTTAGTTTTGCGATGAATCTCTGACAGTCGTTCCAAGAAATACTGTCGACGGGCAAGCGCTTCGAACCCGTAAAACGGCTCGGATTATTGCCCATGACCGATTCCCACATCTCTTGCGTTATTTCCGTTTCCATCATCCAGAACCCATGCGTCAAGCGAACTTTAATAAGCGGCTCAATGAAGATAAGATCGTCGTCCTCTTCGTCAGGGCAGCCCATCGTAAAATCGCCGCCCGGACAGTACCGAAACGCGAACTCGATTCCGTTTATTGACACAACGAGCCGTTCGCCAGGATTCGGTTCCCGTTCAGTCGCGGCCGGAATTTGTTCCGGGGCTTTCGGTTCTTCGGCATAATCGCGCGTTGAAGTCGCAAACATAAAAAAATTGCAAAGCAAAACATTGGCGCTTATGCATAATGCTTTATATAAAACGCGTTTTGAAATCATTGGGGCGCTCCTGTCGGCTAAAAAACGAATACGTCCTTGATTCTAAATCGTTTATGATTGCTTGTCAACTAATTGAAAAAGAGACGTTTTTTCGTAAAAGATTGCGTGGTATATGCGTTCCATTTTAAATTACAACTTGAGTCAGGAGCGCCTGTATAGGCCGGAAAAGACAGTGAGAAAAGACAGGACTGCTGACAGGATAAAGCCGTACGCTGAAAAGGGTCGCCTTTTTGATCCAGTGATACGTGATGGAAGCATGCTCCCACCTGACTTAATGAATTCATTCGTTAGGACTGAAAATTTGAGTCGCCACGGTTAACGACAAATATGCCGACGCCTGTCACAATGTATTTTGTTATTCAACTAAAAATTCCCATTCTTGACGTTGAAAAAAAGAGGAAATACAATAATAAGTAGAAGTTGTCTCGAGTTGTATCTGTGAATCGTTTTGTCAACGTCCATAGGGAGAATACGAGTCATGAGTAAAACTGTATCCGTTCCTTCCGCGTTTTGTTATGCCATTGCGCCGACGTTTTTCTTTTTTTCCGCCGTTTGCGGCGCTTTTATTGACGCCGCGTCTGTATTCGGTTCAGATGTTGCGGCCGTTGCAGTTTCCTTGAATGAGCCGGAATTGCAAACAGTAAAGGAAGGCTTTGACGAATCAAAGTCTGAATCGGAAGGGAACGTTGTCTTCCTTACGTATCATTATGACGACGGGAAGGGGACGATCGGAGTGGCGATTGGCGGATGCGTCGGTCCCGTTCCTGAAACGTTAATTATTCCCAACGAAATTGACGGAGAGCCTGTTCGCTGCATTTGGGTAAGAGCGTTTGAAAAACGCTACAATCTCAAGCGCGTTAAGTTGCCCGACAATTTACGGAGTATACGCCGAGAAGCTTTTTACGAGTGTACGTCCCTTGAAACGGTGGAGTTTTCCGAAGGGTTGAAGACGGTCGATTTGCGCGCCTTTTTTGGATGTAAATCGCTTGACGACGTGAAGTTTCCGGAAAGTTTGGATACGTTTGGGGACTTCGCTTTTCAAGGATGCGAGTCGCTCAAACGCGTCAAGTTTCCCTCGAAATTGAGAAAGATCGGTCATGGGAGCTTTTGGGGGTGTAAATCGCTCAAGAGCGTTGAATTTCCCGACGAATTACAGGCAATCAGTTCCGACGCGTTCTGGGGTTGCGTTTCTCTTCCTGAGGTTAAACTGCCCAAAAAATTAGTCATACTCGAAGATCGGGCGTTTGCCGGATGTGTTTCGCTTACAAGTTTGGAAATGCCTGAGGTGTTGCAGGTTATAGGGAGATACGCTTTTCAAAGATGCTCCTTTACAAGCGTCAAGTTCAACGACTCTCTTCAGACGATTAGCGAGGGCGCGTTCAGCGGTTGCAAT
Source organism: uncultured Planctomycetota bacterium (assembly GCA_902786505.1). GTDB lineage: Bacteria > Planctomycetota > Planctomycetia > Pirellulales > Thermoguttaceae > RUG369. The sequence goes on along the minus strand of CADACS010000149.1, from coordinate 4,116 downwards.
CAGCTCGTAAGCATAGAATTGCCAGACAGTTTGAAAACGATTGGAGAAAACGCGTTTTATAACTGTAAATTACTGGAGAAGATTAAGTTTTCCAGCAGTTTATACTCAATCGGGGACGAAGCGTTTAAGAGTTGCGACTCGCTAAAAAGTATAGAATTGCCGGACAGTTTGCAGTTAATCGGAGAAGACGCCTTTATGAGCTGCGAATCGCTTACCGAGGTTAAGGTTTCGTCTGGACTCCGTTGGATTAGTTCTAACGCCTTTTTAGGCTGCCCTCTCCAAAACGTTGAGATTCCAGACAGTTTACCGGCAGCGATTGTCAAAAGAATCCCTTCTGGCGGAAAAATAAAAGTCACAGTACGGCATATAAGCGAATCGACCCCCGATTCGGACGACGGTTATTCCGACGGAGACTGAACGTTGGTTTTGTTCATTCGCGCATAAGCCGCCGAGTTGAAACCGAACGCGCCTTCTGTTATACTTCTCTGTCAGCGTGAGTTTGCGTCGACAGAACTCCGATGAAATTAAGTAATTTGACCCGCGAGACAACGAGATGAAGAACGAAAGAAACTTAAATAACGCGAAAGGTTTACATTTGGGACGCGCGTTGAGTCTGCGAGCGACGACAGCCTCGCTGACGTTCGTTTGGATTTGCGTCGCCTTTATTTCCGCGTTTGGCGCCGATTCGGAGGCGCAAACGCCAAAGATTGTAACCGTTCGCGTCGCGGCGGATTCACAAAATCTCGGTTACGAGGCGTATAAAGCGTTCGACGGCGATCCTGAGACCTTCTGGCACTCAGAGTTTTCGCAGGCGCCCTTTGAACCGACGGCGATTCCCATTTATTGCGGATATAGTACCGGGTGCGTCGACGATCATCCTAAGCGCGTGCGTTCACGCCAATACAGCGCCGATAGACCGTTTGAACTACGCGCCGATCTTGGCGGAGTTTATGAACTTACCGGCGTGCGATATACTCCCCGCAGCGACGGCAACGAAAACGGATCCGTGGCGGATTACGAGGTCTACGCGCTGGAAAGCGTCGGGGAAAATTCCGGGTCGCCCGATATTCCAGAAAACGAACTTGCTCCCGACTTCGATTCCGACGGCGTATGGAACGCCGATCTTGGCGAGCCCGTCGCTTCCGGTTCTCTCGACGGCAAGGCGGGCCTTGTCAGATTTAACGCGCCCGTTAAGGCAAGATACGTTGTGTTTCGGGTCAAGCGTGAGTTTCGCGATCAGAAGTACGCGTCGGCGGCCGAACTCGAAATCCTTTCCGACGGCGCGCGTTTTCTTGTAGAGACTCAGAAACCGACGGAGGCGCGTAAAATTGAGACTGCCGACGCGCTGCGGGCGGCTTGCGAACTGACGGGCGCCTCCGCCGAATCGCTTGAAAAGAGTCCGTATTTCCTTGATTTAACAGATCAGTTCAATCGTCTTGTCGAAGAACTTGGACGACCGGAATATTACGAAGCGATCGCAAGTCAAACGCCGACGGAACAGGCGGGCCTCATGGAAGGCGATCGCGATCCCACGGACGTCGTTCTGCGGCGTACGCACGCGCTGTGGTTAAGTTTGCGCGAGGTCGACGAAGAAGAATATGCCGACGGTTCGGAAATTGACGGGCTCCCGCTTCGCGAACGCGCTTTTTTCGAGAAACTCGCCTCCGCCGCGGAAAAGACGCCGATCGAAAACGTTGCGGAACGGTTCAAGCTCTTTTTAACCGCGGCGTTTACACGGCGCGCGCTCATGCTCGAACGTTCGGAACTTGATTTTGAAAGCATCCTTTTTGTCAAGCGGAACCGGTCGAACTATAGCCATATTTGCGATCAGTTTTACGGCCGTTCCGCTATGCCGGGCGGCGGGCTCTATGTTCTTTCGCGCCCGTTTGGACGTGCTGAGAACGCGTTGGAACTTGTCTGTTCGGCGTTTGATTCAGACGGAACCGCGAAGCGCCTGAACTCGCTTTGGACAGACCTTTACTGCCCGGAAACGCGCGATCTCCTTGCCAATTCGACGGTCGTGGGCGAGTCGCGTCTTTCGGGCAAACGTCTTGAAGATGGCGCTTTCATCGCGCCGGAACTTTCCTTCGACGCGAAGAAAATCGCGTTTGCATGGTGCGAGTGCAAAGGTTCCGCGGAACACGTCGACACGCTCGACCTTTCTCGCGGACATACTCAGGAAGGGCGCTGTTATCATATCTTTACGTGCAACGCCGACGGAAGCGAGCTTAGAGAAATTACCGACGGAACTTGGAACGATATCGACCCGTGTTTTCTTCCTAACGGCCGAATCGCTTTTATCTCGGAACGGCGCGGAGGCTATCTCCGATGCGGGCGAGACTGCCCGAACTACACGCTCTTCGATATGAATCCCGACGGATCGAAGATTCGACCGTTGAGTTACCATGAAACGAACGAGTGGGCGCCAAGCGTCTCCAACGGCGGTCAGATTTTGTGGACGCGTTGGGATTACATCGACCGTTTTGGCTGCATTGCGCACGGAGCGTGGACGACGACTCCCGACGGGCGCAATCCCCGAGCCGTATGCGGAAACTACGCGCCGCGCCATTACCGTCCGGATTCTGTTATGGATATTCGCGCCATTCCCGGCTCGAAGAAACTCATTGCGACCGCCGGTCCGCATCACGGTCAATCGTTTGGCTCTATCATCGAAATTGACCCGAACGCGCCGGACGATCCGATAAGCCCGATTATTCGCATGACGCCCGACGTCGGGTTCCCTGAAAGTCAAAACGGCTCGCAAGTTTGGGGCACGCCGTGGCCGCTCGCCGAAGATCTTTTCCTCGCCGTCGCCGATTATTCATTTGATATTTACGACGGTCGGGAGGGGGGACGGTATTTCCGCGGCGATTATGGAATCTATCTTGCCGACGCGTTTGGCAATCGCGAACTGATCTATCGCGATCCTGAAATTGGCGCGTCGACTCCCATTCCGTTTATTGCGCGTGAAACGCCGCCCGTCGTGCCGGGGCTGGTCGACGAAAAAGATATTACGCACACGCCCTATGTGACGCCGCCTCCTTTCGACGGTCCCCGACCTCAGGCCGTCGTTGCGATCCAGAACGTCTATGCGGCCGATTTGCCTATCGAACAGGAACGCAAAGCTGTTGCGATTCGCGTAGTTCAGGTGTTCTGCATGTCGGTTCCTTCAGGTCGGCCGCCCTATGAAATTGGCGTTCGCGAGGCGACCGCGACCGATTCTGTTAAACTTGCGCGGCGCGTATGGGGCGTCGCGCCGGTAGAAGAAGACGGGAGCGCGTGCTTTTACGTTCCGGCAAATTGCGAACTCTATTTCCAGACGCTCGACGCCGACGGCGTCGTGATTCGCTCAATGCGTAGCGGACTGGCGCTGCGGCCGGACGAACGGCTCTCCTGCGTCGGGTGCCATGAGCCGCGCGAGACCGCTTCCGCGCCGTATGCTTCGACGTCGGAAGGGAACGCCCAAGCGCCAATCGCGCTGCGCCGCGAACCGTCGGAACTCGTTTCCGAAGGAGTGGGAACTGAGCCCGTGAATTTCCCGGAACTTGTTCAGCCGATTCTCGACGCGCGCTGCGTCGAATGCCATGCAAAGGAGGAGTCAGTCGCTAAGGGCGCGCCCGATATGTCGCGTAAGCCGTCGCACGGCTATTACGCGTCGTATTGGAATCTTGCGTCGCAAGGTTTTGCGACTACCGACTTCGGCGATCCGCTGCGTTCGATACCGGGTAAATTCGGAGCGCGCGCTTCGAAGCTGTATCCCATGCTGGACGATCACTACGGGGTGAAGCTGACCGACTCGGAACGCCGGAGAATCGCGCTATGGCTCGATACGACCTCGAATTTTTACGGCGTCTACGAAAAAGAAGGGTGCGAGAAAGAATTTCGCGGCGAACGCGCGGTTCCTACGCTCGAATGACGCGAGAAAAAATAAAATATTTTCAAAAAGACGCTTGACGGTTCGGAAACGTCGGGTATATTATCACAAGTCGTCTGACGCTGAAAGGCGCGTGGCGGCGTCGAGCGCAAGCTCGCCGATATTTAACATTCAGGTAAAGTATAAATCATACAGTGTGAGTATACTGTTAAAGCGCGGTTTCTTCGGAAACCGCGACCTTT
>CADACS010000148.1 GCA_902786505.1 uncultured Planctomycetota bacterium | reverse complement strand
CCGCGGCGGTCGTTCGACGTCGCGGGCTTGTTCCGTTTCTTGCCGTCTTAACTCAGAGCGATCCTTTGGTACTCGGAACGCCCTTCTCCCGAGGATCATTTTCGACCGCGGCGCGTATCGACCGCGCCGTCGATTTAAAAATCGCCTCGGAAATATGGTGTCCGTTTCCACCGTATGGAACGTTAATGTGGAGATTACACGCGGCGGAATTAGCAAAGCCCTGCCAAAATTCGTTCACAAGCTCAAGATCGAAGCTGCCGACTCTCTCGACGGGAAATGAGGCGTTAAAGACGAGGAACGGACGGCCGGAAAAATCGACGGCGGTCTCCGCGAGCGTTTCGTCCATTGGCAGTACAAAAAAGCCGTACCGGCGAATCCCTTTTTTATCGCCGAGCGCGTCCGCAAAAGCTTTCCCTAACGCGATGCCGACGTCTTCTACGGTATGATGCCCGTCGACGTCCAAGTCGCCGTGAACCGTAAGTTTCAAGTCAACTTTCGAGTGCGCGGAAAAAAGAGTCAGCATATGGTCGAAGAAACCAAGCCCCGTCTTAACGCTTGAGCGACCGGTTCCGTCGAGATTAATCTCTAATTGAATTTGCGTCTCTTTTGTCTTGCGTTCAATTTTGGCGGTTCTCATTTTTTCTCCTCGGGCGGCGCGTCCAAAAGTCAATCAAGCGCGCCGATAAAGCGCCTCACCGTTCGCCGTTCAAATAACGGGCTACAAGGTCGACGCACGCGTCGGTATCTTCGTCGGTTCCAACGGTAATACGAAGTCCTTCCCCCCAAGCCGGGTATTTCATATAACGCACAAGGAATCCGTGGTTCTTCAGGAAGAGATAAAGTTCTTCGTGCGAAAGATCCGGGCTTGGCCAAGAATTCCAAGTAAAGTTCGCATGCGATTCAGGTACGATAAAACCGAGCTCGCGCATTCGCGACTGGAGGCGTTCGCGAGTCGAAATAATTTTCTTCGTCGTCGCTTTCAACCAATCCTGATCCTCCAAAGCGGCGGTCGCGGCGGCAATCGAGAGCGAATCGCAGTTGTATGAATCTTTAACTTTCAACGTCTGTTCGATCATTTCCGGGCGAGCGATCAAAAAGCCGAACCGGAGACCCGCAAGCGCGTACGACTTGCTCATTGTACGCGAAACCATAACGCGCGGATTGCGTTTTACAAGTTCGACGCAACTCGTTCCGGCAAAGTCGGCGTACGCCTCGTCGACGACAAGCGGACACGGTAAATTATTCGCTATCTTCTCCACTTCTTCTACGGAAAGAACCGTACCCGAAGGCGAGTTGGGATTCGGAAGATAAACAAGCTTTAACGAGTCGGACGCGGCGCCCCCTTCGAGCGGATTGACACGGTAGGGCGCGGTCGGCGCGGCGGCCGGCGCTTGAGAAAAGTAGTCCGGAAGCCGCCAATCGTCGAGGAAGTAGACCTCTTCGCTGCGCGCCCCTTGAATTTCCGCAAGCGACTTATAGAGAATGTAACTCGGATAGGGGAGACGCAAAAGCTGATTCTCTCCGACAAAAGTGCGCGTGAGAATCGTTAAGATATCGTCGCTGCCATTGCCGCACATAATCCAGTCGGGCTCGACGCCGAAGAGTTCGGCGGCAACTTTGCGAAAATTCTGACCGACGGCGTTGGGATATCGGGAAAGCCCGCGTTCGGCGAGGGCGCGAATGGCGTCGTATGCCTTTTCAGAAGCGCGGTAAGGATTCTCGTTCGTATTGAGCTTAACCGCTTCGCCTTCCTTCGGCTGTTCGCCGGGAACGTACCCGGCCATCGATTCGATATTTGGTCTGATAAAACTCATCAGTCTCGCCTTTGTTAACCCAGCCTCGACTCCGGCAAAGGAATCTAATTCTCTCACGGACGTCGCGGTCAACCGGACGCATGCAAACCCGCGGGAACGGCTCAAACAGCCTTATATTATACCGACGGCAAACGCCAAATCAAGACGGGCAGATTTCGGCTCATACGGCGAGCGCAAAGGCAAGCAATACGCCAAGAATCACAAGATTCCTCGAACTCATCGCCAGAACGCTGATCAACGCCGGACCGGAACCGATTCGAACGAGCCTGCGCCACGCTTGGAAATGAAACGCCAAATAGACGACGACCGAAGCCAATGGAAGAGGATGATAAAGAACGCCGCGACGCAAGAAGACGGCCGTCAGAAGCGCTACGACAATAAGACCGTTCGCTAAGTAGAAATAGCGGCCGAACCGCTCGCCAAAAATCGCGATGAGCGTAAATTTACGGTTCGCCCTATCCTCGTCCCGATCGCGGTAATTATTGGACACGAGAATATTGTCGGTAGCAAATCCGATCGCCAAACCGACCAACGCAGCGTCAAACGTGATATGCTGCGTCTGCAAAAAGTAGGTGAAGCCAACGGCGACAAAACCGAAAAAAGCAACGACCAAGACGTCGCCCAATCCAATATACGCGAGAGGCAACGGCCCTGCGCTATACAGTAGGCAAAAGACGCACGAAACGACCCCGACGATTATCAGTTTCCAGCCCCCGTACGGCAATGTCGCAAGACCAAAGCAGCAGGCAAGCGCAAGAACGATAAACGTCGCCGCCAGCATGGAACGCGGAGCTATCCAGCCGGACGCCACGGCGCGCGCGGGCCCTTTTCGATTCTCGCCGTCCGTTCCCTTCTTATAGTCGGCGTAGTCGTTGATAAAATTCGCGGCAATTTGCGCCAGAAGCGCGAACATCAAGCAGCAAACCGCCGGAATCCAAAGGAACGTCCCAGACGGAGTCTCGACTCGCCCCGAGGCAAGGTCGCCCCACGCAAGCGCCAGCGCGACCACGACCGGAATAGCGGCGGCCGTGAGCGTTTTAGGACGCGACGCTAAAAACCAAGCGCCTAATTTACTGGGACGGGCGGGCGCGGAAGTCGACTGCCGTTGAGGTTCGTTTGTCATCTTAAAACCAAAATGATCAAGTCAAGCTGGGAAGTTCATATCCTTTGCGCTGTTCGCGCCGGAAGAAAGAGGCCGCCTGTTCGTCGCCGACAATCTTTTCATTGAGCGAATCCCAAGTAATCGCGCGTTTGAGACGGCAGGAGATGTTAGCCAAATGGCAAACGTTCATACTGAGCACGTTCTCTTCGACGTTAGAAACAGGCGTTCCGCCTTCGCGTACGCAACGCAAAAAGTTATGCTTATGCCCTTCGACCGGTTTGCCGTTATAGAGCGCGGCAAAATCGTCGTCCGTCAGTTCCGACGTAATCCCGTCGTCGATCGGCTTGCCCGCAATACGCGAGCGATTGACGTGAATTTTACCCTTTGTCCCCTCAAACAAAATCCCGTTTCCGTCCTCCGCGTCGCTGACAATGTCAAAATCAGTTCCGTCGGAAAACTTACAGCGAATATTAAACGTAATCGGCGTATTGTATACGTTGTCCTTCGTCGGATATCCGTCTTTATACGGAACAATAAACATAGCGTCGGAACCGTCGATTGTAACCGGACCTGAGCCAAGCGTCTGACGGTTTAGCGCCCACAGCGCGGAATCGATATGATGCGCGCCCCAATCCGTTACTTTCCCTCCGGAATATTCAAACCACCAACGGAAAAGCAGATGTCCGCGTCCCTGTCCGAAATTGTCGGCCGAGAAGAACTCTTTACGGTTTTCCCAACAGTAGTCGTGGACGGGCGCCTGCCCCTGCCAGCGCTCCCAGTCGAGCGTTGCGGGCGGGTCGCACTTCGGAATTTCGCCGGAATAACGGCCTTGGTCGATAATGCACGTGGTTCGTTTGACGTCGCCCAGAAGTCCTTTGCGAATAAGCGCCGCCGCAGTCATGAACTGCTTGAGCATCGAGCGCTGCTGAGTGCCAACCTGAAAGACTTTCCCGTATTTCTTCTGCGCCGCGCGAATGAGTTGATTCTCTTCCAGCGTTAAAGTTAAAGGTTTTTCGCAAAAGACGTGCTTGCCGGCCTGCATCGCCTCAATGGCGATCTTCGTGTGCCAATGGTCCGGGGTCCCGATCGAAACGACGTCGACGTCGTCGCGGTCAAGGATTCGCCGATAGTCGTCATAGGCGTCGGGGGGCGTTACTTTATCGCCCTCTTTCTTACCGATACGCGGATCCGAAAAGATGCGCGCGAGGCCATATTTTTCGTCGAGATCGCAAACAGCGACGACGTCGGCCAACCCGTTGAATTCACTGAGATTGGCCGCGCCGCGCGATCCCACGCCAACGCCCGCAAGTCGAAGCCGGTCGCTGGGCGCTTGTGCGGAAACTGGTTTCGGCGAACTGAGCGCAAAATAAGGGGTCGCGAAGGCGGCGCTTAACGCGGCCGCGCCCTGAAGAAACTGACGTCGCGCCGGAGATTTACATACGTCGGACGGCTTGCGAGACGCATGCGCGCCGCGAACTGCGTTTACACGGTTGCCACTCATTTTTCCTCCCGGACTTCAAATAAGAAAAAACGTTCGGCGTCGCAAACGCGACGGAATGAAAATAAAAAAAGCGATCTGAGTCAAGAATTCACGCTCGACCAAGATCGCTGCTGTTATTGGCGTCAGCCGTTCTTTTTGGGCGCCAAAGCGTCTTCCATGGCGTCAATATAACGGCGCAACCGTTCCAATTCGTTAGTAACGGCGCGCAGTTTGAGCATATTCTCAACGCGTTTGAGCAATTCCAGTTTATGAATCGGCTTGCTAAGGTAATCGTCGCAGCCGACGTTCACCGCGCGCTCGACGTCGCCAAGCTCGCTAAGCGCGGTAACCATTAGAATGATAATTCCCGACGTTTCAGGATCGTTCTTAAGTTGCTGGCATACCTCGAAACCGCTCATTTTGGGCATCATAACGTCGAGCAGAATGAGGTCCGGCTGAAACGACCGCGTCTTAACAATCGTTTCGAGACCGTCGTTGGCAAATTCCAACTCATAGTCTTCGTCTGCGAGAAACGCTTCCAACAGCTCCTGATTCACAGGTTCGTCGTCGGCAATTAAAATTCGATTTTTACGAGTCGAAGTCATGGAAAAATCTCCCGATCGGCTTGAAAAGAAACGTCCGAGCATAAAAAAGACTCATTCAGACTCGCCCGAGGCTCCAGAGTCGGACTCTGAATCCTTTTTAGCCTCTTCCCGGTCGCGAAGTTCTTTTTTGCGAAGTTCGTTCATCTTGCGGAGCTGAGAGGCAAAACGCGCTTCTTGCGCCTTCATAAGCGCTTCTTCGGCAAGCTCATGATTCCCGCACTTAATCGCTAAAGAACTGAACGCGGTAAAGTAGAACGGATCCTCTTGCTCTAATTCGCAAGCTTTTTGCATTGCGTTGAGCGTCCCTTCGTCGTCGCCTTTCTCTTGCGAGAAAACGGCCAGAGCCAAATATCCCAACGCGAAATCAGGATAGACCTCGAGCATCTTCTTTAATTCGGCGACAGCGCGCCCCAATTCGCCGTCTTGCTGTAACGCGACGCACTGATCATACCATTCTTCTTTTGTCGGGACTTGACTGCTCATCTTTACCAAACGCTACTTTCGATCTTATATAAACGCGCCGACGTCGGACGGTTCCCGATACTGGAATCGCCCGACGCGGACAAATCGGCTACAACGCGCGGCTGATGCGTCGCGAGGGACGACCGTAAACCGGCTTGTGTTCCGGGGGAGCCGAAACTTCGGCCGGTTTAGAATAGGCTTCGAAACCGGGAATCTCAAACCGTTCCAAGAGTCGATTGATACGAATCTCTATTCGCGTCAACTCGGAACCTTCTTCGGCGGTTACGAGCGTGTACGCAACCCCTTCCCGCCCCATACGGCCCGCGCGACCGACCCGATGGACGTAGTCGTCGCAATATTGAGGAACGTCGAAATTAATAATATGCGACACGGTTGAAACGTCAATTCCTCGACCTACGATATCGGTCGCGACGAGAATTTTCGTCTTTTCAGAACGAAAATCGTGCATAATGCGGTCGCGTTTCGTTTGCGGCAAATCGCCGTGAATCGCCTCGACGTTCTTAAAGACCTTCTCCAGACGCCGACCGACCGCGTCGACATGGCGCTTCGTCCGGCAGAAGACGATCGTCTGACGCGGATTTTGCGTTTCAAGAAGGCGGACAAGAGCGTCAAATTTACGGTCTTGGTCGACCGTCATATAAAACTGCTCGATCGTCTCCGCAGTAACGTCTTTCTGGCTGAAATCGAACTGCTCAGGTTCGTTCATATACTTTTTAGCCAAACGAACAACCGGCGGCGCCAGCGTCGCGCTAAAAAGAAGCGTCTGACGCGACTTCGGCGTATTGCGCAGAATTAGTTCTACGTCGGGCCGGAAGCCGATATCCAGCATACGGTCCGCTTCGTCAAGGACGACCCAGTGCGCGTAACTTAGCGATAAAACGCCGCGCTTCATCAGATCGATAATACGCCCGGGCGTGCCGACAAGAATATCGACGCCCTTGGCAATTTTCGAAACCTGCGACGCAATCGGCTTGCCGCCGTAGCAGGCGACGACGTTCAGATCACGATAACGAGCGATCTTTTGCGCTTCGTCGCGCACCTGTACAGCCAATTCACGCGTCGGTACGACCGCAAGCGCCAGAGGCCCGGCTTCAGGATCGCGTTTGGCGACCCCCTCGACGATGGGAATCATAAACGCGGCCGTCTTACCGGACCCGGTTTTCGCCTGCCCCATAACGTCAAGCCCCTTTTGGATACTCGGAATAACGCCGGCCTGAATAGGAGTCGGCTCAGAATATCCCATTTGAGTGAGGGCTTTTAACGTCGTTTTCGTCAGCAGCAAATCGCCAAACCGGTCAAGCGTTTTGGCGCCCTCTTTCGAGGCAGACGCCTTGTCGGACGGCCGCTTTTGCGGATTCTCTTCCTGAAAATCAATTTCGTCGAAAGAACCGTCCGCC
>CADACS010000147.1 GCA_902786505.1 uncultured Planctomycetota bacterium | reverse complement strand
GTTCGACCCCGCTGAAAAAGATCGCGATTTCAAACGGGGGCATATTCGCGTTGCGCGGTATGAGCTCGTATTTGTCCGTCTTCGTATCGAGGAATAAGAGCTTGTCCTTTTTGGAATAGACCTCGCAGCTCTGGTCAAGTTTGCCGACGTGGACGCCGACGTAGGACGTCTCCGCGTCGAGCGCGATCTGAATGAGTTCCGCGCGCGAAAGCCGAATATCGTTAACCGAGCAGAAGGCGGTAAGAAACGCGATAATCACCGCGGCGGAAGAAGAAAGCCCGCCGATCGGAAGCGCGCCCTCGACGACGCAATTGATTCCGCGTTTTAATTCGTACCGTTTCTTCAGCGCCCAGACGGCGCCGCGGAGATAGTCGGCCCAGTCGTTCTGCTTCGGGGGAATGCGCGAAATATGCATTGTCTGTTCCCCTTCGAAATTCACGCTCCGAAATCGAATCGCGCCAGTCGTCGACGCGTAGACTATCGTGATACCCTTATCAATCGCAAATCCGGAAACAAGCCCGTACTGATGGTCGACGTGGGCGCCAAGCGGACAGACCCGGTAAGGGCAAAAAGACTCCTCGACCGTCTGTTTCTTGCCGGACTTGCCATACCAACGTTGAAATTCTTCGCGCGCTTTCATCTCATATCCGTCTTAGAAAACATCGTTATAGGAAACGCGGATTCGTTTGATTTGCTAAGCGCGCTCCCGTTTTCTGCGCGCGCGACTTGCGTTTTTGAAAGTCTAAAAAAAGCGTTTTCGGCTAAAAACAGAAGCTCTTTTGACCGAAAATCGCCCAAAATCAAACGAAAAATCCTTTGCTTTACGGTTTATTGTAGCAAATTTTCCTATGAAAAACACACGGTTTTTCATAAAATCTCTTTTATTTTGACGAAAAAACAGAACAAATCCTTTCAAAATTAATGCAATTTTTACTAGAATTTCATCAAAAAAAGCATGATTTTTATCAAAAACTCACGCCAAAAGAACTCAAAACAGATCAAAAAAAGCCAAAAAAAGAACGGAACGCCGCGTTTTGCAGCGTTCCGTTCCGTAAATTCACAGGCACGGCTTAACCGAGTTTGTCAGAAGGCAAGCGCGTCTTCCCCTTGCGATTCAATCGACTTGACTTCTTGACCGTCGATCATTACCTGATATTTCACGCCTTTCTTGGCGGAAATCTTAACGGTATTCCCTTCGACTCTGGCTGGGAACGGCGAGACGACGCGGCGGCCCGCGCAGTCGACGACCGAAACGTTCGTCGGTTTTCCGTCGATCATGCGGCGCAGCATTGAGACGACGGTCGGATTGATATTGTAGATATACTTCTCCTGCGTCTCCAGCTGGAACGAGTCGGGCAGCAATCCGATGAAATCTTCGTCGTCGTAAAGCTGGCATTCCGCGCTTGCGACGATTCCTTCGCCAATCTTGCCCCAATCGAGCGTCTTATCGTACTTCGCGAAAAGAAGGAGCGCGTAGCCGTAATCGAGACCGCACCACTGGACGGGCCGCCCCATCCAGTTCGGCGCTTTCCAACCGGTCGCGCCAAAGACGGCGATCGTCGCGTAACGCATCATGGGCTGTTGACCCGGCGTAAGATCTGGATCTTCCCAGAGATAGACGAACGGAATTCCAGTCAGGGCCCAACGGCGCGCCGCGTCGATATACTTCTGATCGCCCGTCGCTTCGTAAGCGAAGATATTCGCGAGCATGCAGCGGGACGATCCCATAATATCAGGGGTATGAAGCGACAGTTCCCACGTCTGAGCGCCGCGCGGCGTCTTGAGCTTATTAACGAATTCGAGTCCTTTAAGCGCCGCGTCGAGAGAATCCTGATTCTTCGTCAAACGCCAATCTTCCATGAGAGAGAAGAGTTTGTTTCCGCAGTCGCCGGAGGCGTAGTCGGTCCAATGTCCTTTGAGGAACCTTCCGGAATAGCGCCAAGAGCCGTCGGGCTTCTGCTGCGCGATCAGTCCCTTTCGCGACGACGCCAATCGGTCGCATAAACTCTGGCCCTGATTCATGAGAAGAATCGAAACATAGTTGCGAATATGCCCGCCGCCGTAATCGAGACGCGGAATATCGGGCAATTCTCCTTTAATTTCCCATATGGTCGAAACAAAGTCGGAACCGTAGGAAGGTTTAAACGGATAGGGCGGTCCTGCGGAACCGAGCGCGTGCACCCAGCCCGTCGGGGTCTTGAGCGCGGATTTCTCCAGTCCTGCAAGTATGAACTGCTCCTCCTCTTCGCCGACGCGCGGAGGAACCGGAATATCCGGAAGGCCGCGCGTTTGAACGGACCACAAAATCGCCTCTTCAAGCGGCTCTAACCCTTTTCCGACCCGGATCTTGCCTGACCCTTTCTCGGCGCAGACGTTAATACGGCAGGAGTTCTCGTCCCCGTCGATAAAGTCGGGACAGGCAAAAACGGCCTGAGATTTCGGATTGTCGTAGAGCAACGAAACGGAACCGCGATCGGTAACAATCGCGCCGAACGGAGCGGTCGTCCAGTAGACGGGCGGAGCGTACCGCAGGTATTCGGAAGTCTCAATATCGGCCGTCGAAGAGCTGCGTTCGCCCTTTTCGAGATACTCGCAGCCGGAGAACGTCGCCTGCTCCATAACGCCCAAAACGCGAACGACGGGCGCGTGAACGCTGCGCGGCGCGTCGAAATCGAAGGAAAGGACGTCGCCGGAAAGCTGGAATTTCAGCGAGCCGACGACGCTTGAAGGATCGACCGCCCCCGACGCGCGCGCGGCCGCGGCTTCGGAATCGCCGTCGCGTTTCGCCCAAGGGTCGTATTTCGTCAACTTTTCGGCGGACTCGAGCAGCTTTTTGCGCGCTTCTTCAATTGGAACTTCACAAAGGAAAAATTCCGCTTCGCCCGACGCCGAATCCAAGGATCGCAGAACGGGCGTTATGCGCGCCCCCGTCCCCGCCTGACGCGCTTCGAGCGGCTTCGACGTATCGACTTTCGAGAAATCAATTTGGTTTGGCAGAATTGCGGCGCCGTCCCCTTCCTCACAGACTAACGGACTGATAATCGCGGCGCGTTTCCCGTCGCGAAAGATTTCCGCGCCCGAACCGTCGGGAGCGAACCGCACTTCGACCGCGCCGCTCTTCAGAGTTGGAAGGCCGTCGGCGGGCGTCTTATCGGCAACCGACTCGTTAAAGACGAAAAATCGGCGGCTAAGCTCTTCCTGCGTCGCCTTAGATTTTACGACGACGTTAACTTCCTCAAACGGCTTTTTCTGCGGATAATAGACGTCGACAAGGGCGGGCTCGGAAATCTCGATCGTTGAGCCGGGATACGTTTTGCGAGGATCGACTCCGATATATTTCGTTTCGACCGTCGTCGGTTCAGAGCCGCCGTTGACAAGATTGAAATTAATCGCGCCGTCTTTTACCGTGAACGCGCCGAATTTGAACGGTTTTGCGAGTACTTTAATAAGCTCTATCCGCGCAATCTCGGCGTCCCCTTCGTCTCCGCCAATATCAAAACGGAGGCGAAGAAGCGGACTGTCGACGTCAAGCGGAACGAGATATTCGTGGAACGAATCGTCCCCTTTCGGAATGCGAAAACGCGCGGAATGTCCTTCGTCGTAACCGCGATTTGACTCCTGCGCGAAAAAGATCTGACCGTCGCCCTTATTGGCGCGGCGAACGTTAATCTTAACGAGAATCTTTCCCTTCGTCCGCGCTATTTTTTCGCTGGGAACAAACGAAGCGATCATTGGCGAAAAGATATAGGGATCGCTCGTCTCCGAATGAATTACGAGCGTCTTTTCGCCGCGTTCGAGCGCTACGCCGTCGCGCGTCGTCCAACCGTCGAGCGTCGTCTTGGCGTCGGCGTAATCAAGAACGCCAAGCGATTCGTAACCGACGTACTCTTGCGGACAAACGTCGATTGGCGGATCGTTGGGGTATTCCGGTTTAAACCCGTCGGCGGAGTAAACGCGGCACAACACGCCTACGTTAATCAGACTCGCCGCCAGCGCCAATAAAAGCAAGCGGCGTTTAAAATTGCGTCTCATTCTATTCGTTCCTTTTTTTAAACGGTTCCTTGCGCCGTCTCGAAACGCAGGGCGTTCGCACAACGCGTTGCGAGAAAGACTGGCGCGACGCAAACCCTCACGTTACGCCTCGCGCGCGTCAGACAGCCTCGTTACTCGTGAGGAGATTCTAACAGAAACGTTCTTCAAATTCAATAAAAAGCCAATTCGTTTGCTCTGCCGGAAATAGGCGTCCGCAAACTCCATAATATCCTCGGCAAAAAAAGGACGCCGCCTTTCAGACAGATTAGCGGCGTCGCGAATCGGAACGGTCCTTGCCTGACAATTCTGTCAGTCAACTTCAATCAGTTTATACTTACGCGAACCGACGCCCAACTCTTCCGCGGCTTCCAGAATATGAACGGCGTGACGCGATTCCATACGTTCAATGAGGCTTTCTTTGCCTTTGTCGTCGGACTTATAGATAAGATCGACGCAAGCCTGATCGAGCGCGACGGGATCGAGCGAGGCAAGAATGCCGATATCGGCCATTTCCGGAGCTTTAGGATGACCGTTGCAGTCGCAGTCGATCGAAAGATCTTTCATAACGTTGACAAACGCGATCTTATCGCCGAAGAAATCGAGAATAGACCTGCACGCGTCTGCCATCGCTTCTAAAAAGAGGTCCTGCTCGCACGTCCACATACGGTCGGGCTGGCCCGCGCCGTGAATGTAGGCTTTGCCGTGAGAGGACGCGATTCCGATCGAGATATTTTTGAGCGCGCCGCCGAATCCGCCCATCTGATGTCCTTTGAAGTGCGACGTTACAAGCATAGAATCGTAATTCTTGAGATGGGCGCCGACGTAATTGACTTTAATCTGCTTGCCGTTGGGAACGGCCAATTCGATTTCCGAATCCGCGTCCATGATATCAAACGGCGCGACCTTCTCAAATCCGTGTTCCTTAACGACTTCCTTATGATCTTCTGTCTTCATGCGGCGGCCGTTATACGCCGTGTTGCATTCGACAAAGGTTCCGCCGACGTAATCGACGAGCGGCTTGAGAAAGTCCGGCTTGAGATAATGATTTCCGGTCGGCTCGCCGGAGTGCGTCTTAACGGCGACCTTGCCCGGCAGTTTGCAGTTCAGTTTCTTAAAGAGTTCAAGCGCCGTTTCGGGCGAAACCGTTTTAGAAAAGTAAACTTCGGAACCCGACTCGTCGGCAAAGAGCGGCGTTGCGACAGAAGAAGAAACAACTCCCGCGGCAGAAGTCTTTATAAAATCGCGTCGTTTCATGGATTTCCCTTTTGAAAATAAAAAGCCTGTTCTCCAAACCTAATCCGAATCGGAATAGGCCGCCTAAATCTACGTCGGGAATTATATCATATGCCAGCCCCCAAAACAAGAACCCAAACCGTCGCTGTCTAAATTGCCGGTACGGTCGATTTGTCTGACGACGTCCCCATTGTTAAAACGTTTCGTATTTGATTTCGTTTTCCTCGGCGTATTCCTCCGCATAGGAACCTTTTGGAACTCGAAGCGTCAACTTGGGACAATCTTCAAAAGCGTCGTCTCCGATTCCTGTCACGCCAGAAGGAATCGCAAGCGAGGACAAGGACAAACAATCGGAGAAAGCCCTGTCTCCAATACTGACCACGCTAGAAGGAATCTCGAGCGACGATAAACAGTGACAACCGGAGAAAGCGAGGTCTCCAATACAAGTCACGCTAGAAGGAACAGAATAGGCTGTCCTTCCCCGCGCACAGAGAATAAGAGTCGTTTGGTCCTTTGTAAAAAGCGCGCCGTCAATAGAACAATAATTAGGATTGGTCTCGTCTACTTCAATCCTCGTCAAGGAGGAACAATAAGCGAAAGCGCCGATTCCAATCATGATGACGCTCGAAGGAATCGCAAGCGAGGATAAGGAGAAACATTCAGAAAAAGCCCAGTCTCCAATATTGGTCACGCTAGGAGGAATCGTAAGCGAAGACAAGGAAGAACAACCAAAGAACGCATAGTCTCCAATACTAGTCACGCTAGGAGGAATCGCGAATGAAGACAAGGAGGAACAACCAAAGAATGCATTGTCTCCAATACCGGTCACGCTGGAAGGAATTATAAGCGAAGACAAAGAGGAACAACCAAAGAATGCGCCGGTTCCAATACTGGTCACGCTAGGGGGAATTGCGAGCGAAGATAAGGAGGAACAATCTGAGAACGCCCAATCTCCAATACTGGTCACGCTAGGAGGAAGAGTGAGCGAAGACAAAGAAGAACACCCCAAAAAAGCTCTGTCGCCAATACTGGTCACGCCAGCTGGTATCGCTAACGATTCCAAAGAGGAGCAACCACGGAAAGCGCCATCCCCAATTCTTGTCACGCCGTCTGGAATAGAAAACTCTTTGGCGTCTTTATCCAGAAGCTCAACAAATTCCTTCGATTTAAGTTTATACCTCAATTCTCGATCTGAACACATTGTCATTGCCTTCTTTCGCCAACAAACCAAACAGAAAAACCTGACGCCCAATCGTCCTCTCACCGTTCAGGAGTCTGAAAAATCCAAACTCGGGCATATTCTAAACGAAAGACGCCCGAACGTCAAAGATTATTATCAAATTGTAGGTTACAAGAAAACAAAAAAGCCGTCGACCTTTCGATCGACGGCTTTTCGTATATCAAAGTAAAGCTAAATCACACAGTATGAATTGAATCGACCTGTTAAAACGGCCCGATGCGAGCCGAGTTTCTAATATCCTTAGAAAGGAGGCGAACCCCAGCCGCCGAGACGGTTCCCCAACGACTGCCTTGTTACGACTTAGTCCCAATTGCAAAGCTTCGTCTTCGGCGCTTAGCTCCATAAGGTTGCTTCGGCGACTTCGGACGCCCCCTGCTTTCGTGGCTT
>CADACS010000146.1 GCA_902786505.1 uncultured Planctomycetota bacterium | reverse complement strand
GGATCGCGAACCGACCCGTTCGGATCGTCGAGCAGTGTGCGGACTTTGCCCGTCGTGAGATTGAGAACGCGCAGAGAACCGCCGTCGTGCGGACGAAAGGGCCGGTCGTCGTCGGACGCCGCCGCGTAATAGCCGAAATTCGCGTACCAGTGTCCGTCGATACTCGGTTTACGCACGGCAAAGACGATTTCGTCAACGCCCGACATACCGCTTTCTTTGAACTTCTTCAGGAGTTCCGGCGGCGGGGGCGGATCGAGCTGTTTGAGCGGCTCTTTGCGTTCGCGCAGCGCGACGTAGTCGTAATAAAGCCAGCTTCCGTCTTCAAGCGCGATTTCGACGACGTTCGTTCCCTTTTTGACCGCGCCCGCAGGTACTTCAATGAGAACAGCCTCAAACTTGCCGCGGTCGTTTGTTTCCAAATTGAGTTGGCCCGGCTGATCGATCGCGACGATCGGACAGCGAACCTTTTTCGACGCCGCGCCGTTTGTCGACACGCAGATCACGGACGGTTCCGTCCAGTGCGTAAAGCTGATCCCCACGACGAGCCAGAGGGGCCTGTCGTAATCGCGCGCGCTTTCAAATTGAATTTCAAGCGCGTAGCGATATCCGAGCCCGCCGTATTCCATTGTGCTGAAATGCCTAGCGGGCCAAAGTTTATCGGGCGTCTCGCCAATAACCTGCCGCCAGACCTTTTCGCCCTTCTCCTCGCGCGCTTTGCGCCAGTCGTCGAGCCCGAGCCGGAATTCGCCGCTGCGAGCGTCCGGAACGCCAAGCTGAAAGAGAAGATCGTCGTCGGCCGGATCGTGACGCGCGTCGATCGCCGGCTTCTCCTGAGCGCAAAGACAGGCCGCGCTAAACGCAAGGGACGCGCATACGAGACTTAACGCAAAGCGTGAAAATAACGCTGTTGGTTTGGATATCGACATAGAAGCTCCTTAGAATCGACCGGCGCGCCGATTCTTTCTTACCTTCAATTCTAGCGGCTCCCGAATTTGAATCAAGAAAAAGCCGAAAAATAGAGCGATTCGCTAAGCCCCGCCCGTATAGCGGTTGCCCGACCGTTTCGACGGCATGAACAGAAGGACGGCGAGCAGCGGCAGACTGACGACCGTCGCGGGAGGAAGAAGCGTCAGAACCCAGAGCCCGGAAAATCCGACGTCGTGAAGCCGGCGGACCGTCGCCGTAAGCATGGCGAGCGCCAGCGGCAAAAGGGCCAGCGTCAAGGTGATCGCGCCAAGTTCGCACATTTCGACGAACAGGTCGTTTAACCGCGAATTCGCTTCCGGACTGCCCCCGAAATTAAACGGGACTCCCTTGCTCAATCCGACGGCGCACAGCGCGTCGAGAACGCAAACGAGAACGAAGACAAACGCCGACAGGAAATACTCGCGGCGGTCCGCGGCGCCGTAAAAATTAAACGGATCAAGCGGAAAAGTTCGCGCCGGCCCCTTCGCAAGCGTCACAGCGGCTCTTTCTTCCGCCGTTCGGCGGCGCGGCGGCGGGCCGTACTGATTCCACCCTTTCGTACCCGGCGTCAGAAGGATCGCTAGAAAAGGTATCCAGCCGATCGGAAAGAGGAGAAGGAACCAAACAAACCATTCGGCGGTAACGCCGCAGTCGTGAAACCGGCGAGCCGCCGACGCGAGAAGAGGAAGCGTCGCGGCCGCCGTATACGAAAGCCCCGATACGCCGAGCCAAAAGAGAACGCGCTGAACGACCGGATTGGACGCGTTCAAATCCGGGCTCATAACAAACGTTAAATAGACGGGAAAGAGAAGCCACGTTACAGGAAAGACAAGCGCGCAAAAGGACCAAAACTCTTTCCGGCTCGCGCGGTCGCCGCATTCGAAATATTTTCTCATACACGCGGGGTAAGCGCCCCAAAAAGACGGGACGTCCGGCGCGTTCGCTTCGAACGCCGAGATCGCTTCCGGAGAAAGCCGTGCGAGAATTTCCGCCCCGCGCCGGGCGGGCCGCGGGAGGAACGCCGGAAAAAGATCCGCAAGCGCCGAAAAGAAGCCCCTTTTCGGAGTCGGCTCCGTTCTGTCTTCTTCACGTTCGGCCATAGTCGCGCGCCCTCTCGATTTTCTCAACCGCTCAAACGCCAAGCGTTCTAAGCAAAATTCCAACGGAAGTTATGGTATCATAAACGCCGCGGCGCGTCAAGAAAAGCGCAACGCGCCCGCGGGAATGCCGCGAGCGCGTTGTTTTTTATTACGCGGTCAGCTTCTAACGCGTTTAATTACCGCATCTTTTTGCAGATCGCCTCGGCCATCTCCTGAGTTCCGACGGCGGTCGGGTCGTCGCGGTTCGGCTTGAGGTCGTAGGTGACGTCTTTTCCTTCCTTAATGACTTCGGCGACGGCGTTTTCGAGCTTGTCGGCCGCTTCCGTCTCTTTGAGATAGCGGAGCATGAGCATGCCGGACAGAATGAGCGCGACCGGATTGACTTTATTGAGGCCCTTGTACTTGGGCGCGCTTCCGTGAGTCGCTTCAAAGACGGCGGCGTCTTTTCCGATATTGGCGCCGGGCGCGACGCCCAGACCGCCCACGAGGCCCGCGCAAAGGTCGCTCAGAATGTCGCCGTACAGGTTCGGGAGCGCGACGACGTCGTAGAGCTCGGGCTTCTGAACGAGCTGCATGCACATATTGTCGACGATGCGGTCTTCAAATTCGATTTCCGGGAAGTCCTGCGCGACTTTCCGCGCCGTGTCGAGCCACAGGCCGTCCGAATGCTTCATGATATTCGCTTTATGAACGGCGGTAACCTTTTTGCGGCCGTTTTCGCGCGCGTATTCGAACGCGGAACGAACGAGCCGGTCGCTGCGCGAGACGCTGATGGGCTTAATGGAAACGCCGGTCTCTTCGTACCCGGTCGCGATCTTGCGGCCGGTCGCGAGGCGGTTGACTTCGTCGATGAGCGCTTTGGTCGCGTCGGAGCCCTTTTCGAACTCGATGCCCGCGTACAGGTCTTCTGTATTTTCGCGGAAGATGACCAGATCGACCGGAACGGAGCTGAAGAAGGAGCGGACGCCCGGATAATATTTGCACGGACGGACGCACGCGAAAAGGTCGAGCTCCTGACGAAGGTGTACGTTCAGACTGCGGAACCCTGTCCCGACGGGCGTGGTAATCGGCGCTTTGAGCGCGATGCGGTTTTTGCGAACGGACTCCAAAACGGATTCCGGAAGGGGATTGCCGCCGTTGCGCTCCATAACGTCGACGCCAGCTTCCTGAACGTCCCAGTTAATCTTAACGCCCGTGGCGTCGACGCATTTGCGCGCCGCTTCCGCCAGTTCCGGTCCAACTCCGTCGCCTGTAATTAACGTAACATCGTATGCCATGTTCAACCTTTCGTTCCAGCGCCGTTCCGCGCGCGGGGCGCAAATATCGGCTCGAGCAAACGTCCGCCGCGCGAGTCGCCTGCGGCGCGGCTCATATGTAATTTAAGTGAAAGTATTGTAGCGCCGGCCGCCGGTTCTTCAAGGCGCCGGCGCGCGCCGCGTCAGCGGAAGATTCCCGCCTTCATGGCGTACGGAATCATGCCCGGCTTATTGCGGAAATCGGGATCGACCGTCAGCACGCCGCCGACCGCGACGATCTTATTGGCGCGGTATTTGACGTCGTGCCCGCGCTCCATGGTAATCGCGATCATATCGGCGGGATTCGTGCCCGGCGAGCAGTACTGGCAATGTCCGAGCGTGCGCACGAGCGTAAAATTCTCGATTCCGGCGTGCTGTTTCGTCGGATACATGTACCCTTCGATATAGACTTTATGGCCGTCGAGCGCCACGATATTTTCGGGCACCTTGCCGTCTTTATCGAGCGCCATGGTATCGAACGGAACTACCGCGTATCCCGGAGGCGCCGAGCTGTAGTACGAATAGACCTGCCAGCAGAGCGAACTGACGAGCAGGACGGCGCTCAGCGCGAGCCCGACCGTCGTTATCGTACCGCCGGAAATTTCGTCCGGCGCGCGCATAATCTTGCGCTTGGCCAAAATACCGAGCGTTATGCCCAAAATAGACGCGATAATAAACGGCTTCCAGAAAAACCCCAGAATACCGAAGACGGCCGCGACCAACGAGCCGACGCCGAGCGACGCGACCTGCTTGTAATCGACGGTCTCGTCGACGCGAACGCCCGCGTCTACGTCGGAGTAGGAGCCTTTTAACGCGTCGTCCCAGATTACTTTTTTCATAGGATTCGCTCCTGTGTGTCACCCTTGCGCGGCCGTCGGCCGCGCTCGGTCGGAATAGCCGCGCGTTACGACTGCAGCGCCTGCGCGACGTCGGTGCGGTACGCGACGACCGCGGGCAGATAGCCGACGACCGAAGCGAGCGCGACAAGACACGGAATCAAAACGAGTTCGATAAGCTGGAAGTCCCACGGATGCACCATGACGTTCGCGTACGACATGATAAACGGCGCGAGCCCTCCAATTGCCAAGTGGCCTATCACGGCCCCCAGGAATCCGCCCCCCAGCGACAGCAGAATCGACTCAAAGAGAACGATCGCCATAACGGTCGAGCGCCGCGCGCCGAGCGCGCGCATAATCGCAATCTCCTGCCGGCGTTCGTTCATCGAGTTGTAGATACTGACCATCATGCCGACGCCGGCGACGATAACGACCTGAATCGCAAAGATAATCAAGACGCTCTGGATATTGCCAATGACGTCCTGGAAGAACGCGGCGATCTCCTGAACCGGAGCGACCGCCTGCGCTTCGAGCAGTTCCCCTTCGATCTTCGCGGGGAGCGCCGTTACGGCCGTGTCGATAACGGCGCGGCGTTCCGGGGTCACGAGTTCGCTTTCGGCAATTTCAACGCCTGGCCGCTGGGACGCGGCTTCGACCTGTTCCGCGGTTCCCGCGACCTGCACTTCCTGGTCTTTCGTAATGAGAAGAATCGCGGTCAGGCGGCGGCCGTGCTCATGTTCGTGCTCGTGCTCTTCCCCTTCTTCGCCTTCGTGCTCATGCGCTTCCGCGAGTTCCGCCGTCGGATCGGCGAGCCCAAGCTCGGCGCGCTTCTTCGCGACTTCCTGTTCCCGGAGCTCGTAGTTGACCTGCTCGGTCCCTTCGTTGTGCTCGTGCTCGCGATAGAAACCTTCCAGATTCACAAAGACGGCGCGGTCGTTCGGACTGCCCGTATGGTCGAGAATACCGACGACTTTGAACGGTTCGTGGAGATCGCGTTCGTCCTGCGAATTCGTGTGACCGAAGCGGATTTCGTCGCCAATTTGGAGCTTGTTCTTTTTCGCGACCGCGTAGCCGATGACCGCGCCCGTATAGTCGACGTTCTTAAAGAATTCGCCTTTCTGAAGCGTGTACGGCTTGCCGTCCGACTTCGTTACCGCCTGAAAATAATCGGGCGTCGTCGCCACGACCGGCGAACCCTGATAGTTGTCGCCGCGCGCAATCGGAATCGCCGTCTTGACTTCGGCGGAGTAGCGCGACGAGCGCATGTATTCATAATATTCGTACGGGATAAGCCCGACGGGATCCTGATTGTAGAACACCGTGCTCAAGACGAGCTGAAGCTTGCTCCCTTTGGCGCCGACGATTAAGTCGTACCCCTGCGCGCCCTGCTGAAACGATTTGCCGACAACCCCGTTGACGACAAGAACCGAAACGACGAGCGCGACGCCCAACGCCATAGAGAGCGCCGTCAGCGTAGACGCCAACGAACGGTGCTCGATACTCTTCCAAGCGATTTTCCAAAGACTCATTTTCGCACGCCTTTGCCGTTAAAAAGTAAAAGTATCACTAAAAGTCATAAAGCCGCCGGTCTCCGGCCGCATGCGGCGGCCGGGCCGTTCCGACGTTCTCCGCCGGCGTCATTCTTCGGCGCCGTCTTCCGTTTCGTCGGTCTCTTCGCCGATCTCTTCGCTGTATTCTTCGTCCGTATCTTCAAACGGGCTCGCGGTTTCCGCGGGCGGATTCTTCTCGACGCCGATAATCTCTTTCGCCTCGTCGATTTCTCTTTCGGGCGGAACCGTATTGGCGGCGACGACGACGTCGCTCTTGAGCCTCATGAGGCGCACGCCCTGCGTATTGCGGCCGACCGCGCGCACGTCGTCGATAAGGAACCGCTGAATCTTGCCGCCGCCCGTAATAATCATGAGCTCTTCGCCGTCCTTAACGGGCAGTACGGCGACGACCTTGCCGTTGCGCTCCGTCGTCTTGATATCGAGCACGCCCTGACCGCCGCGCCGCATTGTGCGGTACGTTGCGTTCGACGCGCTCCCTTCCGTCTCGGTTCCCTCTTCGACCGGTTCGTCGGCCGGCTCGTCGTCGACGGGCTCGGCTCCGCTTTCGATCGGCGCGGCGTTCGGACCCATCTTCGTCCGTTTGCCGTATCCGTTCTCGCAGATAGAGAGCAGATACGAATCTTCGTCGGCAATCGCCATGCCGACGACCTTGTCTCCGTCGCGCAGACGAATCCCGCGCACGCCGGACGCGGTCCGCCCCATGGAGCGAACGTCCGACTGGCGGAACCGGATCGTGCGGCCGTTTGCCGTCGACAGAAAGATTTCGTCCCCCTCGTAGCATACGGCGACCGCGACGAGCGCGTCTTTATCTTTCGTATCGACAGTCTGTTCGACGGACTGGCCTTCGACCTCGATCGGATTCCCGTCCTCGTCGACCGACGCCGGATCGATCCCGCCGCGCAGTTTGATTGCGATAATACCCCTCTTGAGCGGCCGGCTGAACGCCGAAAGGGGCGTCTTCTTAACGACGCCTTCGCGCGTCGCCATAAAGAGATACGCGTCTTTCTGATCGAAATCGCGCACCGGCAGGCAGCTGGCGACCTTTTCGTCGTCGGCGAGCTGCAGTACGTTGGTCAGGCTGCGCCCCTTGCCGTCGCGCGCGGACGCCGGCAGACCGTAAACCTTCTGCCAGTAAACTTTCCCT
>CADACS010000145.1 GCA_902786505.1 uncultured Planctomycetota bacterium | reverse complement strand
GCGCTGACGAATGAAGCGTCGACTCTGTTCAACGACTACTACGTTCGACGGACAAACAAAACGGAAACCGACGTAGACAACAAGGTTCCCATTCATTTCGTGGATGGCTTGACCGGGCTCAGGATAGCCGATGTCCGCATTCCATACGGCACCATGCCGTCAGAGCCCGAGGCTCCCGCGCATGAAGGATACGAGTACTGCGGTTGGGATAAGGAGATTGTCGCAGCCGTTGAGGAAACAACGTACACTTCGCGCTACAACAGGGAGATGGTGCCAGTGACGTTTGTTGATGGGCTTCTTGAACAGGTCATATCAGAGGACGAAGTCGAATGGGGCTCAGATGCCCAAGTTCCGGACATCCCCGAGCACGAAGGCTATGCGTCCACTGGTTGGGATAAGCCTGCCATCAACATCCGGAAGCCGACTACTATTACGGTGAACTACAAACCGCTCAAGGACGTCAGCTACGTCGTGCGTTACGTCGAACAACAATCCAGATGCGACCTGGCTCCAGCCAAAATCGTCACCAACGCGACATTTGGCGAGACCGTGAGTGAGCAAGCTGTCGAAATCGAGGCCTATCAGCTCGTCGGAGCGGCTGAGAAGAGCATCACGTTGGATTCTTACGGGCAGGAAATCGTGTTTGAATACGAGAAAAACCTGGTACCTGTCCATTTCGTCGACGGTCTTGATGGCTCGTCCATCGACGATCAAGCAGTTCAGCAGGGTACAGCTGCAATCGAGCCCGAAGTTCCCGTGCACGAGGGCTATGCCTTCGATGGTTGGGACAAACCGTTTGACCGCATTGTCGAGGAGACGACGGTGACCGCCCGCTATGCGCCTGCGAAAGATCTCGGGTATACGGTTCGTTATGTCGATGCTAGCGGATTCGCGCTCGTGCCCCTGCAGGGCCGCGCGCTGCACACCGAGCCGGCGTCCGCGCCCGGCGTCGACGGGAGCCGCGCCGTTCTCATTGGCGAATACACCGCGGAATTCAAAAACGCGAAAGAGTCGCTCTGCCGCATCTCCGGACTGCGGCCTTCGGAAGCGGTTCTCGGCCAGTAGCCGGCGTTTACGTCTACCGTAAAGAAAGAAGGTATGTTATGACCGATTGGCGCAAGATAAAAGCGGTCGGCGTCGTCTACCGCGAGAACGGAATACTAAAGCTCTTTAAGCCGCCCAAGCCCGGCCCGATTGAGGAAACGGTCCGGCTCTTCGAAAAGGACCGCGCCGACGCGCGGCGAAAGGAGGCCGAACGTGACAAACGCGGTTAACGGCGCGCGTCCGACCGTCGATCTTGCGTACGCCGAAACTTATTTCGCGGCCCGGCTTTACGCGGACGCGTGGACCGGCGCGGACGCAGGCGACAAGATCAAGGCGCTCGAACAGGCGTCGATTCTGCTCGCGGGCGCGGTCGACTTCGCGCCGGACGCCTGCGCGCGTCGGGACGACGGAACGGCCGTCTGGCACGAGCGCGCGCTCGCGGCGGTCTGCGAAGAGGCGCTCTGGCTCCTAACGCGCGATCCGACCCGGGTTCCGGAGCTTCTGGCGCTCGGAATTGCGTCGGGAAAAGTCGGCGAGCTTTCCGCGACGTTCGACCGCAAGCTGCTCGCGCCCCTTGTCTGCGACGCGGCTCTGCTGACGCTCGGACGGCTCGGAACCCCGGTCGACGGCGCGTCCTTTACGTCGACGCCGCTGGCGTTCTAATACAGAAAGGTTGAACTGATATGGAGATAGTTGAAGTAAAAACGTCGGACCTGACGCCCTACCCCGGCAATCCGCGCCGGAACGAATCGGCGGTCGCGGGCGTCGCGGAGTCGATACGGCGGTTCGGCTTTAAGCAGCCGCTTGTCGTCGGTCCGGACGGCGTAATCGTCTGCGGACACACGCGTTACGAGGCGGCGAAACGGCTCGGGCTCGAGACGGTTCCGTGCGTGCGCGCGGACGGCCTCTCGGACGGGGAAATCAGGGCGTACCGGCTCCTCGACAACAGACTGCACGAAGAATCGCGCTGGGACGCGGACCTCCTCGAACGGGAGCTCGGCGCGTTCGAGTTCGACTTCTCGCCGTTCGGAGTCGACTTTACCGCCGCGCTCGGCGCGTTCGACCCGGACGAAGCCGAAGCGCCTGAACCGGTTCCGGAGCCGGACGCCGGAGAGGACGCGATTCCAAGTTCGTTCGAGCTCGTCGTTTCGTGCGACGGGGAACAGGAGCAGGAGGAGCTCTACCGCCGGCTCGTCGCCGAAGGGTACCGGGTAAGGACGTGCTGCTTATGACGCGGCGCGTGATTAAGCTTGTCTGTCCTGTTCCGCGGTCGTACCGAACGGCGCGCGTCGCCGGCGCGCTCGACAGGCCGGATCTGACCGAAATTACGACGGCGATTGAATTTGAGGAGCCGCCCGCGCCGGACGGAGACTGGTCGGTCGGACTGCTCGTCGGCGGGTCCGGGTCGGGCAAGACGACGGTCGCGCAAACCTGCTATCCGGGCGCGCTTTACGAAGGATACGCCTGGGACGGCCGCCCGGTTGTCGACAATTTCGCGCCCCGGCCGTTCGACGCGCTCGCCGACGCGCTCGCGGCCGTCGGATTCGCGTCGCAAACGCGCTGGCTGCGCCCTTACGCGACGCTCAGCGGCGGGGAGCGGTTCCGGTGCGATCTGGCCAAAGCGCTCCTCGACGCGCCCGGCCCGGTCGTCTTCTTCGACGAATACGCGACGCCCGTCGACCGAACCGTCGCGCAGACGGCGTCGGCGGCGCTCCGCAAGGCGTTCGACCGCAGACTGTTCGGGCGCGTTAAACTCGTCGCGGCGACCTGCCGGACCGAAGTCGCCGAATGGCTCGAGCCCGACTGGATTCTCGACCTTTCGACCGGCAATCTTGCGCGAGGCCGGCTTCGGCGCCCGAAACTCCGGCTCGACGTCTGGCGCGTTCAACCCGCCGTCTGGAACGCCTTTAAAGACTACCATTATCTGAGCGGTTCGCTCAATCGCGCGTCGCGCTGCTACGCCGCGTCGGCGCGGCCCGCGCAAGGAGACGCGCCCGCGGACCGCCTGGCCGCGTTCGCCGCCGTCATGCAGTCGGAAGGGCGCGCGGACCGGCGGCGCGTTCATCGGCTCGTCGTAAGGCCGGAATATCAGGGAATCGGAATCGGGAGCGCCTTTCTCGACGCGCTCGGCGAACTAAACTGGCGCGACGGCAAGCGGTTAGAGATCGTAACCGGATTCGCGCCTTTCGCGCGCCGGCTCGCGCGGTCGCAGCGCTGGCGGTCCGTTCAAGTCTGTCCGCACGGGAGAACGCAGCGGCATAAGGGAATCGAAGAGCGCGGCTCGTTCGGACGCGCGACCGCGTCCTTTCTGTACGTTCCAACTTCTGAGAAATAAGGAGAAAAGTATGATTGTCAACCGAAGAACCGCGCTCGCGTTTCTCGCCGCGCTCGTACTCGCGCCGCTCGCCGCAAACGCCGCCGACGCGCCGCGATACGCGCTCGTCGTCTATACGTTCCGCGCGCCGGGCGTCTGTCCCGCGTGCGACCGCGCGCGGCCAGCCGCCGTTCGGCTCGCGAACGAATATCCGATCGAGTTCGCCTATCGGGACGACCCGTCGGGCGCGGCGCTCGCCGGCGCGCGGAACGTAACGGCGTTTCCGACCTTTACGGTCGTTCGCCGGGACGCCGCCGGGGAGCGGGAAGTCGAACGCTGGCTCGGCGCCCAGGACGTCGAACGCCGGATTCGAGCCGCGTTCGCGCGCCGGGGCGTCAAGCCCGACCCCGGACGCGCGCGGCCGTAACCCGCGCCGGAACGCCGCGTTAACGCGCGCCAAAAGAAAGACGCCGCGGTCCCCGAAGTTGGGATCGCGGCGTCTTTGTATTTCTTGCGGTCTGTCCGCGCCGCTAGTCTTCGCGCGTCTGCCGCGCGCGCAGCACGTAGGTATCGGCCCCGATCGACTGGCACGCGGCGATAATATCCTGAATAAAGCCGGTCTCCGCGTTCGAGTCGCCGCGAATAATGACGGTAACGTCTTTCGGCTGAACCTTCCGGATAACGCGCCGCCAGTTGAGCTCCTTGGTAAGCGTCTGACAGAAGGTTGTCGACGCGTAGTCCAAATTGCTCTCGATCTGCGTGTCGACCGTGCCGACGACGATATGCCCGTTGCTCAGCGCCTGAAGCGTAATCTGCTCGGGATCCTCCCCTTCGGGCGGCTGCGCCAGCTCGCTGAGCGGAAGAACGACGTCTTCATGCAGTTCCGTCTGCGAAAAGTTCATAACGAGCGTAAAGAACGAAATGAGCAGGAATACGACGTCGATCATCGGCGTCATATTCGGACTCGCGGGCTTGAGCGTCGAGAGAACGCGTTTCTTTGCCATCTTCTTTCCTTTGCGTCGCGTTCAAACGGTTTACTTATCGCGCTGCGCGTCGACGTTTGAGAAACGGCCCATGAAGTTTTCGCTCACGACGGAAACGTCGAGAATAAAGCGCGAAAGGCGGTTCTTGAGAATATCGAACGCCGCGATGGCCGGGAGCGCGATCGCCAGACCGAGCTCGGTCGTAAAGAGCGCCGTCGCGATACCTTCGGCGAGCTTCTGCGGAGAAGGAGCCGCGCCCCCCGCCGCGATCGCCTGGAAAGACGCGATCATGCCGACGACCGTGCCGAAAAGCCCGATCATTGGCGCGATATTGCCAATGAGCGCGAGATAGCCGAGCTGATGCTCCAGACGCATCGTCTCTTCCTGCTCCACGTCCTGCATCGCCTGAGTCGCCTTCTCGTAGCCGTTCGGAATGCGCGACAGACCGGTCGCGAGAACTTTCCCGAGCAGCGATTCGTCGTTCTTGGCGAGCTCGTACGCCTCCTGGAATTTATTCTCGTCGAGCAGCGTTCCGAACTCCTCGGTGAGCTCTTCCGGCGCCATGACCGAGCGGCGCAGCGACACAATATTCATCACGATAAGCGCGACCATCGTTAAGGACAGGAGCGAAAAGACGATCGTAAAGAACCATCCGAGCGCGTGGAACATCCAGGAGAGGTAGTTCTGCTTTTTGACGTTCTCTTCTCCGCCTCCTGCCGCGGGCGTCTCTCCGGCTGCGGCTCCGGCTTCTCCGGCGGCGGCGTCTCCGCCCGCGGGCGCGGCCTCGGGCGCGGCGGGCGCCTCGGCGGCGGGCTCTTCGTCGAGATTAAAGAGGTCGTCCTGAGCGCGCGCGGCGCACGGCGACCAGAGCAAACTCGCGACGGCCAGAATCAATATAGAAACCAACGCGGGACCGACCGTTTTCGGCGCCCGAAGCGCCGACGCAAAGAACCGTGTCATCTATTCCCATCCTTTAAACGGCGCGCCGGAACGCGGCCGATTAAACGCTAACTGAATGCGCAAACGCGCGAATAATACCAAATTAAGCGAACGTCGCCCGTCACGCCGGGAAACGCGCGGCGCGCCGCCAGGGACGCGCCGACCTTATACATCATACCAAAACGCCGTCTAACGTCCAGAGCCCTGCGCGTCTACGTCGACGTTGAACCGGTCGCGGAGGAGCCGTTTCGTCTCGACGGCGCGGTCGGTCCGCCCGATCTCGCGCCAGAGTCCGACGAGCGCCTTGAGCGCCTTAACGCGTTCCCCGCGCGCCGCGGGATAAAGGAGGTCGACGTGCAGATACGCGACGATCGCCTCTTCCGGCTTCTTCGCGGCCGCGTAGACGTCGCCGAACGCGTTGTAGATAATCGCCTGGCGGCGCGTCGCGCTGTTGGGCGTCGCGTCGAGGAGCGCGTTGAGCGACGCGAGCGCGCCGTCGAGATCGCCCTGCTTTGACAGGACGCGCGCAAGCCCGATCTGCGCGGCGGCGCGCGCGTCGAATCCGGCGAGCTGACCGTCTAACTCGGCCATATCCGCGACTTCCGAAAAGAGCGATTTCGCTTTGTCGAGCTCGTCAGCGTCGAGCGCGAGATTCGCCAGCCCGACCTTTCCCCGCGCCTGATAGGACGCCGATTTCGCGCCCGTAAGCGCGGTATAGTATTTCTCGGCGGCCGGCGCGCGGCCAAGCGCGGCCGCGGCGTCCGCGAGGAGCGCGTTCCCATCGTAGAACCGGTAATGGTCCGGATAGGCCTCGACGAACGTCTTCATGACGGCCGCGGCCGATTCGAGCTTTCCGGAATCGGCAAGCGCGCTCTGGATCGTCGCGTACGCCCTGTTCCATTCGAGCTCCTGTTGAATCGCCGGTTCCTTTATCTCCTCTTCGATCGCGCCCAATTTTTCGAGCGCGTCTTCATAGTTCCCGACCTGAATTTCCACGCGCGCGGCGCTCAGATTGAGCGGCTCGTCTTCGTACTGCAGCCACAGTATCTGCTCCGCGGGCAAAACGGCGCTCTTTTTCTCGCCCTTTGATTCGTATTCAACGGCGACTCCGTCGGCGGTCATGGCGCTCACAGAAACGGACCGCGTTCCCTCTTCGTACTCGCCGGTCTCTTTATCGCGCTGAACGTACCGGACCTGGCCGTTGGCGCCGAACGTCTGGCGCGGCGCCGCAAGCCAGAGGGCGTAAAACGCGGCGCAGCACATAAGAGACAACGCGATTCGGTCAAATTTACTCATTGCGTTCATTTCCTATCCTGTTCTATTGCGTTTTACCCTAACCTATTTGACCGCCGAGTCGACCGACTCGCGGAGTCCGCGAACCGTCTTCTCGCCGCGCATCTTCTGGAAGTTCATATACGCGGAATTGAATTTTCGGAACGTGGCGGGCCCTCCGAGATCGGGGCGCGTCTGATAGAGGCGCTTGAGATCCTCTTCGGCGTCGCGCGCCTGTTTCGCGCGCGCGTCCTTGTCTTTGAGCTTTCGCGCGTAGAGGAACCGGCACCGCGTCTTCGCTAAGTACGCCTCGTAGAACAGTTCTTTAAAGCGTTCGCCCTTATCGACGGACGGCCCGAGGCGGCGGATAAGCCCGTTCCAGCCCCAGATCTGATTGCTCCCTTTTTCG
>CADACS010000144.1 GCA_902786505.1 uncultured Planctomycetota bacterium | reverse complement strand
GAGAGATTCTGTTTGGAGAAATCGAGACTTGTCAGATCGCCGGAAAGCGAACATCCGCACAGATCCCCCTCCTGATAATTTTTCGTTTCGGAAATTTCTTTGGCGTTAGCGACATGTATGTGAGCGTTTGAAATCGACGCCCGTTTCAGAGTTGCTTCGCTATTACCTGAAATAAATGAAAATTCGAGATTCTGATCCGTTAGATCCACGTTCTCTTGAAATCTGAGATGCATAAAACGGCAATCCTTCTCACGGTAATTTTGAGATTCGTATAAGTCTCCGTTATCTAGAAAAGTGGGGAATTCCATAGTAAGAAACAACAAAGGTTCAAAACGCCTGACGTTCGAAAAGACTTCGCCTGTTCCCTTACCAAGACAATCAAAAAACAGCGCGTTTTTGAATATCGGCTTCTTTTCCGGGTTAAAGAAGGCCCCTTTGCGTGAGACCCCTTTGCTTGCAAATTCGATTTTTGACACGTCTTTGTCCGCAAAGTTCCAGCCGGAAAGATCTATGTTCGTAAACCACGTTTTTTCGAAGCGGTTATGTTTATAGTTCCATGTGCTGGCAAACTGTTCAAACGAAAGGTTGTTCCTAAAAGTACAGTCCAAGAGCGTCGCGCCTTCCAGACTGCAACGCGTAATGTCTGCCTCTTCACGAAAAGTAACGTCATATAGCGTCCAATCTTTGAAATCAAGCGAAAGCTTTATTTCGTTCGCTATTTGAACGTGTGAAATACTCTTATTGCGGTAATTCCACGTCTTCTTAAAATCTTCGAGAGTAACCGGCGTTCCTACCACCTCTATGGGTTCCTGAGCTTCCACAAATTCGGAGGGTCTTTTGGTCACAAGTCTCGGCGGGGAGCTTGACCAAGTCGCATTGGAAATATCGGCATTGTCAAACCCTTGGGAATATTTCAGCTGTTCGCGTTGAACAATTTCGGAGGCGTCTCTGTCCAAAGAAGGATAGAGATAGAAGAGAATTGGATTCGATTCTTCTGCCGCTTCTTCAGATTTAGGCGCGGAAACGTCCTGCGCGCGCAGGTCTTTCGCCGTAATTGTTGACAGACCGAAAAGTATGACCAAAAAAACACTCAACAACATCGCCCATTTTTTGACATTCATAACGACGCCTTTGTTATTTATTCTTTCTATCATGAAAAAGTCTCCGCGCGTTCGCGAATTCGCTTTCATTTGGCGGCGAGTTCTTCTTCCAGCTCTTTGGGGAGTTTGATTCCCGCTCTATCGCCAGTTGAACTTATTTTACCAGATAGAAAAAAAAAACAAGCGCTCGCCGCAGCCCGTACATAATATCCGCCGTCGGCGCAAAATCAAGCGCCGCAAGGGCCCTGTCCAAAAGCTGTGCGTTTTGGTAAAATCATTATCTTGCAAAGCCGCTTTCCAACCGAAAAAGAGACGCGATATGGCCGATTTTAGTTTTGTCGTTCCCGTATACAAAATCCCACGCGACATGTTGCGCGAGTGCGTCGACAGTTTGACAAACCAAACGTATCGCGAAGTGGAAATTGTACTCGTCGACGACGGGTCGCCGGACGACTGCGGGAAAATATGCGACGAACTCGCCGGGCTCGATTCGCGGATAAAAGTCGTCCACAAACGCAACGGGGGGGCGGCGGCGGCACGCAACGCGGGGCTTGCCGTTTGCAATTCTCTCTGGGTAACATTTGTCGACGGCGACGACTGGGTCGACTCCGATTTCGTCGAATCCTTTCTAAACCGGATCAGAAAGCAAGAAAAAAAAGCGGATTTCTACATTTATAACGGATATAGAAACAACTCTGACGCCGAGGTTGTCAAAGCTCCATATTACGAGGACGGCAAAAGGTTCGAAAGCTACAGCGAGCGCGAAAGTCTTCAGATTCAATGTTTCAGGGGACCGGCGGAGGAAAAAAGAAAGGATATGCTCTTCATCGACTCCCCTTGGGCCAAAGTGTACTGCCGCGATTTCCTCAACAAAAATGAACTGACGTTTATGGATATTCCATATTCCGAGGGATGCGTGTTCTTTCTCTATGCGGTTGAGAAGGCCCAAACCGTCGAATATGTGTCCAAGCCGGTTTACCACTATCGCTACTTTAAGGACAGTACGGTTAATCAGTACGCCCCTAACGCCGATAAAGAACAGACCCTTTTACTGGAAAAAATCTTTGAATTCTCAGAGCGATTTGGAAAAACGGAAAGCTTTAAAAATAATATCTACCTGCGCGTTTTCCAATCGATGAGGCGATGTCTCCTTAAAAAATATTATCACGAAAGCAACCCCAGAAAAGGATTGGCGCGATTTCTGGAATGCGAAAGGTTTTTCCGCCAGAAACCGTACAGGGACGTTTATCGCCGTCTCAAATTCTTCGAGCTCGCCAAAAGAAATAGAATCCTATATATTCTCCTGCGCTTGAAGTTGTACGGCGTCTTCATTACGCTCCGCGACCTCTATCGTAAAAAGCGGCGCCGATAGAGCCTCTTGTTTGAGCTTAACGGCCGCAGTCCGCTTATCAGTCGGATTGCGGACGCCCCTTTAAGGAGCGGCGCGTCGAGCTTTCTTTGCACGCGGAGCTAAACGGTCTTCCCCCCTGCCCTTCCCTGCCGGTTTTCAAACAGAAGTCCTTCGTTACAATTGAGAGGGTAGAAAATCAACCTTCACCAAAAGACTCCCCATGGCAGATATTGCTTTTATCGTACCGGTTTACAAGATTTCTTACGGTATGCTGCGACAGTGCGTCGACAGTATTGTCGATCAAACTTACCGTAACATAGAAATTATTCTAGTCGACGACGGCTCGCCCGACGACGGCGGTAAAATTTGCGACGAACGCGCGAAACTGGATCCGCGCGTAAAAGTCGTTCATAAACCAAACGGGGGACTCTCGTCGGCGCGAAACGCGGGGCTTGCTATTTGCACGTCCCCGTGGGTTGCGTTTGTCGACGCCGACGACTGGGTCGATCTTGATTTCGCAGAATCTTTTTTAGATCGCGTTAAAGAACAGGAAACACGCGCCGATTTCTATATCTACAATCAGTATAGGAACTTCGAGACAAAAGAAATTGCAAGAGAACCTCATTACGAAGACGGCGTTCGATTTGAGAAATACGGCGAACGCGAACGGCTGCAGACAGACTGTCTGCTAGGACCAACAAAGGCAAACGGCAAAAAGCCCTTTATTGGCCACGCCTGGGCAAAAGTATTCAGCCGCGCCTTTCTCGAAGAAAACGGGCTGACCTTTATTGAAGTCCCGTATTCAGAGGATCTTCTTTTCTTTTTCTATACGGTAGAAAGAGCGCGCGTCGTCGAATATGTAACAAAGCCGGTTTATCACTATCGTTATGTCGACGACAGCATGGTCAATCGGTATAACCCTGACGCCGATCAAGAGGAAAAGATTCTTTTAGAAAAGATATTCGAGTTCGCCGAGCGGTACGGAAAAAGGAAGAAATTCATCGAACGCCTTTATTTACAAGTCTTTAAGTCAATGCGTCGTTGCGTCTATAAAAAATATTATCATGAAAACTATCCCACGAAAGGACTAAGACGATTTCTTGAATGCGAAAAGCTATTTCGTCAGGAACCGTACAGAAACGTCTACCGGTACGTGAAGTTTTTAGAACTCGACAAAAGCAACAGAATTACGTACATCCTTCTGCGTTCGAAGCTATACGGCTTGTATATGGAGACGCGCAGGCTTTACCGTAAGATCTGCCGACGGTAGAAAATTCGAGAAAGAAAGAACGGGCGGCGGCGTCAGGCTAATTGACCGACGTCTTTTCCTCTTCGGTCTGTGAAAAGACGCGTAAATTCTCGTCCAGCGCGATTTGCGTATAGTCGGGAAACGCTGTGACGCACTTCATCTCTCCGCCGACGCGCTCCGCCACGACCCGAATCGGCACCCCGTACCGCTCTTCGACGCAGACGTAGCGCTCGGGCGCTTCCTCTTCTTTCGCGTCCTTCTCGGAGACCTGGAGGTACCAGCGGGACGAGTCGTCGACCAGAATATCGGAGACTTCGTACATAAACCGGTCGCCCGTCCAGTAGTCGGGAATCTGCGTCTTGCCGTACTGCGCGGCGTTCGGATTGGCGTGTCCGCCGGACCAGCCGCGCACGGTCGCGGTCGTCTCCCCTTCGCGCCCAAACTTCGCTTTCGGCGTGCGCAGAATCGGGGAACCTTCCAGAATGTGGCGCGTCCGTTCCGGATCGACAAGATTCACGCCCGTGCGCGATTCGTTGAGCGCAAGCTGCTCCTGCTGAAAGACGTAGCGCCGGTAGCTTTCCTCAAAGAGGTTCGACGACGAAAGAACCGGGTGCTCCTGACTCTCAAAGACCGCGCGAACGCGAAGCGAGCCCGTCTCCAAGCCGTGCGAAACGACTCGGTAGCCGACGAGCTCTCCGCGATTGTTCCACGTGCGAACGGTCGTCGTCATGGTTTTTCTCCGTGTCCGTTCCTGTTTCGAACGCAGCGCGCGCCGCGCCGCGAATCACACGCGCCCGAGCCCGACGACCTTGCGCGCCTTCTCGTAGGTCTCGTGAGCGATGGCGTTCGCTTCGTCGCGTCCGCGGTCGAGCGTCTCGTCCACAATTCCGGACTTCATGACGTCCGCGTATTTGTCCTGCAATTTCGTAAGCGCCTCGACGACGACTTCCGCGACTTCCTTTTTGAGATCGCCGTAACGCGCGCCTTCAAAATGCTTTTCGGCGTCCGCGATCGGCATGTTCGAGAAGCACGAATAGATCGTGAGAAGATTGGAGACGCCCGGCTTATTCTCTTCGTCGAAGACGACGCCCTCTCCGGAGTCGGTTACCGCGCCCATAATCTTTTTGCGAATCGCCTTTTCCGGATCGTTGAGAAAGATCGACGCTTTCGGATTCTCCGCGCTCTTGCTCATCTTCTTAGTCGGGTCGAGCAGGTCGCGAATCTTGGCGCCGAATTTCGGAATGAGCGGCTCCGGCACGACGAACGTCTCGCCGTACTTCTTATTGAAGCGCTGCGCAAGATTGCGCGCGAGCTCGACGTGCTGCTTCTGGTCCGCGCCCGTCGGAACCACGTCGGCGTTGTAGAGCAGAATATCCGCGGCCATGAGAATCGGATACGTAAACAGGCCGCAGCCGATCTCCTTTTTCCCTTCCGACTTCGCTTTGAACTGCGTCATGCGCGACATTTCGCCCATGTACGAATGACATTCGAGTATCCATGAAAGATTCGCGTGCCACGGAATTTCCGACTGGATATAGATATGGTTTTCCGTCGGGGAAACGCCGCACGCAATATACATGCCGACGATCTCGCGAACGCGGCGGTGCAGCGTCTCCGGATCCTGCGGGACGGTAATCGAGTGCATATCGGGCACGAACAGGAACGTCTCGTACTCGTCCTGATAGTTCGCCACCTGCCTAATGCTGCCGATATAGTTGCCGATCGTAAGTTCGCCGCTCGGCTGAAGACCCGTCAAAAGCCGCTTTTTCATGACTATTCCTCGATAAATTCAGTTGCAATCCCGACGAATCGCGCGACGTAATGCAAACGCCGCGCGCGTCTGCCGTAATTATACGACTCTTTATATCGCCGACAAGGGTCGCGGACGCGCAAAAGCGCCGGTCGGCGCGGCGGCAAAAAAATACGCCGGGGCCGCTCCCATACTAGACGGGCGCGCGATAATCGGTTAAAATCTACGGCGGCGGACGTTCGGGCGGCGACGCTCGAATACGCGCCGTTATGGCGCCGATTTTAACCCGCGCCGCGTCTGCGAACGGCGGACGCGCCGCGTCGAATCCACGATATTTGGTTATACGAAAGACAAAGAAGAAATGGAATTGCACGAACTGATCCAATCGTTGAAAACGGACGAAGGCGGTAAAATCGTCATGGTAGTTTCGGACGGAATCGGGGGCCTTCCCCTCGAACCGGGCGGGCCCACCGAGCTTGAAGCGGCCGCCACCCCGAATCTCGACGCGCTCGCCAAGCGCGGCGTCTGCGGAATGTCGCTCCCGATCCTGCCCGGTATTACGCCGGGTTCCGGCCCCGGTCACCTCGGGCTCTTCGGCTACGATCCGCTCGTCTTCCAAATTGGCCGCGGCGTTCTCGAAGCGGCCGGCATCGCGTTCCCGGTCGGCCCGAACGACGTCTGCATGCGCTGCAACTTCTGCACGATCGACGAGTCGGGCAATATTACCGACCGCCGCGCGGGCCGCATTCCGACCGAAGAAAGCGTCGAAGTCGTTAAGCTCCTCAAAGCGATTACGATTCCCGGCGTCGAAGTCTTCGTCGAACCGGTCAAAGAACACCGTTTCGTCGTCGTCTTCCGCGGCGAAGGGCTCGGCGGAAACGTCGCCGACACCGACCCGCAGAAGTGCGGCGTTAAGCCGCTCGATCCGGTCGCGACCAATCCGGACAGCGAAAAGACCGCGCAAGTCGCCAAGCAGTTCTACGAACAGGCGCTCCAGATTCTCAAAGGACAGCCGAAAGCGAACTGCCTCACGATGCGCGGCTTCGCCAAAAAGCCGTCTCTCCCGAGCTACAAGGAGCTCTACGGCCTCAACGCCGCCGCGATCGCCGTCTATCCGATGTACAAAGGGCTCGCGAGCCTCGTCGGAATGGAGCTCGTCGGCAAGCCGGCCAATCTTCAGGAAGAAGTCGAGGTCCTGAAAGAAAACTGGGATAAATACGACTTCTTCTTCCTCCACTGGAAGTACACCGACTCCCGCGGCGAAGACGGCGATTTCGACGCCAAGCGCCAGATGGTCGAAGAGCTCGACAAAGTCATGCCGGAAATCGCGGCCCTGCTCGGCGAAAACGACGTTCTCGTCGTTACCGGCGACCACAGCACGCCCGCCAAGATGGCGTCCCACTCGTTCCATCCGGTCCCGACCATGATCGTCGCCAAAAACGCGCGCTTCGACTCCTGCCAGAAATTTGGCGAAACGGAAGCGAACAACTACGGCGGTCTCGGCCACTTCCAGGCCATGCACCTCATGCCGCTGGCGATGGCGCACGCCGGCCGACTCGG
>CADACS010000143.1 GCA_902786505.1 uncultured Planctomycetota bacterium | reverse complement strand
CGGAATCTGGGCCACGACGTCGACATGCTGCAGCGTCGCGTCTCCCAAATTCCTCACGTGGATTTTCGCTTCGAATTCACCTTCAACGAACTGCAACTCAGGAGCTTCGACCTGAACGTCCAATTTTCCCCTCAACACGCCGATTTTCCTGGACGTCGAGGCTTTAACGCCATACGCGGCGTTCGCTTCAACGTCGATGGAGAAGAAATCGTTTGCTACCGTCTTGATGGAGG
Source organism: uncultured Planctomycetota bacterium (assembly GCA_902786505.1). GTDB lineage: Bacteria > Planctomycetota > Planctomycetia > Pirellulales > Thermoguttaceae > RUG369. The sequence continues at coordinate 6,821 of CADACS010000143.1, read as the reverse complement.
TTTCTATGACTTTCTCTTGGCCGGCCTTGAGCGTCCCCAGTTTCTGAGTCGCTTTATTCTCTCCCGTGGAAACGAAGAGTTCAACGTTTTCGGCGTCGCCGTTGCCAATGTTGCGAATGCGAAGGCGGAATTTATCCTCGACTCCCCATTCAATAGAATCGCGCCCTTCAATCAACGCCTCAAGAATGGGTTCCTGAACCTCGACGTCAGCGCGTGCCGATACGCGTTCAAACTCGAAATTACTGACCAATTCAAACGCGACGCGCTTAGTGGGGGTAAGATTCAATTCCAACGTATAAGATTGATTCGGAGCAAGGTCGCCGACGTTCCACACGCTCCGTTTGGCGTTCGAGCGATCGTCGACGTTCTCAATCGACGCGGCGCCGATTTGCGTCTTCAGACCTCGTGTCAAAACCGATTCCGGCAATACCGTCGTCACTACCAAACGGCGGGCGACTTCCGTTCCGAGATTACTCACGACAATCTTGTAAACAGATTCTTGCCCAACGGTCAGCTTTCTTGGCCCGACAGTATTAATTTCGACAATCGGAGCGCGTCTTGCAACGTTCTGTTCGTTTTCAGCAACTCCGTCAGAAAGCGCTTCGTCCGCAATCTGAACTGGCTCTTTTTCAACGGTCTTTTCACGAATTGACGTGTCGTGAATCGCGTCCATACGTGAATCGATAGAATCCAGCGCTTCTTCGTTTTCTTCGTTCGAACCGACAAGCGCCGAGTCGTCCAAAGCGCTCACTTCGTCGCTAACCGTCGATTCGAGAACGGCGTCGATTCCCATGTCGTTTGCGACGTCAGATTCCTCGTCCGTACTCACAATAACGCCAGACTTCTTGCTCCCCTTCTGTGCCTCGGGAACAACTTCCGATTCGGAATCGTCAAGCAGTTCCAATGACGCCGAAGCGTGAGCGTTACGAAGACTCGATCGGTTATTGCTCGTTTTACGGGCCGTGTCGGCGGATTCTTCAACTTCAGTCTGAACGACGCTCCCTTCAAAGTCCTCTTCAAGTTCGTCAAGCAACAGCGAAGCGGCTCCTGGCGAGGCCTTTCTAGCCGCAGAACGAGCGGGCGCTTCCACACGGGCGCGTTTTTCAGACGCTCGCGCGCTCAGGCCGGACGTTTTCGTCTCGGAAGCGGCGGCGAGTTGCTTCGACCGCGACGGCGAAGACGACGACGCTATCGGTTGTACGACGGGCGAAGAGTCCACAAAATCGGGCGGATCTGCGTTTCTAAAAGGATTGAGTTTAAAAATACGCTTCGAGCCGCTTTCTGCTTTACCCGTTTCGCCGGGACGCGACGATGCGAAACCAGCGGTCTGCGCCTGCGCTTTGTCGAGCCCTACCGACGCGACAAAGGCTGACGCCAAAAGTATCGCAAAGAACGCGGCGCTTTTTGATTTCATAGTTTTCGTGACCATTTTGCGACTTCTTCTTTCCAGGTAAAACTCTCTCGCAAATTCAACGCGAATGAAAGACACATAGGCGCGCTCACGAGAACGCCCCTTAGCGTTTATATCGACAACGCCGAATCATTGCATTAATCATTTTTTGTTATTTTTTCCGATTATTCAAAATAGATAAACATAGTGTCAAAAATACGTTTGCCTTTAACACGTTGAATCCGAACTCAAATCTGCTATAATCAACGGCAATTGACCTTAAGTAATGGGCTCATTTCAGGGGAACGGTATGTGGTTTTGGGCGTTGTTAGCGTACCCGATCTTAGAGGTATATCTTTTCATCCTTGTCTGCAAAGGCGTTGGATGGGAGAACGCGGTTCTATTGACGGTGGGAACGTCTTTACTTGGTTTTTTCCTGCTCCGCATCCAAAGACATTGGCAGATTTTTGGAAAAAACGACTTCACAGCCCGCTCGATTGAGAATTACCTCTTCTCAAATTTGGGAGCTTTTTCTCTCCTTTTGCCGGGGTTCGTCTCTGACATTTTCGGGGTAATCGTTCTCATTCCTTTTACTCGGCGAGCCCTGTTGTCGCTTCTCCGGTTGTTCCGGGTAGACATTTACGGGAAGTCAACCGGCCCTTTCTCTGTGCTCAGAACTTACAGTTTTGGTCCGCAGAATCCGGACGAATACAACTCGAGATATTCAAACGACTACGGCGACGTCATGGACGTGGAATCTTCTGAAACCGGATTCAGTTCCGAAGACGATTCGGACGACGACGCCATCGACGTTGATTTTACCGTGCGCGATTAGTAGCGATCGGTCCCTTAGTTAACCAAAGGCGCACCATTGACGCAACCTGTTGATTCAAACCTTTACCATATTTTACAACTGCCGTCGTTTCCCCGTCCTCAAGAAAGCGAGGGCGAGGGGAAGCAAGGCGATACTTCGTTTTCGACGGCCGATCTCCTTGGCGGTTACCTCGCAGGTCCGGAAAACCGTTTGCCTGAACTTGCTGCGAGATTCGTGATGGAGGGAACGCCTATCTTTGACCGCCCTGTCGGAGATAAGAAATCGTCGGCGCTCGCATCAGCAAACGGGGAACGTTCCCGCGCCGACGTCGAATTCTTGTTGAGCGCAGCGTCCAACGCCAAACAGAGCGAAACCGTCAGTCAGGGGCTTAATCTTCTCTTTGATCAAGCACGTTTTAACGAATTCGCCAAACAAAGCGGCGAGCCGGAAATAGTCGAATATCGCAGATTCGAAGAAGTTCCCTACCTTTCGCCGCTGGTCTTTTACGGGCCAAGCGGCTCTGGTAAAACGCGTTTACTCGAGGGAATTTGTCAAACGCGCCGTCTCCAAGAACCTCGTAAAACGCTTTATTACCTTTCCGCTAACGAGTTTTCACAAGCCTTAAACGACGCCATTCGACGCGATCAAGCTCAGCTTTTTCGAGACCTTTTTAACAGGGCAAGCGTTGTCGCCCTTGAAAATTGCGATATTCTTTCGATGCGTGAAACGGCGCAGATTGAATTTCTGCCGATGCTTGATTCGGCTCTAAAATCGCGCAAACTCGTCGTCATGACGTTCTCTCAACTTCCCAGTACGATATCCGGACTAACGCCTGATTTTGTCGCGAGGTTGTCCTCAGGTCTCTTAATTCCTACCCGTTTGCCGTCAAGAGAGACGCGGGAATTTGCTATTAAACGCGTCTCGGAACGTCTCGGACTTCGGCTTGATCCCGCGACTTTTGAACTGTGCGTCGAACGTCTGCCGTCTGCCCTCAGCGGCATATGCGCGTCTCTGGTCCAAGCAGCGCGCGAATTTTCAACTTTTCATACCCCAATGACGGTCGAAAATATGCGCGACTATCTCCAAAGGCGCAATCCCACGCCTGAATGGACGCTCGAGCGTATTATAAAAACGGTCGCGAAATACTTCTCCGTGTCCATTGTGGAAATGAGGAGTCCCAAGCGCCATAAGACGCTCGTACTGGCGCGTCAGTACGTGGCGTATCTTGCGCGTCTGCTGACAAACGCGACGTTGCGACAAATTGGAGCGCAGTTCTCGGCAAGAGATCACTCGACAATAGTCCACGCGATTCATGAAATGGAAGAAACGCTTTTAAAATCGGAGCAGGCGCGTTACGATCTCCTTCAGTTACTCAAATTGTTGAACGCTGAAGACAAGTTTGAAAACTTTACGCAAACGCCAGACAATTTCTCAGAGCTTTAAACGAGTCCAGCCCTGTTCGTTTCGTTCGCCTTTCTCAGCCGAACTAATCAGAGAACTTTAACGAATAACCAAAGTCTTCTGATTAGCAAAACCATTCTTTTTATTTAACACAAGCGTTCTACACAATCTATATTCATTAGATTTTTTATTCAAGAAACGACAAAAAAGAAAATAACACCAGTTAAATTTGATAGAAGGAAAATAGAGTCAGAGAGTCTTAAAAAGACGGGCAAAACCTCTATTTAACCCTTTGTGATTCGCCGGCGCCTGGGGTAGAATTAAGATTGCGTGTTTGTCGGCGTGTCCGACCGAATGCGCTTAGCAGAGAAATATCCCCCCAAAGCCAAGGACGATCGCCGCGTCGGCGTCGCCTGCGGTCACAGATACTAGAGGAACGCAATGTCCGCTCAAATTCTCGACGGCAAATTGATGGCGGAGAACATCCGTGCTGAAATCAAAGACGAAGTCGCCAAATTTGTCGAAGAAACGAAGGTTCAGCCGGCTCTCGCCGTTATTCTTGTAGGTGAAAACCCCGCCAGTCAAGTTTATGTTCGCAACAAGGAGGCCGCTTGCGTTAAGGCGGGAATGAAAAGTCTCATGTATCGTCTTCCGGAGGAAACGACGTCTTCGGAGTTGCTCGAACTCATTGGAAAGCTGAATAAGGACGCGGACGTCCACGGAATTCTCGTTCAACTTCCCTTGCCCAAAAGTATCGATGAGAAAAAGATACTCGACGCTATTGTTCCTGAAAAAGACGTAGACGCGTTTCATCCAACCAACGTCGGACTAATCTCGCAGGGGCGTCCCAACTTTTTGCCTTGCACGCCCTATGGAATTCAACAGCTTCTTGTTCGTTCCAAAATTGAAACCAAAGGAAAGCATGCCGTTATTATTGGTCGCAGCGATATCGTCGGCAAACCTATGGCGTTGCTTCTACTGCAAAAAGGGCTGGGAGGCGACGCTACCGTTACGGTTTGTCACAGTCGTACAGCAAACCTTCCCGAAATAACTAAACAGGCCGACATTTTGATCGCCGCGATCGGTCAGGCAGAGTTTGTTACAGCGGATATGGTCAAGCCGGGGGCTGTCGTTATTGACGTTGGAATGAACAGAAAAGAAAAAGAAGTCGTCGACGAAAACGGAGAGAAAAAGCTTGTCAATAAGCTCGTGGGCGACGTCGACTTCGAGTCTGTTAAGGAAGTTGCAGGATGGATAACGCCCGTGCCGGGAGGAGTCGGACCGCTCACCGTTACCATGATCTTGTACAACACGCTAAACGGCGCTCGACGGCAAGTCGCGGCGAGGTAACTCAGGCCTTCTGCCGCTGTTATTCGTTCCTAAAAACCCACAACCGCGTTACTGAATAGTTAATCGGTTTTTACTTTCCCCCCTCGCAGGGTTACAAACCTTTGTTAAAGTCCAGAGATCCATATAAGGAAGACGTCGGCAGAATTGCCTTTGGAGTAGTTTTACTGCTCCTGTGGCTCTTCTTGAGCGCGTCAGTCCTTAGCTACACGCCGTGGGACTTACCCACGAAGTTCGTGTACCATGAAAACGAGGGCGTCGGCAATTTGGCCGGCCTACTCGGCGCATGGTGCGCTTGCCTGTGTTCATGGTTCTTTGGAGCGGGCGGGTACTTCCTCGTCTTAGCGACAGGTTTCGGAGTGCTTTGCTACTGGCTCAACTGGCTCACAGAAGTCTGGCTCAAGACGCTTGGCGGCTTCATAATGCTGGTGGCCGTCTCGACTTTTTCCGCCTACGTCATTGACGGTTCAAGCGGTTCGCCCATAGGACCTGGCGGATGCGTCGGAGCGCTGGTTAAGTTTCTACTTGATCAGGCGTTTATTCCGCTGGGATCCTACGTCTTCCTGGCAGGGCTTTTCAGCGCCGGCTTAATACTGATCCTTCCCCTTCGGACATTAAGCTTTCTTTTTTGGTCGACGGGATTGGCGCGCGCCGTCGTCTACATCGTCGCGCCCTTCTGGCGTAGAATCTACGCCGCAAGACCGAACGATCGACCAGAACTTCCGGTCGGATTCAACAGAGAAACACAGCCGATAGGCGTTCAGCGTCCTATGCGGGTTGGTATGAACTACGTTCAAACGCGGTCGCCCGGCGGTTCGGTCGCGTTTACGGGGTCCCAGCGTCCCCAAACCGGCGTTATTGCAAGATCTGTCGCCAGTACGTTTGCTTCTGACATAAATTCGACGTCTCCAACGGTTCTTTCCCAGGAAGCGACTCGTTACGTGGAAGTAAATCCTTCCGACTTCTCTCCTTTACCGCAATCCCAAACGCCTCTGTTTACTCAATCTGTCAAGGAGACGCTCAACGCCGCCTTTACCGATTCTGTTTCACCGATAACTCCAATAGAAGGCGACGTTTTGGCAAACGTGCGTTCTAGTTCCGACGGAGAAAGAACCTATTCGACGCTTTCGCCCGTCGATCTCAAAGCTTTGAAAGAACGCGCCGACGACTACGTTCCCCCTCCAATTGATCTGCTCAAAGAAGCTGACGAATTCGATTTCGAAAGGTTTCGAGAAGAGATTAACGAGCGCGGGCACGAATTGGAACGCGCATGCTTGAGTTTTGGCGTCGAACTGAAAGTTGTCGACGTACAGGTAGGCCCCGTTCTAACCCTATACGAAATCGAACTCAAAAAGGGCCTGCGTGTCGGAAAACTAAACGCGCTCACCAAAGACCTCGAAATTGCCATGAAGGCGGAACATGTGCGCATTGTTTCTCCTATACCCGGCAAAAATACCGTAGGGGTGGAACTTCCAAATCAAACGCGCCAAACGGTGCGTTTACGTGAAGTTATCGAAGCGTGCGCCAGAGAAGCGGGTAAAATGGAAATTCCCATTTTCCTCGGAAAAGACGTAGCCGGCGCGCCCATGGTAGCCGACTTAGCTCAGCTCCCCCACCTTCTCATTGCGGGGCGTACTGGCACGGGAAAATCCGTCTGTCTCAATTCGATCATTATGTCAATTTTGATGACTCGCAGTCCCAAACAGTGCAAGCTCATAATGATTGACCCTAAGATGGTAGAGTTGAGCCCATACAAGTCGATTCCGCACCTCGCGCACAGCGTCGTCGTCGATATGGAAAAGGCCGCCGCCGTTCTTGAATGGGCGACTGAGGAAATGGAAAGGCGCTACTCAAGCTTTGCCGACCACG
>CADACS010000142.1 GCA_902786505.1 uncultured Planctomycetota bacterium | reverse complement strand
GTACGAAATCGTCTCCCGGTGTAACAAATAAATTTTTTTGCGCGTATGCCGTCGGCGTTTGCGCAGGAATTAACAGACGACTCGTCGTATATTTGACGTTTCAAGGAGAACTCAAAGTGAAACACGCCAGTACGATTTTCTCGGCGCTTACGTGCGCCTTACTCTGCCTTGCCGGTAGTTTTGCGCAAGCTCAACAGGCGCAGCAACCCGCCGCGAAAAACACGGCTCAAGCTCGTCCCGCCGCTCAGACCAATCTTCTCGTCGGCGTTGTCGATCTGCGTTCCGTTCTTCAAAATCACCCGATCGTTGTCGACGAACTTCCCGCTCTCGGTCTGAAACTGCAAGAAGAACAGGTTTCCCTGACCAAAGCGCGCGACGAAGCCGATAAAAAGGTCGCCAGTCTTCAGAAAGAATACTCTCAGATGATTGGCACGCCGGAATTTGAAGAAAAAGTCGGCGTCGTCCGCAAGGAATTCAGCGACGCGGAATTCAAAGCGCGCGAAGTCCAGCAGAAGCTCGTCGCGCAGCGTACCCAGCTCCTCTTCAAGGCCTACGAAGATCTTCAGAAGGCCATCGAAGACGTCGCCCGTCAGAAGGGTATTTTGATCGTTCACTCCAAGATCGTAATCGCCGTTCCTGAAAACGCCACCGTCTCCAAAGAGGTTGTCGCGCTCGAAGAGGCCGATCAGAATACGATCGTTTGGAACCGTCCTGAATGCGATATTACCGAATACGTCAAAGCGAGACTTACGGAAATCGCCGGTTCTCCGAAACAAAAGGCCGAAAACGGCGGCGGTCTCAATAACCTTGGCGCTCAAGCGCTGAGCGCGCGCGCACAAGCCGGCGCCGCCCCTGGCGGTCTTTCTGCCGCCGTCAATCCGAACGAGCGCTCCGCCGCCCGTACGGCTAATACGCCCGCCGCGCAGCAACGCCGCTGATTTAGCGCAATTGCGTTATTCTCGAGAGAATGCGCGTTCTCTCGACTAGCGACTCAAGGCCGCCGATTTTCCGTCGGCGGCCTCTTTTTTTGCCACGTTCTAAAAACTAAACGGAGCAATCTCAGATTTATGCGCGTTCCACAAATCGTTCGAACGGAATCGATAAGACGGCAACGAACGTTAGCGCGACCGGTTGAAGTCGCCGGATTCGGCTTCTGGTCGAGCAAAGACGTAGTCTACTCCTTTCAACCTGCCCCCGAAGATTACGGCGTCGTTTTCGTTCGCTCAGACCTGCCGGACTCGCCGCCTATTCCCGCGACGGTCGTCCATAGGATTCACAAACCGCGTCAGACAAGTCTGGCCGTAGGCGAAGCACAAGTCGATATGGTAGAACACGTTCTTGCGGCGCTCAAAGGGGCGCGTATCGACAACTGCAAGATTGTCGTTTCCGCAGCCGAAGCGCCCGGTATCGACGGATCCGCAGCCGCGTTTGTAGACGCGCTCCTCGAAGCTGGAGCCGAAGAGCAAGCTCGGGAAAAAATCAGACTCAAAATCGTTTCAGAGGGCGAGTTTACCGACGAATCGAAACCCAATGGCGGAAGAATAGCAATTACGCCCAGCGAGCGGGGAGAAACGGTTTTTGAATACGAGCTTCGCTACGACATGCCCGGACCGATTCCGAACCAAAAGGCGCGCTTCAACTTTTCTCAGCCGCCAGAGGTCTTTCAAAGAGAGATAGCGCCCTGCCGAACCTTCCTCACCTTTGACGAAGCGACCTATCTTCGCAGTCAGGGAATCTGCGCCAGAGTCGGCGCCAGCGACGTTCTCGTTTACGGAAAAGACGGGCCTATCGACAATACGCTTCGCTTCGACGACGAATGCGCGCGTCATAAAACGCTCGATATGATCGGCGATTTCTCTTTGTCGCCCTACGACTGGGAGGGAGAATTTCACGCTTCGAAAACAGGACATCAGCAAAACGCCGACACGCTGCGAGCGATGCTTGAAAGTCTTGATCCCAATATTTTACAATGAATTGCGTAAACGAACCGTTCCAACGACGGTTCGTTTTTTTACGCCCTATTCGATAAAAGAATACTTATATTGCTCTTTCGTATTTTTCCCGAAATTGCTAGTATTTCACCGTTCATATAAGAAGCGGCCTTTTTTTTGGCGCATTCAATCTTTCGCGTTCCGCAACGCGTGCAGGGACGCCGATTAACGTATGATACCGTTCGAAAAATCGAACTGATTTAAAAGGGACAAAATGAAAAGGGTACGATTAGGTGTCGTCGGCGCGGGTCGGCTCGGCGGGTTCCATTCTTCCAAAGCGGCAAGTAACCCCGAAGTCGATTTTGTCGGAGTTTCCGATGTCTGAGAAGAAAACCGCAAACGCGTCGCTTCTCAATGGAACGTTCGTGAATTTGCGACCGTAGAAGAACTCCTTCTGAACGTCGACGCCGTAATCGTTGCCGCTCCGTCGGTTCTTCATGCGGAAATCGGTCGTAAAGTCCTCATGGCTGGCAAGCATCTGCTCGTCGAAAAACCGGCCACAACCACGGGCGCAAGCGCGCTCGAACTTGCGGAAATCGCGAAAGCCAAAGGACTTGTCATGCAGGTCGGGCACGTCGAGCAGCATAATCCCGCTTGGAAGGCCGCCAAACAGTATCTCGCCGACGTCGTCTCTGGGGCTGTTCCGGCCTATATCGACGCGTCGCGCACGAGCGGTTACACGTTCCGTTCGACTGACGTCGGGGCGACGTTCGATCTCATGATTCACGACTTGGAACTCGTGCTCTCGCTGATTCCGTCCCCTATTGTTCGCGTTTCCGCGTTTGGAGTCGCGCAATTTGGCGGATATGAAGACGCCTCGTACGCCACGCTTGAATTTGAAAACGGATCGGTAGCGCGCCTCAAAGCGTCGCGAATCGAAATGGAAGCTGTTCGGCAAATGACCGTGCGAACAGCCTCGCAATCTATCTTTGTCGATTTTGCGGCTCGGTCGGCCAAACGCGTCTGTCCGAAACGCGAGATACTCGAAGGCGCCTATTCGCCTGAAAACGTTACCTACGCTCAGATGGCTCCGCGCGTCAAAACGTTCATGCAGGAAGAATACGAAGTAGAAGAGCTTGTCAGGGATCCGTTTGACGCGCTCGAATTGGAAATGAAAGATTTCGTCTCGGCGATTCTGCGCGGAACGCCGTCCGTCGTACCGGGCGAACGCGCCGCGCGCGCCGTTCAAGTCGGCGAAATGATCGTGCGCGACCTGCAAGCACGCGCCAGCCGCGCGCAAAACGCGCCCGTTCATACGCTTAAAGTCGCGTGAAATCCTATTGCTCTTGGTCTTCCAAAAGGCCAAAGTCGCGGAGAATACCGTCGACTTCCTCGAACTCGTCTGCGGTAAGCGCCGCGTCGCCCGCAGGCGCGTTCATGAGAACCTGTTCCGGCGTGCGCGCTCCGCATAAAACGACGGTTTTTTCGTAGCGCGACGCAACCCACGCCGCGGCGAACTGACCGACGTTCAAACCGCGTCGTTTCGCAACTTCCCCTATCGCGTCCAGCGCGCTGTTTACGCGTTGGACGTTTTCTTTTGTGAACTTCGGTTTATTTGCTCTCAAATCGCCCCGCTTATAGATTCGTTCCGGATCAAGCTTGCCTGTAAGCAAACCGTTTTCCAAGGGCGAATACGCGAGGAAAGTTACGTTGTTCTCTCTGCAGCCGTCCAAAACGCCGTTCGTTTCCACGCGCCTGTCCAGCATAGAATAACGTTCCTGATCGGCGTCCAGACTCCCAAACTGGCAGTACTCGTCAAACTGAGCGCGAGACGCATTGGAAATTCCTATCGCGCGAATCTTCCCTTCCCGCCGCATATCTTCCAATACCCCCATAACTTCAGAAACTGCGGTTGAGCGATCGGAAACGTGATGAACCTGCATGAGATCGATATAATCGGTTCCTAAACGGCGCAAGCTGTCTTCGACGCCGCGCCGCACAACGTCGGGTCGAAGCCAACGGTAGACGGCAAACTTCTCAAGCGTTTCCGTTCGACCGTCGTAATCGGCGAAACAATGCCATTCGCCGACATTAGGGGGCAACGCTTCTTCCGACCAGTAGAGGCCGCACTTTGAGCACAGGACGACGGAATCGCGCCGAACGCCGCGAAGCGCTTTGCCAACGGTCTCTTCTGAACGGCCAAAACCGTAAATTGGCGCCGTGTCGATTGTGGTTATCCCGACGTCGAGCGCCGTGCGAATCGTGTCAAACGCGGTCGAATCGTCGCAGCCGCCCCACATCCAACCGCCCAGAACCCATGTGCCAAGCGTAATAACCGACGCTTCTACGTCAGTTGAACCAATCTGTCTGAATTGCATATATCGGCCCTTAAATCAAAGCTAAAACAGCGCGCCGCCCCCCGATCTAAAGCCGACGCCGTCAAACGCCATTATAGAATGGCGCCGCTTCAGTTCAAGTCGGCGCGACTTTTCCCCACGATGAAAACAAAGTCGTTTTTATTTCGCCGTCGGCGTTGATTTTCAAAAACGAACGAATAGAATTTGAATATGTTTCGTGCGTCGTCGCCTTTTCCATTTTCTCGGAAATAATCAAAACGGCAATGGCGCAAAGTTGTTTTTAAACTCCAATCGCAGGGAGAAACGAATGCGTTTCCATTTCTCCAATAAACTCCTGAGCCTGCCTTTTGCGCTCCTCGTTCTGGGAACGGCCGCCTTGTCGCTTCCCCAAGCATTCGCGCAGAACGCCAATTACGACGAATCGAAAGTTCCTCAATATGTTCTTCCCGATCCGCTCGTCGCCAACGACGGCTCTAAAATCGAGACGCCCGAAGCTTGGAAGAACATACGCCGTCCGGAAATTCTCAAACAGTTCCAAACGGAAATGTTCGGCAAATTCCCGGAGGCCGACCTCTCCAAACTTAAGTTTGAAGACGTCATGACCTACGACAAGTTCCTTGACGGCAAAGCGACCGTAAAAATCGTTCGCGTCTATTTCAATTATCCGGAAAAGGCGCCCAAGATGGACCTCATGCTCGTTCTGCCGAACAGCAAAAAGGACCAGCCGGTACCCGCGTTCTTAATGCCGAATTTCCAAGGTCTTCACACGACGACAGACGACGTCAATATTCCCGCGGAAACCTTCGAAGCCGCCACGCGCAATAAGGGAAAGAATCCGGAAGACGTTCGCGGCGTCGCCAAATCGCGTTGGGCCTTTGAAAAGATCGTCGACGCAGGATACGCTTGCGTTACCGTCTATTATGAAGAAATTGATCCCGACTTCGACGACGGGTTCAAAAACGGCGTACATCCGCTCTTTACGAACTTCAATATTGAGGACGGCGATTATCCGGCCGCGATCTCCGCGTGGGCTTGGGGACTCTCTCGCGCGCTCGACTGCCTTGAAACGCGTCCTGAAATCGACGCCAAGAAAGTCATTGTTCTGGGGCACTCCCGTTTAGGCAAAACGGCGCTGTGGTGCGGCGCTAACGACGAACGGTTCGCCGGCGTCGTCTCGAACGACTCCGGGTGCGGAGGCGCGGCTCTTTCGCGCCGTGAATTTGGCGAAACGGTTAAGTCCATTAACAAATCGTTCCCCCATTGGTTCACGAAAAACTTCCGTGCGTACGGAGATCGCGTTAACGACCTTCCCATGGACGAACATGAACTTGTCGCCCTGATCGCGCCGCGTCCGGTTTACGTCGCCAGCGCAAGCGAAGACCTCTGGGCCGATCCGAAAGGCGAATTTCTGTCCGCGCTTAACGCCGATCCAGTCTACCGCTTGCTCGGTACTGACGGTATTGGCGGCGTTACGGAACAGCCTGACGTCGACACGCCCGTCGGCGCGACGATTCGCTATCATAAGAGAACCGGCAAGCACGACGTTACCGATTTCGACTGGGAACAGTACATTAAATTCGCGGATTCCATCTTTGGCGTTGAAAGATAGTTCCCGCTTTTGAGCGTCGGCGGCAACGTCTCCGTTCCTCTTGGAAAAAGGTTATTGCAATGAAATCTTCGGAAATTGCACCGTCGGCGCCCCATAAAAATACCGCGCCTCTGCTCCTCCTGCTCTTAATTGCGCTGGCGGTACGCGGAGGCGTCTTATTTACCTCGCTCTCCTCCCTGAACGACGATCCTGACGCTTACGCGCAACTTGCCGACAACTGGTATTCCTACGGCGTTTTTGGCGATAAGACGCAGGCGACGGCATTCAGACCTCCGCTTTACCCTTGGCTCTTAAAAGAACTCGTCTGGGTTCAGTCGGCTCAGGATCGAGCGCGATTCGCCAAAAGAGGAAACGCCCTCTCCGATCGCGAATCGGCAAAAGCGCGGCAGTCAAAAGCCGCGGCTGTTAGAGAGAATCTCTCGCTCTCGCGCAACGCGTCTATCGCCTTTCTCCATTGGCTGCTCGGCGTGTTGACGGTCGCTATGGTCTATAAGCTGGCGCGATTATCCAATTTGTCGCCCGGATGGTCGGTATGCGCGGGTCTGCTTGTTGCATTTGATCCGATACTTCTGCAGCAATCGCGGTTCGTCATGACCGAAACGCTCGCGGCGTTCTTTGCGGCAGCGCTCATTCTGGGAACGACGCTTTGCGTTCAAAATCGCAAGTCGCGTTTCCGCTGGATACTCTTCTTATTTCTCGGAGCGCTCTTTGGTCTTTCAACCCTGTGCCGTCCGGCGTTTTTTGCGTTTGCCGGCCTCGTCTTCCTGGGACTCGTTTTCGTTGAAATAAAAGAATCGTTCGCCGACGCGGCAGTTCTGCCAGGCCTATTCCTCATAGGCGTCGCTCTTGCCGTCTCGCCTTGGCTTCTGCGCAATCTGCGGGAGTTTGATAAGCCGATCCTTACGACGACTCACGGCGGCTATACACTCTATCTCGCGAATAATCCCGAGCTGTACCGCCACTACGAAAACACGCCCGCTTGGACTTTATGGAACCCCGAAGAGTTCCATGAGCGGCGAACGGAAGAATACGGTCAGGCTCTGGAATCGGCCGGTCTTTTAGCGGGCTCAAAGGAAGCGGAACTCTTTCAGGATCGCTGGACGCGGGAAAAGGCGCTGGAAACGATTAAAGAGAATCGGCAAACGTTCCTTTATTCGTGCGTGCTTCGAGTTGGAGAACTCTGGCG
>CADACS010000141.1 GCA_902786505.1 uncultured Planctomycetota bacterium | reverse complement strand
AATTGCCGCTTGCGTCCGTTTTCGCGAAAGAATCAAGAGCTCCCGATCCCTTTTCAGCAGCCAAAAAATAGACGTTGCAATCGGCAAGCGGAGCGCCGTCGAGCGTAATCGTACCGGTAACTCCCTCTGTCTTGACAACTTTCTTGCCGCATCCAACCAGTAAAGTAACGGCGCATACCAACGCTAACGTTAACGCAAAAGACTTTCTCATCTCACAAATCCTAAATAAACGGTAAACCGTTTCCAGAAACGTAGCAAAATAAACAGAACGTTCAGCGTTTCACGTCGTAATAGACGCTACCACGCTGAACGTCATCCCTCCGCAAACGGCGTCGAACTACCCCTCAGGAACGTAGCTCAGAGTAATTTAACTCCGCATGACCGCTTGCGCATACAATGAAAAAGCGTCAAAGAGAAACGGTTTCCTTCTGTTTCGGGGTAGCCATAGCGCCCCAAACGCCCAACGTCGACGGTCCCTTCCAATGATGGCCTTCGCCGCCGTTGTTAGGATAGCCAAGAATATTGGCAATGTCGCCGCAGTCGACGGTTTCCGAAACAAAGCGAACAGAACCGTCAACCATGCATACATTAACGCCGCCGCTGTGGTTAGAAGAAGCGGAAACGCACATGCACGTTGAATTTTCATTCTGTCCGTAGTTTTCGCCGTAGCAGCTCGGACTGTTAGGCGGAAGAGCCGCGTGATAGTTGGTATACGCGGCGCGCGCGTCCGCCCAACGGCGTCCCTTGATCGCCCAAGTCGTTCCGCCGTTTACCATGCCGTTTTCACCGCGCATAGCCATACACGCGGCAGAAGGCTGACCGTGAATAGCGGCGCTCACAACAGTCGTCTTGTAAAAGACGTCGTCGCCCGAATTATCAGAGCAGTTAATCTCAGCGAACAACGTCGTATTCGAGGTGCCGTCGGTAATAGCGGAAAGCGTCATACGCCCGCCGATTGAGCCGTCAAAAAAGACTCCGCGCTTATTTTTGTTCTCGCCCCAAGTTGAACCGATCATGAAGTCGCCACGGTTACAACCGTAGTTGCAGCATCCGCTGTACTTGTTATCGGGATTGATATTGTGGGTCTGGTTATTGCCGTCGGAAGGACAAAGATAAGCTTCGACAATAGTGGTAAACGGATTGTCTTTTCCGTCGTCCATTTTACCGCCAGCCCAAGAAAGCGGAATATTATACCAAGTGTAAGGATTGGCATTCGCAGCTTGCTGGCAGTAACCGGTGATGACGTCCATCAAGGCAGTCTGTTCAACATAAGGAAGAAGCAAAGTGAAGACAGAGTAAGTGTCGACGACGTCGATACGGTTTTTCGTGCCACTTTGGCAAAAACCTCTGATCCAAAATTCGTCGTTCATCTGGTTCGGCAATCGCTTATTCGAACTTTCGAAATTGTGAACTGCCAAACCAAGCTGCTTCATATTCGGCCTGAACAGCCGGAAGCAACAAACCGATCAAGATGCCAATAATGGCAATAACAACAAGGAGTTCAACGAGCGTAAACCCGTTGCGTCCCCTACTCCAAGAAGAATCTCTCATAGAAAAGCTCCTAAGTTTCAAATTAACGTATCTTATACCGACATAAAACGCAAGATGACGAAGTCAAACAACGTCACTTTTGCAAATGCTTATATAAGTTTAATATAAAAAAAAGCAAAAGTCAACATAAACATATAAAATCTCGAAAAAAACAAAATTTCAGATAAGCTCTTGACGAAAAGCGAAACAGCGATAGAATTGTACGAGTTGTTTGCCTTGACAAACGACGGTTGTTAGATCGGCGCAGGCTTTCCCGGGCCTGCTTTCAAAAGCCGGTTTAAGGACAGCGGGGCGTAGCTCAGCCTGGCTAGAGCGCTACGTTCGGGACGTAGAGGTCGCACGTTCAAATCGTGTCGCCCCGATTTCTTTGAAGCCGCAGGAATCTCCTGCGGCTTTTTTGTTTCCGCGTCGCAATTTCTTTAAGCGGCGAAATTGCCCCCGGTTCAATTATTCAGCGCTTGACCATTCGCGTTAATCCGCAATAATTAACGCAAAACGAGCGGCGTGCGCGTCGGTTTAGACGTTCCTTCCGTCGTTCCGAACAAAGGGTTTCAATCATGGAAAAACGACTAAACTACGACAATCCCCTCATCGAACGTTACGCGTCGCGCGAAATGTGCGAGCAATTTGGTCCGCAAAAAAAGTTTTCCACTTGGCGGAAACTCTGGGTTGCTCTTGCAGAAGCGGAACACGAACTTGGCTTGCCCGTCACACAAGAGCAGATTGAGGAACTCAAAGCTCACACCGACGATATTGATTTCGACGCCGCGGCCGCCTACGAAAAGAAGTTGCGGCACGACGTCATGGCCCACGTTCATACCTACGGGGACGTCTGTCCGAACGCTCGCGCCGTTATTCACCTTGGCGCCACAAGCTGTTTCGTAACCGACAACGGCGACTGCATCATCTATCGCGAAGCGCTTGAAATGGTTCGCAACCGCCTTGTGACGGTCATTGACCGTCTTGCCAAATTCGCTTCTTCTTACAAGAGCCTTCCCTGTTTAGGCCTTACTCATCTCCAGCCCGCTCAGCCGACAACCGTTGGAAAACGCGCGACTTTATGGACTCAAGACCTGGCGACCGATCTAGAAGACCTTGAGTACCGCATCGAACACATGAAAACGCTTGGCAACAAGGGAACGACTGGCACGCAAGCCAGCTTTCTTAAGTTATTCAACGGCGATCATGCAAAAGTGCGGGAACTTGAAAGGCTTGTTTGTTCTAAAATTGGGTTCGCCAAGGCATACGCGGTAACAGGACAAACATATCCTCGCAAACTTGACGCTCAAATCCTCGACGTTCTTTCCCGTATTGCGCAAAGCGCGCATAAATTCGGAACCGACATGCGCATTTTGGCCAACAAGAAAGAGCTTGAAGAACCGTTTGAAAAGAATCAAATCGGTTCAAGCGCTATGGCGTATAAGCGAAACCCTATGCGCTGTGAACGCGTCTGTTCTCTTGCTCGTTTCGTTATGAGTTTACAGTCAAGTCCCGCGATGACGATCGCCACGCAATGGATGGAACGCACTCTCGACGACAGCGCAAATCGCCGTCTGTCTATTCCGCAGGCTTTTTTGGCAATCGACGCGATCCTGATCATCATGCAGAACGTCGTAGAAAACCTCGTAGTCTACCCCAAAGTCATTGCCAAGAATTTGGCCGCTGAGCTTCCCTTTATGGCAACGGAAAACATTCTCATGGCGGCGGTTGAAGCGGGCGGAGACCGTCAAGATTTGCATGAGCACATTCGTCAGCACAGTGTCGCGGCGGCAAACGTCGTTAAGATTGAAGGCGGTGAAAACGACTTATTGGACCGTCTTCGGAAAGATCCAGCGTTTGCAAAAGTAGATATTGACGCAGAAATGCAGCCGGAGCGCTTTATTGGCCGCGCGCCTGAACAGGTCGACGAGTTTATCGAAGAGATCGTCGAGCCCATTCGCAAGCGTTACGCTAATATCGCAGTAGCCGACGCTGACCTTCGGGTTTAGTTTTCCCCAGAAATCGCCGCTAAGACTCGACTCTCGGCGGCGTTCATTCCACAGCCTACCTTTTCACGGTTGGAAGGCGACATGCTCACGTACAAAACTGCAGGCGAATCTCACGGTAAAGGCGTCGCGGCGTTTATTGACGGTTTCCCGTCCGGCGTTTTTCTTGACGGATCCTTTATTGACGCGGAACTGAGACGCCGCCAAGGCGGATACGGTCGAGGAGGAAGGCAAAATATTGAAACCGACTCCGCAGAAATCCTCACGGGCGTCCTCCACGGTTTCAGTATGGGATCTCCTATTCTCTTGTGGATCAAAAATAAGGACTATAAACTGGAATCCATGCCAGATCTGACACGTCCGAGGCCCGGTCATGGAGATTTAGCCGGTTCCATCAAGTACGGCGGAGGAATTCGTCCAATTCTTGAACGTTCCAGCGCCCGTGAAACTGCCGGACGCGTAGCCGCAGGAGCCTTGGCCCGACTCTTACTTCGCTCGCTAGGAATTGAAACGGTCGGATACGTTGTCCGAGTAGGCGACGTCGATTTAACGCCAACTCCAAAAGTCTTTAGTCAAACACCTCAAAAGCTTCGAGAGCTTCGCGATTCGAGTTCGATCTATTCTCTCCAGAAGGACGGCGACCCCAAAGCGGAACAGGCAATCGAGGCGGCAAAAGCCGCTGGCGACACGCTCGGCGGCGTAATTGAGACGCGCGTGTTCAACGTTCCTTTCGGCCTAGGAACCCATGCTCAGTGGTCGAATAAGCTTGATGGACGCATTGCCCAAGCGGTAGCCGCAATTCAGGCAATTAAAGGACTTGAAATCGGAGACGGTTTTGCGGCGGCCTCTCTTCCCGGCTCGAAAGCGCACGACGAAATCTTTTGGGACGAATCACAACGCGACGGCCGCAGTCTTGGCTTTGTACGTCCGACAAATCATGCGGGCGGGTTAGAAGCGGGTATGACCAACAGTCAGCCAATCGTTGTTCGCGCCGCCATGAAGCCAATTCCGACATTACGTAAACCGTTGCGCTCGATCGATCTGAAAACTAAGCTTTCGGAAGAAGCGTCCTTTGAACGCAGCGACGCCTGCGCCATTTCAGCGGCAAGCGTCGTTCTTGAAAACGTTGTCGCTTTTGAAATTGCAGCCGCGGTCGTTGAGAAATTCGGAGGCGATTCCCTCGAGGAAATCAAAGAGAGAATAGAACTGTTTGAACAAAACGCGGCAAAGAGTTTAAAGTCCTGACGTTTATCTACTAGAATCCACAACCTTAAAAAACGTCTGTGCGATAATACGCACAGACGTTTTTTATCAAATTGTCTCCAGTTCTTTTCACTTGATATGACATGTGTTACGCGGAGATTTACAACGTTGGCGCGTATTCAGTCTAAAAACTTTCTATAGCGTCTAACGAAAAAAAATGCATTTAAAAAAAGACGCGCGTTCACAAACAAATGTAAGCGCGCGTCAAACAGACAAATTCAAGTAAGCGTCAGCCGCCGAAAAGTTCGCCTATTGGTTCTCTACGGATTCTGAGCCGTTGTCAACCGAAATCTGCTCTAACTTCTTCCAACACCTGAAAAGAAGAAGCGCGCCAACGACGGTAAGCGCTAAGAGTCCAAACGCGGCAGCCCAGCAACCGTAAAGGAAGCACCCCGTGGAGAACAAGGCCGCGTAAATTGCAATACAGCCGACAAAGCTGCACAGAATCCCCATAGGAACCGGCCATTTATCGTTTTCTCCCTCGAGCGAAACGCCGTCTTTTTTTGCTTGTTCATAAACTTTCTTCCACCCCGGACCGCCAGCGCGAGTCTTTTGAACAAAAGCGTACAGCGTTTCTTTGGAGTCTGGCGGAGTAAGGAACGTTACAAGCAGCCATCCAATTGTTGTAATCGCAACGCTGATCACTAATTGATACCCTGAATTACTCAACCATGAATTGGCAAACTGTTCGGAGGTCATATTCAAAAAGTGACAGCATACCTGTTGATGGCCAAATTTGAAGTAAAGCGCAATTGGAAAGGCAAAGCACATCGCGGCAATTTCACTATAGGCGTTAATTCTCCACCAAAACCAACGCAAGAGGAAAAGTAGACCGGTTCCCGCGCCAATCATAATCATAATCTCAAACGCTTGCAGCGCGCTTTGCAAACAGAGCGCCAAAAAACATGCTGCGATCATCAGGGCTACCGTCCAGATTCTTCCGAATTTAACCAGTTCTTTTTCAGAAGCCGACGGTTTCACAAACCGCTTGTAGAAGTCGTTGACCATATAGGACGAACCCAAGTTGAGGTGCGTTGCAATCGTCGACATATAGGCGGCAAACAGGGAGGCGACAACGACGCCGAGAATACCGTGCGGCAATTTCGTCATCATTGCGGAATACGCCATATCATGATCGACTTTAACCCCTTCCGGGAGTGAAGGAAACGCGTCTTGCAACGCGACAAGATTAGGATAGACGACAAGCGACGCCAAAGCGACGAGTATCCAAGGCCAAGGACGGACCGCATAGTGACAGACGTTAAAGAAGAACGTAGCGCCCACGGCGTGAGCGGGCGTTTTAGCCGCAAGCATGCGTTGGGCGGTATAACTTCCTCCGCCCGGCTCCGCGCCCGGATACCAAGCGCTCCACCATTGAACGCAGAGAGGAATGGTAAGAACGGTAATTACGGCGCCCGTATTACCAAAATCGGGGAAGAACGAAAGCTTTTCAGCCACTTCTTGATTGGCAAACAAGGCGGAAAGACCGCCGACCTCAGGCAAATTAACGGCCACAATTGCGGCGGCAATACTCCCCGCCATCGCGATAATAAACAGAACGAAATCTGCCCAAAGAACTGCGGAAAAACCGCCGACCGTCGTAAAGACGACGGTAACGGTCCCGGCAATCAGGGTTGTCATTAAAGGAGAGAATCCTAAAATGACGCCAAAAATCTTAACGATTGCGAGCGTAACCGACGCCATGATAAAGGTATTGACGATCAACCCTAAATAGAGAGTTCGGAACCCACGAACAAACGCGCCTGACGAACCGCTGTACCGCATTTCATAAAACTCGATATCGGTCGTAACGCCAGACTTGCGCCATAGCTTCGCATAGATAAAGACCGTCGTTAAGCCTGTCGGAAGAAAGGCCCACCAACACCAGTTTCCAGCGACTCCGTCTCGACGGACAATATCAGTTACAAGGTTGGGAGTATCCGCCGAAAAGGTTGTCGCGACGAGTGAAAAGCCAAGCAGCCACCAAGGAATGGAACGCCCGGAGAGGAAAAATTCAGAAGAGCTCTGCCCCGCCTTGCGCATCGTCCGCCAACCGATATAAAGCGTTGATATAAAGAATAATACCAACACCAACAAATCTAGACTGTTTAGGTTCGCCATACCGTTAACTCTCAAGTAATGGTTGTTACTGACAACGTCAAATAAGTGGAATTCATAAAGAGACGGCGCGCCTATTAACCGCGCCGCCCCTGTCAGGCCGTTCGCTTAAAAAGCGACAAAGCGTTTAAAAACGACTTTTCACTTCGAAGAAACGACAAAAACATATTCGCCGGAACCAATCTCATACGCAACCGTATTCGGTTTTCCGTCCGTTGGAGACGCGCCTTCCGATCCCTTCTTCACTTCGCACTTTTGATCCGAGGAACAAGGCAGAATAACGGTAGATTTCGTATTGGCCGGAATTTGAACCTTTACGGTCAACTGCGTTTTCTCGGCATTCCAATCCCACTCGGAAACGATCGGACCGTAAGGCGAGCCGACGGACGCGCTAACGCTCGTGAGAGGCTCGCGGTCGGGCGCGGCACACTCGGCCAGACTGCATTTAGGCTCGATAACGGTTCGCTTAAAGGCGACCGTTTGCGGATCGCATTCGGCGACGACTACTTCTGGAGCCTGAGCCAATTTAATACCGGCAAGAGACTGATAGAACCACGCGCTGACGTCTCCAAACATAATATGGTTACGCGAGGAACCTTCGTTCCAGTCTTCCCAGAGAGTGCCGGCGCCCCGACGGATCCAGTCGGCGTACGCGGGTTTCGTTTCCTGCAGGATCAACTGTAACGCCAAATCGTTGCGTCCGCCTTCGCTAAGGGTGCGGAGGATATATTTAGCGCCTAGGATGCCGACGTCAAAATGCCCGTCGGCCTTCGCGACGTTTTCGACAAGTCGGGCAAACACAGCGTCTTGATCCGCCTTATCGAGAACTTGCGTAAAACCTTGATGAATTGCGCAACTTTCGGAAGTTTGGCTATTAATCGAATAAACGCCGTCGCCCTTATACAACGCGGCGTTGTAATTAGAGCGAATCTTATTAGCCAACGCCGAATACTTTTCATAATCGGCTTCTTTCCCGAGCATTCTCGCGGCTTGAGCGAGAATCTTAACGTCAAGATAGTAGTACCCCGTCGAGGTAACTTCAACGGGCGTGTTCGTCTTCGCAAAGACCCAGTCGCCAAGTCCATGCGAGACAAGGCCGTTGTCAAGTTCGCGAGTTGATGTGAAATCAACGTATTTCTTAATCGAATCGTACGAATCTTCAATAATTCTACGATCGCCGCGGTACATATAGACATACCAGGGAATCAGGACAAGCGACGCGTCCCATGCAGGACCGTTGCCCCACGGATACCCCCAGTCGCCAGTCGGAATGATGGCGCAAACGTCGCCGCTCGGCTTCTGCTCGTCGCAGATATCGTCGAGCCACTTTTCATAACCGGCCGTATTTTCAAAATTGTACTGCGCAAGTTCGCACGCTAACTGTGCGTCTCCAGTCCAGCCGTTCTTTTCACGGTGCGGACAGTCGGTCGGATATCCGGCGACGAAATTATTGTGATAGGACCGAACGGTCGCGGCTTGGATCTTATTGAGAAGCTCGTTAGAGCAAGTAAACGAAGAGATTTCCGGGAAATCAGAACTAATCATTCTCCCTTCGAAATCTTCGGCCTTCGGAGCTTCTCGCAAGCCGACAACCTCTATGTACTGGTAGCCGTTATAGGTAAAGCGAGGTTCAAAAAACTCTTCGTTTTC
>CADACS010000140.1 GCA_902786505.1 uncultured Planctomycetota bacterium | reverse complement strand
CGGCTCTTTCCGAACGGATTAAGTCGCTCGGTTACGAGCTGACCGCCGAACAGCTCGTTTCCGCGTTTGAAGCGTTTAAAAACCTTGCCGACCGCAAGAAGGAAGTCTACGACGCCGATATCATTGAGATTGTCGACCAGATGATTCTCAAGCATGGAAACGACAGCGATTGGAAATATGAGTCCTATGAACTGGCGTGCGGTTCGGACGGCAAACCTTTCGTTAAGGTTATTCTCTCTCAAAACGGAGTAGAAAAGGCCGTGTGCGCTCGCGAGGGAGACGGCCCGGTCCACGCGATGTTTGTCGCCGTTCAGCAGCTTGTCAGTTTCCCGCTGTCTTTGGACGAATTCAAGCTGGAAGCCGTTTCCGGCGGTTCGGACGCGCAGGGGAACGCCGTGGTCGTCTTGGGCGAACAGGACTCCTGCAAGACCTATCGCGGCCGTGCGACGTCGACCGACGTCTTTGAAGCGACTTTGAAGGCGCTTGTGGAGGCAATCAATCGCGTTCAGCGCGTGCACGAAAACGAAGAGCGGCGCGCTTGACGCTTCGACGGGGGCGGTCCCTTCGGAGACCGGCTCCTGAGGCGTTTTTTGATTTTTAGCGCGGTAGAAGCGTCGTCGGGACGGGTGCGTTGCCGATCGGCGCTTTTACGCTATAACTAGCGTGCTTTTCCCGAATTTTTATTTTTTTATTGGCTCTCAGCCGATAAAATTCCGATTAGAGGAAGAGCGCTTTTTTTAACAGGTTCTCGGTTCCTGCTTTTAAGGATCAAGAGCAACCGACGATCAAAATGGAAAAAGCAGCGTTATCGCGCTGCCGATTTCCTTCGTTCTCTCGCGCGGGTAACCTTAGGCGACAGGCGTCGCTTTTGGCCGTTCGGGGGTTCGTTGGGCAGTTGCGTTTTAACTTAGTTTTTAGGCGTTGGAGATATTTCCGTGCTTGTTAATCAACCGTCGCAAACCTTTTTTGGTCCATCCAATTTGGTAGAACTTGTGCGCTATCGCGCGGCGATTCAGCCCGACGATTTGGCTTATATCTACTTGGCTGACGGCGTGAGTTCGGAAATTCCGATTACCTACCGTGAACTGGATAGACGCTGCCGCGCTTTGGCCGCTTGGCTTCAGAAGCACGATATGCGCGGTAAACGCATTCTTCTGATCTATCCTCCGGGGATCGACTTTGTCATTGCCTTCTACGGTTGTCTTTTTGCCGGCGCGACGGCCGTGCCCATGTATCCCCCGCGCCGCAACCGTTCCTTGCTGCGCATTCTAGCGATTGTGGAGAATGCGGAAGCGAGCATGGCTCTGACGCGGCAGGACGTTCTTGACAACGTAGCCGGCGTTGTTGACGAAACTCCTTGTCTCAAGCGCATTCCGTGGAAGGCGACAGACTCTTTCCCGGAAGGGATTGAGGACGATTGGGTCGATCCGCAAGTTGCTCCGGAAGAATACGCCTTTTTCCAATATACGTCCGGATCGACAGGTACTCCGAAGGGCGTTATGCTGACGCACAGAAATATGCTGCATAACGCTATGCTTATTGAAACGGGGTTCGAGCACACGCGTTCCTGCCGCGGCGTTTCTTGGCTTCCCAGCTATCATGACATGGGGCTTCTTGGCGGGGTTATTGAGCCCGTTTACTGCGGCTGTACGGTCGTTATGATGTCGCCGTTGGCCTTTTTGCAGAAACCCTACCGTTGGCTTGCCGCTATTTCCAAGTATAAGGCGACGACAAGCGGCGGGCCGAATTTTGCGTACGACCTGTGCTTAAAGATTAAGCCGGAATTCCTTGAAGACCTCGATCTTAGCTCTTGGCGCGTCGCGTTTAACGGCGCTGAGCCCGTTCAGGCTGAGACGTTGGACAAGTTTGCGCGCAAGTTTGAACCTTGCGGTTTTAAATACGACTCTTTCTACCCCTGTTTCGGACTTGCCGAAGGGACTCTCATTGTTACGGGCGGACTTCGCGACAAACCGCCGGTTGTTCGCAGTTTTGATCCGGACATGCTTGCGGAAGGCAAAGCGATCGAAGCGGTTGCCGGTACGGAACGTTCCCGTTCGCTCGTCTCGAGCGGCCGGCCTATTATCGGTCAGAGAGTCGCGATCGTCGATCCGGAAACGCTCAAAGAGTGCGCCCCGGGGCGTATCGGCGAAATTTGGACTAAGAGCGAAAGCGTCGCGAAAGGATACTGGAAGAACCCGGAAGAGACGGAACGGTGTTTCCATGCTCGGATAGCCGATACGAACGAGGGACCTTTCCTTCGTACGGGCGACTTAGGCTTCATGCTCGACGGCGAGCTGTTTGTTACCGGGCGTATTAAAGACCTCATGATTATTCACGGGGTCAACGTCTATCCTCAGGACGTTGAACTGACGGCCCAACGCGTTTCGCCGTTGCTGCGTTTGAACAACGGCGGCGCCTTTATGGTAGGCGACTATAAGAAAGAAAAGCTGGTCTTAGTTCAGGAAGTTGAGCGTCGGTTTGAGCCCGAGGACGGACCGGAAATCTTTAGAGAGATTCGCAAAGCGATCGCTTTGGAACATGAGATTCCAATTGACGTTATTGTCTTGATCCGATCGGGGAGTATTCCCAAGACGTCTAGCGGCAAGATTCAACGTCATGCGTGCCGAGCCGGTTATTTGGACGGTTCGCTTCGCGTAGTGGCTACATGGTCTCTCGACGACGCCGCGAACGCGTCGTCTTCTTCTGAATCGAAGAATTTGGGCTCCTTTACGGAGGACGATAATCCGCTTCACTACGATCCGAATGCGAAAGAACTGAAGAAGAAAGAGGTTTCTCCACAAGAGGCCGCGACCGTTTCGTGGGAGCAGACTACGCGCGACTTAGCGGACGTTTTGGCGCCTGCCGCAACGGCGCCTGTCGAGAAGAAAACGCCGGAAAAGAAGCGCGAAATTCATTCCCACGTTCTTTCTTACGACGAAACGGTTCGCATCGTTTTAGAGGAAGTCTATAAGGTTGCGAAAGAGCGTGCGCGCAATCTTACGGTAGACTCGGATATTACGGAACTTGGGCTTGATTCGCTCGAGCGTATGGAGATTCTCGCGTCTCTTGAAGACCGCTTTGGAGGTCAGTTCCCAGAAACTGTTCTTCCGACGCTGTTTACCGCGCGCGAGGTGGTCGACGCCGTTCGCAAACATCTGGGCGGAGGCCGGCTGTTCGACGGTCAGCAGGAAGTCAAGACGTACGAAATTGACGAAACCTGCTACGACTTCTCGAAGTTCCCAGAGTATCTGGCCATCCATGAAAAAATGGAAATGGCTAACCGGTTGGGAATGAATCATTTCTTTGAACCGCATGAGAATCCGGCCGGCGCGACGATTCGAATCAACGGAAAAGACTATATTAACTTTTCCACTTACAATTATATCGGCACGTCCGGCGAGCCGAGCGTTACCGCCGCCGCGCAAGAGGCTGTCGCCAAGTACGGGACAACTGCGGGCGCAAGCCGCATTGTCGCGGGTGAAATTCCGCTTCACCGTGAACTTGAGAATGAGATTACTAAGTTTCTCGGCACGGAAGATACGATCGTACTTGTCGGCGGACATCAGACAAACGAGAGTATTATCGGGCACTTGATGAACGCCGACGATTTGATTTTGCACGACTCTCTCGCGCATAATTCAATCGTACAGGGCTGTATTTTGTCGGGCGCGCGCCGGCGGCCGTTCCCGCACGGCGACTGGGACGCCGTCGATAAGATTCTGGAGCAGCATCGCAATCGCTATAAGCGCGTTTTAATCTGCCTTGAAGGCGTTTACAGCATGGACGGCGATTATCCGGATCTTCCCGAGTTTATACGCGTTCGCAATAAGTACAAGACGCTGCTCATGATTGACGAGGCGCACTCGATTGGCGTGCTTGGCAAGACCGGCCGCGGAATTGGCGAGCATTTCAACGTCGATCGGCACGACGTGGATATCTGGATGTGCACGTTGAGCAAGACGTTTGGAAGTTGCGGCGGTTATATTTCGGGGCGCAAGGAGTTAGTTGAGTATCTTAAGTTTACGGCTCCCGCGTTCATGTTCAGCGTGGGTATGCCTCCTGCTCAGGCTGGCGCGGCTATCGCTTCTCTTAAGATTTTAGAGAAGGAGCCCGAACGCGCGCAGAAGCTGCGCGACAACAGCGCGTACTTCAAAGAACTTGCGCGCGGTTACGGACTTGACGTCGGGCTTGCCCAGGATACCGGCGTCGTGCCGATTATCATCGGCAATTCGATTCAGACGCTTGCGGCGTCGCACCAATTGTTCCTGAAAGGGATCAACGCGCACCCGATTCTTCATCCGGCTGTTGAAGAGCGCCATGCGCGTATTCGGTTCTTCCTGACTTCGCTTCATACGCGCGAACAGATCAAAACGACGGTCGATACGCTTGCGGCGATTCTGAGCGAAATGGAAGAACAGAAGTGATTCCGTACTGGCGCGCGACTCTTTGAAGTTATATGCCTGACGCTTTCGGTAAACGGCGGAGCCTGATATGGCGCCGCCGTTTTTTGTCTGCGTTTACTGGAACAAAACCAACGCTTCGCCGTTTCCGTCTCTTGATTTTTTTGCGCGCCGATTCATAATATTGAGAGAGGCGTTTGAGCTAATCGGTTATAAATACGACAGTGGTTCGTAAATTAGCGTTAACGTAACGAATATATATTCGAGCGCTTCTCTGAACGGCGATCCGGACGGAAACGGATCTCTTGGGGTTTGGTTTGAACATTTCTATATTGTTTATGGATTGAAGGAATAGCGCGATGTATTATCCTTGGTTGGACGTGCCGCTCTTGACTGCCCCGATGCTGATTGCGATTATTGCGTTGTTGCACGTCTTTGTTTCGCATTATGCGGTTGGCGGCGGACTTCTTCTCGCTTGGCAGAACGACCGCGCGCTTCATGACGGCGACGACAGATATCGCGCTTACTGGAAAAAGCAAGCGAAATTCTTTATCACGCTGACGGTAACTTACGGCGCGGTTACCGGCGTCGGTATTTGGTTTGTTATAGGTCTAACGTCCCCTCTTGCGACGGAAACGCTCATTAAGACGTTCGTTTTCGGTTGGGCTATTGAGTGGTGCTTTTTCCTATTAGAAATTGTTGCAGGCTTTGCATTTTATTATTTCTGGGATAAATTCAGCCCTAGAACAAGCGTTTGGATTGGATATGTATACGCGTTTGCCGCTTGGATTTCCCTGGTTTTGATTACGGCAATTACCTCGTTTATGCTCAACTCGGAAGGGTTGATCCACGGAAACGATTGGGAGTCGACCGGCAACTTTTGGTTTGCGTGTCTGAACCTTCAGTTTATTCCTCAGGTTACGGCCCGAACTGGCTGCGCCTTAACGCTTGGTTCTTTTTACATTCTTTTGCACGCGTCTTTTGCAGAGAAGGACCTCGCTATCCGTGAACAGATTACGCGCCGCATGCGTATTCCCGCGTTTTTGGGTATTTTTCTTCTAGTTTGCGGAGTCGCTTCCTGGGCCTATTTTCTGCCCAGTTCAAGTCTCGCTACGTTAGAACGCGCCGCCGCGACGAACGTTTTCGCAGGTCTCTTTGCAGCCATAATTATCGGGATTATCCTGTTGCTGATCGCCGGTCCGGTAATGAAACCGGGAGAAACGTCTTCCGGTTTGGCTTTGGCGCTTTGCCTTATGGGAATAGCGGGCGTTGGCGTCGGCGAATTTGTTCGCGAAGCGGTTCGCAAACCGTACGTTATCGACAGAGTAGTTTTTAGCAATCAGATCGCTCGTAACGACGTTCAACGCCTGCGTCAGGACGGGTTGCTGTACACGGGGACGTGGACGAATTGGCTGTTGGACGATCTGCAGAGGAAGGACGACGAACGTGTTGCTAACGCGTTGGCCTCCGGAGAGCAAGAAGGACAGAACGTCAAGGAAAAAAGCATTTCCGCTCAAAAGTACTTTAAAGGAAAGGCTAAATTCTTGGAACGTCAGGTTTTTAACGAAAAGTTTTTCAGAGCCCATCCGGAGTTGCCTGACGACGTCGCTTTGAAGGGGATAAAGGGTATATCAGAACGTTTCGAATACCGACTTCTTGCGGAAGCCGCTCAGAAGTTTATTGAAGAGCATACGGAATTCCAAGATCCGTCAGCGGCAGGCGACGCTTTTTTTAGGGACTTTGAAAGGCCGACGACTCACTTAGAAAAAATAGAGTTGCAGAAGATTGAACCGGAACCCGCTGAGACGCAAGAGGAACCCCCGGCAGATCCCAACGCGGCCGAACAGGGGGCAGAGGGAAGCGGTCAGGAACTTCAGACAGAACCGCTTGCCGTTTTGGAAGGAGTGAGCTTTGTTCATGAGACCGCGGCGCAGGGTCAGCTTCCCGCCGGCGCGAGTTTTACGCCGACGTCTACCGTCAGTCAAACGTCAAATCCGCAGTTCAACGCTCCCTCTAATTCTTTGAATTCACGTCCGAATAACACGCAGCCTACCGCTCAGGGCGCAGTTAATATGGGAAACGCGAACAATGGGCAGAGCGCGGTCAACGGCGGTCTCAACAGAACGACGGGGGCGCAAGCAAACAACGTTCTCGCTCCCGCCGATCAGACAAACGTTTTACTTAGCGCCAGTCCCGATCAGAACTTGCCGCCGACTCAAACGTTAATTCCTTCTGGCGACGTCGCGAGACAGGCGCAGCGCGGAGTTGTCGAGGAGTTGAACGCTTCTGTTCCGCAAGTAGACTCAATTGAGGAAAGCGAACTCGTCGGGCTTGTTCCCGAGCCGACGGTGGAAGAAAAAGACCTTGCGCTTTATGGCCCGATCGGGGAGGGGAATCTTGATTTACTGGACCTTCCGGAAGAAGATCGTTTGACGCTGGGGCGCGCCGTTTTCATGTACCATTGCAACTGCTGTCACGCGGGGGCTCACGGTTATTCGGCGGTGGGGCCGATGATTTCGGGGCGTTCGCAAGAGGCTTTGGAATCTTTTGTTCTTCGCCTCAATCACGAGCATTATTATATGCCCCCATGGGCGGGAACGCGGGTTGAAGCGAAACTACTGAGCGAATATTTGGTTTCAATTGCTCCCAAATATCCTAAAAACGTTTTTCAAGAGCCGAAGGAAAAGAAAACCGAGAAGAATACTCGCAAAAAGACGACGGAGGAAGGCGAGGAGAAAACTGATTCTTCCTCTGTCGACGCTCAAAACGGGGCCGAGTCCGCTGTTAGCGAAGCTGGTTCCGAAGCGCCGAGCGGCGCTCTCTGACGCCTTTCTCGTTTTCGAGTTTAACGTTCCGA
>CADACS010000139.1:7521-7849 GCA_902786505.1 uncultured Planctomycetota bacterium | reverse complement strand
CGGACGGTTTACCCATGACGCCGCGTTTTTTGACGGAAACGTGGCGCGGCGAAACGCGGATTTTATTCTCGATTAGGGCGTTTTATAAATGTCGACGCGCCGATAAATCCATGCCAAACCGGACGTTACGTCCGGCTGGGCGCCCTTGCGGGCGCGAGCGCGGCTTTGCGCGTTGCGGCGGCTTGTGCGCTTGGCGGGTTATTGCGCGTTGGTTATACCGGCCGTTCCAGGCCGGTTTCGGGAGGCCGGGACAGGCGGCTGCGGCAAGCGACCAACGGGAGCGGTTCGTTCAGTTCCGCGCGGGAGCGCGAACCGGGAGCGGCGCCGT
>CADACS010000139.1:0-7503 GCA_902786505.1 uncultured Planctomycetota bacterium | reverse complement strand
CGGGAGGCCGGGACAGGCGGCTGCGGCAAGCGACCAACGGGAGCGGTTCGTTCAGTTCCGCGCGGGAGCGCGAACCGGGAGCGGCGCCGTCGCCGCGCGGCGGTTATACCGGCCGTTTCCGGCCGGTTGGGGGTATGCGCCGGGACGGCAGTTTCGGCAAGCGACCAACGGGAGCGGTTCGTTCAGTTCCGCGCGGCAGCGCGCATTGGGAACGGCGCCGTCGCCGCCGCGCGGAAGCGCGAACCGGGAGCGGCGCCGTCGCCGCCGCGCGGGAGCGCGAACCGGGTCCCGCGCCGTCGCGCGGTCAATCGGTTGTTCTTTCGGGGAACAACTCGGCGAGCTTCTCTTCGAGCGTTCCTTCTTTGGCGTATTGCAAAGCGTCGCATAATTTTATATTATACTTTCCGATCTTAAGATCGTCTTTGAACCCGAGAATGAACGCAATGGTAATCCGATAGATAATTTCCGTCGGCGCGAGCCCGTAGACCTGACGGGCGAAAATATGCCGCAGCCGATCGCCGTCGTCGGGAAAGAGCGTCTTGAGCTTCTTACTGCGATAGAGCCGTTTGACAATTTCCGTGAGATACAGTCCCGATTTCATATAGAGATCGGCGAACGTCTTATCTGGATCGTCGAAGCAGCCGGGATTCTCCTTTTCAAGAAGATCGACCATCTGAACGACGACTTTTTTCGGCGTAAAGATCTGATTTGTCTTTTGCGGCGGGATATAGTCAAAGATATCTTCCGTTTGCTCCTCGTCGAAATAGTCGGCCAGCTTCTTCTTAAGGGATAAAAACTGTTTAACCGAATCGTTAAAAACGACCTCGTCGAATAAACGGCCCTGAAAATAGCCTTGTTGGCCCGTCTGGGGATCCTGAAAATCGCCGCCGTCGCGGAGGAACCGGAAATCGTCGAGCGTTATGCCCGTTACTTCTTTAAAGACGGCGTCCGGAACGATCTGATCGAAATTATCAAGCGAGATTTCCGCGTCCGAACCGTACGCCATGAGGAACGAAGGAATCGTTCGGCTGAATCCGCGCAGGTGATCTCGAACCCCTTCTTCGATTTTGTTTTTTTCCGCCTTGCGAATATCGGTTTCAGCGCGTTCGACGACCGCCAGCTTGCTATTGTCCGCCATCTTTTCTAAGGCGTCGCTAACCTTCTTTTTGAGTTTTTTCGTCGCCTCTTTCTTTTTTCGATCAAATTCCCGATTGATTTCTTGTTTTTCCTCTGCGGTATCCGCCTCTTCGAGCGCCTTCATCCGTTCATTTTCAAGAACCTTATTTTCAATTTTGTGCTCGACGACCGCCTTATTGAGATCCGTATTGGCTTCTTCTTTAATCTCGCGAATAACGGCGTTTTGCGCGGACTTAGAGAAGTCGGAGCCATACGCCTCAGCGCCGATTTCAACCACGGTTTCCGCTTCTTTCCTGACCGCCTCTTTCAGCGTTTGAAGAAGTTTGTCGGCGCCGTCTTTACCTTTTTCGAGATCGACGCTTCCAAAAGCCTCGTCGACAACCTCCTCAACCGGCCTGGTAATTTTATCGCCAAACAGATCTTCCGCTTTGCCGATTACGAGTTCTGGGGGCAGATGAACTTCCCCGTCGTCTCCGATAGAGAGTTCCTCTTGAGCGCCGTCGACGAGTCCTTCGATCTTCGCAGCAAACTTTCCGTCTTTGACCGCCTCGATTTTCTCGATCTTGTCGCGGACAACTTGTGGCGCGCCGAAGACCGCGCTAATATTCTGAAAGAGGAAATTCGACATGAAACCGCGCCGAACGACTTCAACCGCTTTAATCTTGCGCGGAATCGAAAGAATCTGTTCCGCGTCGAGCTCGACCATTTCTCCCTCGGAGTCTTCGCCGACGACGGGAAAGAAATTCAGAAGTTCGTAGATATTCTTTTTGCGCGCGTCGGAATCCCCTCGGCCGCCGGTCGTCTCGGCGTTCAAGTCGTTGGCGAACTGCTCGTAGATGATAAGCGTTCGCGCGGGGTCGAAGTCGAAGACGTACGCGTTCTGCTTGCGCTTAAATCCTTTGTCTTCGGGAAAGATCCACGGATTCTGGGCGCGGAACGCCGCCTGCATATAGAGCGCCGGGCTTTTGACGTTCGAGAGCATGAGTACGGCGGACCACTCCGAAATCGTAACGCCCGTGGTGAGTTGGCCGACCGAAAGGGTGATCGTCTTTTCGTATTTTTCGATCGCTTTACGGACTTTATTATACGAATTGATCGTTTCCGAATCCTCGTCCAGTTTCCCGTCGCCGGCGGCAAGAACGATTTCATATTCCGAAAAGACCGGGTGTTTTTTGAGTTTGTTCGCGAGCGTCCTCGCCGATTCGACGCGGTTGAGCAGCCAGAGCGTGTGTTTCAATTCCGCGCGGAGTTCTTCCGTTGAAAACGGGTATTTCTCCTGCGTCGTGAGCGCGTCTAAAAACTGATCGACCGATTCGTTATGTACGAATCCGCCTTTTTCACGGACGGCGAAAAACTCGTTGAGGTCGAACGCGTACTCTTCCGTTTCCCCGTCGATTTCTATTCCCTGTTTGACTTCTTCGCGTATCATTTCCGACATTTGATACGTAAACATACGCAGCTGCGGAAGATCGGCGTACGGATTCTGCGTGCCCGGAACAGGCGTCCATTCCCGTTTCGCGCGCTGTTCGTCGGCGTACGTCCAGTTGTAAATCGCGTCGGACGGGAATTTATTATTGGCGAGCGCCTTGAAAGGCGTGCCGGAAAGATGGAGCGTGTATTGGCGTTTAATTTGATCGAACGCGACGTCCGTCTTTTCGGTATCGACGCCTTCGTGCGCTTCGTCGATTACAAGAATATCCCAATCAATATCCCTGACGTACTTGAGCTTGTCGTATTCTCCCCCAAAATAAAGCGAACCTTTAAGATCTTGCAGGCTCATAAACGCAATATGGCCTTTGAGTTTATTTTCATAATCAGAATTGGCGTACAGAGCCGGATTGGCGAGTAATTCTTCAAATTGCTTTCTTGAAAGGACGTGCGGTTTGTCTTTGAGCGCGTCTGTATCGCTGACGAACAGATACCCCTTTTCCGAGCCGACGAATTTAACGAAGTCGTCGTACCAAGAATTGGCGATAGCGGGCCGATTCGTTACGATTAGAATTTTCTGCGCTTCCATGCGGAGGCATAGATCGTAGACGGCGAGCGTCTTGCCGAACCGCGGCTTGGCGTTCCACAGATATTCGCCGTTCTTGCGGCTTTCAAAATACGCCTTGGCGCGTTCGACCGCGTCTTCCTGCTCTTGGCGAAGGACGTACGGAACCGACTCCGGGGTAGGCGAAACGCCGCGATTCGACTTAAATTCGTAGAACTTCTCCTTGGAAGCCGGGCCCGTTATGTGGAACCATTCGTTGTTCTTTTCCTCATCCTGCTCCACGCCCTCTTTGCGGAGATAGGCGTGAAAGTCTGTGTCGCGGAACGCTTTGCCGGAGCCGTCGTCGTAAATCGCGGTTCCGCGCCATTCTTCGCGGTAAGCCACGTCCGCGGTGCGCGTCTGCTGCGCGATCCGTTCGTCGACGTCCTGTTCCGTATAACCGATCTTCGTCCAGCCGTGATGACGCTCGATTTCAGGCGTCGTATAGGCGTAGATCATTGGAACGACTTGTTTTGCCGTTTGCAGTTCAATCTTTTTCGCCATTGTTTTCCCGTTCCTTGCGTAACTTGGTTAAAAGTTTGCCTTTGTAGGTGAATTTAGATGGGCCTTGTATTGCGTAATCCGCTCTCATTAAGAACCTTGCAAGGGGCGATAATTTCCAAGATTTGTTCTGGTATAAAACGTGAGCGTCATTTAGAACAACGGCTTTTTTAGAAGGATCGTGAAGAAAGACAATTTCTTCTCCGACTTCTATTCCGACCGCTGAAAAGCGGAAAGGCGGCTTTTTATGCGGAACTGATTCAATCGGCTTTTGGCGCTGAACCGGTTCCTTCTTGATTTCCTTTTTGCGTTTTAATTCCTTTTTGTGTTTTCTTTCGTGTTTCAGTCCTTCGGTAGCGGCGTTGAACGTGGTTGATTTTGACGATTCTTTAGGGTAAATAACCGTGCCGTCAAACGAGGAAAGTAATTGAACGACAAGATGTTTATCCAACGCGAACATTTCTGTCGTGTGGATTCGACTCTTGCTGAAAATAGTATGCAGAAGCCGTTCTTTCTCTGAGTAATCCTCCACTTCAATAGCAAAGTGGCGCTTAAGCCCCGTGACGTTGGCGTACCCGTTGTTTTCGAGCGACTGCATTCTGGCGTTGAACTGTTTCGTTTCGGCTTTCCCTATTTTTAAAAGCCCCGTAACCGCGCACGTCATTACATAAAGTACGCCTTTGGCCATTAGTTCATCTCCTTGACATGCGTCTCAATGAAGGTCGTTTCTTCTTGTGATAGACCGTATTTCTCATAGAGTTGACGGTCGATTTCGGCTATTGATTTGGACCAGTCTATGTCTGATTCAGATGTGAAGTCCTGAAGAGGAACGTACTTCCAAACATCCTTATTAGTCATTTGGGTTACTTTTAACACACTAAGCATCGCTCGCGAAAACTTCCCTTTGAGATATTTTAATACTGCGTCTGCTTCTTCCTTTGTTTTGAACGCTCCAATGCCAATAAAAGATCGCGTATACGCTTCGTTTGGTTTGGCTACAAAAGGAGTGCTAAGAGTTTGTCCAAATTCACCACTTCCGTTTGCTACGGGCAAAACGACTTTATAAAAACATAGATTTTCATGATTCATATCAACGTATTTAGTTGGAAGATATTTCCAAATTCTTTTGCCTTTAAATATACCGATTGTTCTAATATGGTTAGGAAGGTTTTCATTAGTAAATAATGGAATCTTTTCAAAAATGTTTTTTTCAAAACGAGAATCCCGACCACCACTTCCTATTCCACTTTTACATTCGGGATGTTCGTTTAATAAGGATTGCAGGTTAAACCTGTTTTGGATATAAATGATGGAATCAATACTATCTTGCTTGTCACGAGAACGTACTTTTTTCAAGATGGAATTTAACTCTTGAAATTTTGTAAAAACGACAACAGCACCAAAGTTTTTTGAATGGTTGTACAAGGAAACAGCAATTCCTCCTTTGATTTCTGTATTCTGAAATATTTGTGTCGCATCTTCTTCATAAGACAAGACTTTAAAATGCTGATCGTTAAGCATTTTTTGGTTCCAGTCTTTGGGTGTGCTACCCGCGTTGAAGAGGAACCGAGCCGGATGGATCAATTCAGAAGATCCAGCGATTTTATAAGATGCTTCCATAAAAAGGTTATATACCGGCGCCGCGTATGTTTTGTTACCTTCAGAGGAGAACTCTTCCTGATAAGGCGGATTACCAATAACGAAATCAAACATTTTCTTTTTCATAAACCGCAATTCCTTTAATTCTATGAACAGTAACGACTTATTACTTCGCCAGTTTTTGATTTTGGCAGGTTTTTCAAAAACTCTTTCAGCCGATTCGAGTTCCACGTCTTCAGCAAACTGCTGAAGGAGCGGGGGCAGGGGAGTTTTGAGAACCGTTTTCCCGAACGGGGGCGCGTCGTTGAGCCCGTCCATTTGCCAAATATTCCACGCGACAATATTTGCGATCTTCTTGAAGAGTCTTTTTTCCGGCAGTTTTTTCCATCGTTCCGCGTAATAGTCGTAAAACGTCATGAGAACGTTGATTCGGGCGATGAGGAGACTGTCCCCCTGATATTCGTACCCGTAACAGCTTTCGACGGCGCGTTGCGCCCATTTGAGCCAGTCGGTTTCTGTAGTCGTGTTTTCGTCCACGACGCGCAGTTTCCGATCGAGAATACCGATTCTTTGGTCAATGGGCAGAATATCGCCCGTCGCGGCGTCGTATCGCGAGACGAGAAAGGGCGCTTCGCCGCATGTAATTTCGAGCCGTCTGGAATCGACGTACTTTTGCCATTCTTTTGTTTTTCGGCCTTTTTTCTGGTTGAACCAGATCGGCTCTTTTCGCGCCGTCCATGCCCCGCCGCCGTTTTCCTCATTGAAGACTTTGGGGCGGCCGAACCACTCCGCGTCGCAATAGTTGTTCATCTTATTGCAGAGCCACGACGGGGTGTAGACTTCGGCCTTTTTCTTCGTTCTCGCCTGCTGTTCCTGAGCGTCTTTTTCGATTCTCGGCTGTATGAGAACGGGATCGTCGCCGATGAAGGCTTCCTTCGTTATCTGATCCTCCGGGCCGAATCCGGGGCCTCTTGAGGCGTACGCGTCCGTAGCCCAGACGACGTTCTTGCCCGTCGTCTTGTCTTCGAGCAGGACGCTTAGCACGTCCCAGATGTGTTTAACGGAAACGTCGACTAGTTTTTGCATGACCGGTCGCAGGGCTTGCGGCGCGTCTGTTTCAGACGCCGGCTTGGGATTAATGCGGTTCTCTAAATCTTTTTTATTAAAAGATTTCAGAGTGAAGTCGAGCGTTTGGGGGGCCGGCAAAAA
This sequence comes from uncultured Planctomycetota bacterium, assembly GCA_902786505.1. Lineage (GTDB taxonomy): Bacteria > Planctomycetota > Planctomycetia > Pirellulales > Thermoguttaceae > RUG369. The sequence continues at coordinate 1,025 of CADACS010000139.1, read as the reverse complement.
AGTATAGATTTTGGCATGGTAAAATTGCCGGATTTTTCCGAAAAAATCGCTCTTTTTCTTACGAAAAGACTCTTTTTCCTTGCCAAAAAGCCGCCGGCAAAGTAGAATTATTCAAGATGAGCAGTTTGGGGTGTAACTTGCGAAATTGTATACATTTCTGTAAAGATCGCCTGTTTTCTTCTAGGGATTTTTTCGCAAATTTGGCGGGTCTGGGCGGGGGTTTTTATTCTCGGTTAGGGCGTTTTGTGAACGGCGTTGCGTCGTAAAGTTATAGCGAACCGGACGTTGCGTCCGGCTGGGCGTCCCGCGTTGCGGGTCGCGTGCGCGGCCTTTCGCGTTGGGGGCGGCGGCGCGCCTCGCGGAATATTACGCGGCGGTTATACCGGCCGTTTCCGGCCGGTTTCGGGAGGCCGGGACGGCAGTTTTGGCAAGCGACCAGCGGGAGCGGTTCGTTCAGTTTCGCGCGGGAGCGCGAACCGGGAGCGGCGCCGTCGCCGCACGTCGGTTATACCGGCCGTTCCCGGCCGGTAAATAATGTGTTTCTTATTTTCTGAGCGGGTTCTCATTTAAGGCGTCCGCCGCCACCGGCGGCGGCTCACCGCCCTTCGGGCGGGTAACGCACTGCGGATTCGATTTCGCAACGCCGCGTCCGCGCCCGGACGGGCGCAACCGGCCCGAACGGCCGGTTTAACCCGCGCGTAATAACCCGCAATGCAGACGGCCGCCGCTTTGCGTCAGGCCGCGCACGCGCCCTTTAGGGCGCCCAGCCGGACGAACGTCCGGTTCGCCATAATATACGCAGTTCTAAGCATTAACGAAAAAAACCAAAATCCAAAAACAACCACAACGAAAAGCCGCCGCGCCGCCAAATGAACGCAACGGCAAGCGACCAACGGGAGCGGTTACCGCAGTTTCGCGCGGAAGCACGAACCGCCCGTCCGGCAAGGACCGCCCACCCGCCCGCAGGGCGTGAGCCGCCGGCGCCGCCGGCGGACGGTTTACCCATGACGCCGCGTTTTTTGACG
>CADACS010000138.1 GCA_902786505.1 uncultured Planctomycetota bacterium | reverse complement strand
CTCCATAAGCGCGTTCGAAAGAGCGCGCTTTTTTTGTTTCTTGCAAGAAGCGCGGCGAAATAAATAATAACGGCGAAGCGGCGAGCCGTCAATCCGCGAAGCGGAAAGCCGCCCCCATTGGGGGCGGACGCCCGAATTAGACGCGGCGTTGCGAAATCGAATCCGCCGCGCCCCCCGCCCGAAGGGCGGCGAGCCGCCGCCGACGGCGGCGGACGCCCGGAATCAGTCGCCGCGTTTTTTGACGTTAACGGCTCGTTGACGTCTTTTTTTATTTTCGGTTCAAGGCGATGTGTAAACGTCGCAGCGCCGCTAAGTTACGGCGAACCGGACGTTCGTCCGGCTGGGCGCCCTAAAGGGCGCGTGCGCGGGATTTACGCATAGCGGCGGCCGTCTGCATTGCGGGCTACTGCGCGCGGCGCGGGTTTTTGCTCAAAAAAACTTGAATTTCGATCTTCCGGAAATTATAATGAACGTCGGTCGCGGTTCCGAACGCGAATCGCGTTTTCTCATCCCCAATCGCGGGCCGCGCATACCCGCGGCGAACAGCAAAGGACAAACAGATGAACGTATTATTTGTCGGGGCGCATCCGGACGATATCGAGACCTATTCCGGCGGCACGGCCGCGCTCTACGCCAAGATGGGCGCGAACGTCTTCTTCTGCGTCGCGACGAGCGGCAATATCGGCTCCTCGACGCACACCATGGAAGAAATCAAAGCGATTCGCCGTAAAGAAGCGGAAGCGGGCGCGGCCGTTATCGGCGCCAAGCTCATTATGCTCGACTTCGACGACGAATTCCTCTTCGATACCCGGGAAACCCGGCTCGCCTTTATCGAGGCGTTCCGAATCGCCGATCCCGACGTCGTCTTCTGCCACTGGACGCACGACTACAATCCCGACCATTCGACGTCGTCCCAAATCGTCGACGACTGCGTTCACATGGCCTCGATTCCGCTCATTAAGACAAAGACCCCGCCCACGAAAAAGCAGATTCCGCTCGTCTACTATATGGACACGCCCGCGGGCGTCGGATTCGAGCCCATGCTCTACGTCGATATTACCTCCACGTTCGATACGAAAGTCGACATGGTCTCTAAGCACGAGAGCCAAAATCAGTGGATGATCGATATTTACGGCACCGACATGTCCGGTTTCCTCAAAGTCCCCGCGTCCTTCCGCGGATTCCAGGCCGGCTGCAAATACGCCGAAGCGTTCCGGCCGTCCGTACGCTGGGGCCGTACCTTCCTGGAACATCCGCTCCCGCAGTTCCGGCAAGTTTCCGGCGTCTGGACGTGCGAACGTCAGTAGCGGTCCGCCAGCGCGTTAATTACCGTCGTTTCATCATATAAGGAGAATAATATGCCCGGTCCAGGAGCCTTTTGGGTTGGCGAAGAAGAAAAACAGGCGATCGCGGAAGTTCTAGAGTCCCAGTATCTCTTCCGGTTCGGCGACGTCAATAATCCGAAATTCCTTCAGAAAACGGCCGCGCTCGAACGGGCAGCCGAACGCGCGTTCAACTGCAAGTACGCGCTCGCGACCACGTCCGGAACCGCGTCCCTGCTCTCGTCCCTCTTTGCCGTCGGAATTAAGCCGGGCGACGAAGTCATTGTGCCCGCGTACACCTATCTCGCGACCTATACCGCCGTTATCTTTCTCGGCGGTATTCCGGTCCTCGCGGAAGTCGACGACAGTCTGACAATCGATCCGGAAGAGATCAAAAAGAAGATTACGCCGAAAACAAAGGCGATTCTGCCCGTCCACATGCTCGGCAATTTGTGCCAGATGGACGCGATTCTCGATATCGCGAAAGAACACGGCCTGGCCGTCGTCGAAGATTCCTGCCAAGCGGTCGGCGCGACCTATCGCGGCAAGAGCGCGGGCACAATTGGCGACGTCGGCGCCATGTCGCTGAACTTCTTTAAGACGATCACGACCGGCGAAGGGGGCATGGTCGTTACGGATAATCCGGAATTCTACGAACGCGCGTTCGAATTCCATCATCAGGGAACGCCGTCCGAACGGGAAGGCACAAAGAATCTCGGCGTCATCGGAATCAATTTCCGTTCGAACGAAGTTACCGCCGCGTTCGCGCTCGCCCAGCTCGCGAAGCTGCCCGCGCTCGTCGAGCGGCTCCATTACGTCAAAGACAAGTTCAAGGGCTATCTGTCGCAGATTCCCGGCCTGAAATTCCGAACGCTCAACGACGACCGAGGCGAAAGCGCGGCCGTGTGCGTCGTCGTACTCGATTCCGCAGAGGAGACGAAAAAGATCGGCGCGCTGCTCGGAACCGGCCCGATCCAAGAGAGCGGATGGCACGTCTACTCGAATATGGACCACATCAACGCGTTCCTCAAAGAGCACGGCCAGCCTTACGGTTACGGCGCGTATCCGCGCACCGACGACCTCATGGCGCGCACAATCGCGCTCTCGGTCGGCGTCGTGGACGCGGGCTTGGGCGCCGGATTCGGCGTCAACGTTCTTTCGTCCGACGAAGAGATCGAAGCGAAAGCGCGCCAGTTTGAAGAAGCTTATCGAAAGGTTAAGAGCGAACAATGACGAAAAAGACAATTCGCGTCGGGCTTATCGGGCATCAGTTCATGGGCGTCGCGCACTCGAACGCCTATCGCAACGCCGGCATGTGGTACGATTTGCCCGCCAATATCGAGATGAAGTGCGTGTGCGCGAAGGATTCCGAAGAGAATCTCCGTAAATTCGCCGACCGATTCGGCTGGCAGGAGATCTAGACCGACTGGCGCAAGCTCGTCGCGCGCGACGATATCGACCTGGTAAGCGTCGCCTCGCCCGGCTTTCTGCATCGCGATATGGCGATCGCGGCCGCGGAACACGGCAAGCACGTCCTGTGCGAAAAGCCGCTCGCAAACGACTTAGCGTCCGCGGAAGCGATGTGGGACGCCGTTAAGAAGAACAACGTCGTCTCCGCGTGCGGATTCTCCTATCGGTTTACGCCCGCAACCGCGCTTGCGAAACGGCTCTTCGACGAAGGACGGCTCGGCGAAATCTATCATGTGCACGCGCGGTACGCCCAGGACTGGGACGAAAAAGGGCCCATGGTCTGGCGGTTCAAAAAGGAGCTTGCGGGCTCGGGCGCGCTCGGCGACCTTGCGTCCCATTCGATCGACCTTGCGCGCTTTATAACGGGCGGCGAGATCGTCTCGCTCGTCGCGCAGATCAAGACGTTCGTTACGAAACGCAAAAACCACAACTGCATTGAGATCAACGGCTCCAAAGGGTCCGTCTACTGGGACTTCGAAGATCAGAATTACCTGCTCTTCTGCGATAAGACGGAGCCGAAAGAAACGCAGGGATTCGTTAAGATTAACGCGACCGACGACGGGCATCCGTACGGCGGCGGCCCCTGGCCGCAGGGCCACGGAATCGGATACGCCGACACGTTCGTACTCGAGATCGCCAATCTCATAACGGCGCTCGCGGAAGGCCGGCCGCACCTTCCGTCGTTCGAAGACGGGGTCAAAGTCCAGCGCGTACTCGACGCGGTCGACCGCTCGGTCGAAGGCCGCAAGTGGGTCGACGTCTGATCCGCGCGCAAGTTCCGATTCACACAAAAAGCCCGAACAGGCGTCCCCTGCTCGGGCTTCTTTTTTGCGCTTCTTCTATCGGCCAGCCGCGGCCGCCTGACGAAGCGTTACCAGAGCCACGCGTAGATTCCGACGTAGAACGCCACGAACAGAATCCACCAGAACGTTACGCTCTGATACCACGGGCGTTTCGGCTCGTCGTCGGGCAGTCTCAAATTCTTCATTGAGAACGTCAGCGGCGCGATCGCCTGAACTTCTTTCGGCTTTGTAACCAGACTCACGGCGAGCATGAGAACAACGGACGGACCATTTTTCCGTACGGAAAAATTAAATTCTACGAAACTCAAGACGACCATGAGAACAACGCACAAGACCTGCGTCATTGCGCCGGTAATAAACGGATTCGCCAAACTGTATTTAGCGATCGTTTCCGGTGCGAAGCAGTTCGGAACAATGACCATACTCACGAGCAGTCCGAGCGGAATACCGAGAATCATAACGGCCAGCGCCGCGGTGGACGTCGCGCGCTTCCAGAGAACGCCGAGCAGAAAGACGGTCGCCAGAGGAACGGTAACGTACGACGCGAGCGTCTGGAAATACTGAAAGATGCCGCCGCTCAGTTTGCCAATGAACGGCGAATAGCAGATACTGAAGATCATGAGTACGAACGTCGCGATCGTGCCCACCTTAACGAGCCGCTTTTCCGACGCGTTCGGATCGATCCATTTCTTATAGACGTCGAGCGTAAAGAGGGTCGAAATCGAATTGAGAAACGCCGCGATCGTCGACATAACGGACGCGAGAATCCCAATGAGAATCAGCCCGCGAAAGCCCGGACTCACGAGCTGGCGTATCATAATGGGCAGTACGTTGTCGGTCGGCTGATCCCCGAGCGCGAAATTCGGATCGAAAACGGCGATTGCGCGGCAGCACATGCCCGGAAAGATCTCGACGAACGGACGAAGGACGACGCAGAAGCCGGCGACGATAAGTCCAATGCGCGCGTCCCATTCGCGCCGCGCGCCAAAGCAGCCCTGAACGAGCGCCTGATTCGCGCACGAATAATAGAGGTGGATTCCGAGCAGAGTTAGCGGAACAGCGTGCCACGGAATCTCCGGATAATCGGTCGGCTTCATGAGGTGGAATCCGCACGGCGCCGCCGCGACCACGTCGCTCCAGCCGTTGGGCAGCTTATGGAACGCTAGGAACATGAGAAAGAATCCGGAGATAAAGATGAGCGCGAACTGGACCGTCGCCGCGTAGGCCGCCGATTTCAGCCCGCCGTACATTGTATAGAGCCCCGCGACAATTCCAATGAGCGTAACCCCGACCCAGATATTGAGCCCGAAAATGACTTCGAGCAGCTTCGCGCCGCCGTAGAAGACGACCGCAAGATTCATAAAGACGTACGTCAAAATGAGAATTACGGTAAAGACGTTCTGACACGCGCCGTTGAACCGTTTGCCGAGATACTGCGGCATTGTCGAAATGCCGTTCCTCATATAGACCGGCAGAAAGACAAAGATGAGCAGCGAATAGACGATAAAGACGATAAAGTACCAGTTCAACATGGGCAGGCCGATCTTATACGACATGCCGTTCTGACCGACTAGCTGCTCGGTGTTCATACCGGTCGCGACGAACGCCGCGGCAATAACCCACCAGGGCAGCGTCCCGCGCGCCACGAAGAAACTGCCGGTATCGCGCCGCGAGCCGCGGCCCTTAAAGACGCCGACCCCAAGTACGACCGCGAAATAGATGAGAAGCGTGGAAATATCTAACCAATTGACGCCGGCCATAGATTACTGTCTCCTCTTAACGAAGGGAACGCGCCGCGAATAAGACGGCGAACGTGCCAAAATAATCGCAAACGATCGACGCCGCCCGGATTCCAATTTGTATCCGCAACGCGCGCTTATCGGTTATTGTAAAAACCGCCAACCTCAAACGCAAGTTTTTCAACGAATCTTTTCCCAAATTTGCGGCGACGGCGCCGCTCCCGGTTCGCGCTACCGCGCGGAACTGAAACGAACCGCTCCCGTTGGTCGCTGACCGCAGCCGCCTGTCCCGGCTTCCAGAAACCGCCCGCGACGGCGGCGCAGCTCCCGGTTCGCGCTCCCGCGCGGATACTGAACGAAACGCTCCCGTTGGTCGCTGACCGCAGCCGCCTGTCCCGGCTTTCAGAAACCGGCCGCCCGCGACGGCGCGGATCCCCGTTCGCGCTCCCGCGGCGGCGACGGCGCCGCTCCCGATTCGCGCTCCCGCGCGGAACTGAACAAACCGCTCCCGTTGGTCGCTGACCGTTGCGTTTATTTAAAGACGAAGCGGCAAAGCCGCGAGGCGTCAATCCGCGAAGCGGAAAGCCGCCCCCATTGGGGGCGGATGGTTCGAATCAGAACACGCAACGCGACAAAAGAACAACCGACGCCCCCCCGCCCGAAGGGCGGTGAGCCGCCGCCGGTGGCGGCGGACGCCCGGACCGGGGCGCCGCGTTTTTGTCGTTAATGGGCGCGGCGCCGTTTTTTTGTTCGCGGTTCAAGGCGTTTTATAAACGGCGTTGCGACGCAAACTTACGGCGAACCGGACGTTCGTCCGGCTGGGCGCCCTAAAGGGCGCGTGCGCGGGATTTACGCATCGCGGCGGCCGTCCGAATCGCCGATTATTGCGCGTCGGTTAGACCGGCCGTTTGGGCCGGTTGAGGGGTGGACGCGGCGCCGACTCCGCAGCGCTGCGGTTATTTTGCGTCGCGTCGACCGTTGTCAACGCACTCTTCCAATTCATATATCTTGCCTGTATTGCCCGTTTTAAGAACAATGCGACGCGTTCTCAAAATTTGTTTTCTACGCAAACTGATTATTACAAACAACTTATAACATAACGTCCGCTGTCTTCGGCTAAAAAATTAAATTCTTGAACTTTTTTCAAAAAAATTCTGATCATTCCGTATTTACCACTTGATCGTATTGGCCGCCTCGTTTATAATTACAGGTTCAAGCAGAAAGGGCGAGACGTATTTTTTTGCAGACCTCGTGGCCGGCAGAGAAATACGAACAAAGAAGAGGAGGCTTTTTATGGTCTATAATGTTTTCGTATCTAGCTTTAGGTCGGTACTCTACAATAAACCGATATTCTAATCGTCAATCGTTCGTTTCTAACGGGCTTTCAACGCCCGAACACGAATTGATTCCCACAGAACGCCGATGAGTTTCGACTCGGCTGGCGTTATCAGCGACGCACAAAACCCTCGTAGGGGGCAATAGCGTCCATTTCCTACTGCCGCTCGCGTCTTCCTATGTGGACCTACGCGAGGAGAGTCCTGCGCGCGCGTATGCGCATTCAGGATTGCGGCTTCGTTTACGCCCAACAAGTTCGGCTCATACCTGAGCCGCCATCGGGCGCATTACGCAAACACCAACGCATAGCCCTGCTTCCTTCGGGATCGCAGGGGTCAGGGGCTTTTCGCGCTTTTGCGTCTTCGGTCCCCGTTAACGGTAAGTCGTTCTTGCTCGGAAGCTGGCGTCGGTTCTTTATACCGGCGCTTTCTGCCGCGGCGGTTTCGGCTTCTCGGCCCGGCGCCTGCGTTCTGCAGCAGGTCGCTCTTGAGCCTTGGCCCTCGTCTCGAGGGCGAGGGCTGGGCCTCAAGTCCGCGCCGGGCCGCCGTCTGCGGCCAAAGCTTCCGGACTTACCGTCGACGGATTCGTCGTTCGCTTGGCGCGAAAGGCTCTCGCAAAGGGACGCCCCTCTAGGGACAGAGAGGAGGGCATGCGGGCGTTCCCTTCTACTCGCGGCGCTCTATCTGGCGTGAGAGCGTCGCTTCTGACCGTACGGCGCGCCTGTCTTGGGCATGAGGGCGGGATCAGGCGCGTCTCTATTTCACAGAGGGTTCTGGCAATTCCCTCTGTTCTTTTGGGGTGGGCGGGTTTCTTGGGGTTCAATTCTTCTGGGGCGGGGCGGGTTCTTCTGGGCGGGGCGGGTTTCTCTGGGGCGGGCGGGTTTCTCTGGGGCGGGCGGGTTTCTCTGGGGCGGGTCGGGTTCTCTCTAATTCAGGCGTTCTTTCTGACATGAGAACGCCTTCTTTTATTTCTTGACCGGAATCGGATAATTCGCGCGCGCGTCGATCCGCTTAACGAGCGCGTCCACGTCGATCTTATCGATTTCGCCGTTCTCCTTAGCGGCCCATGCGGCGGCAAGTCCCGCGGCGGTCCCGAGCTGAATCATGGTCCGCTGGAGCCTGCAGCTCGACGCGGCGATCTTACTAAAGCCCGCGCCCCGGCACGCCACGAGCAGATTCCCGTAGGAGCCGTTCGGAATCAGACACCGGAACGGAACCCCGTACGCCGTCTTAACGCCGGTCAGAACGCCCCCTTCTCCGTGTATGTCGCACGGATCGTCCGCGACGGCGATCATATCCTTATGCGGCTGATTCTCCCAGCCCTGCGCGAGATCCGATTCGCGCAGCACATAGCGCGTGTCGACGCGGTATCCTTCCCGAATTCCGAGCATGGGCGCGATCTCCGTAAGCTCGTAATTCTCAAATCCGGGCTGGGTCTGCAGCCAGCTCCAGTGCGCGCGAACAATCGCTTCCGTCCGCTTCATGCATTCGTCGTACCCGAGCTCCGCAAGCGACGCGCCGGGCAGCGACGTGAGCATATTGACCGCGCGCGGCCCGTCGAGCCAGCCGGAGACGTACGCGCACTGCGGAAAAGGCGCGTCGACCGGCTCCTGACGCTTCGGGTTCTCGCGCGGCTCGATAAGATAGCATCGCGCAATCGCATTGAGCGTGAGCGCCGCGAATTCGGGCGCGCCCTCTTCCCCGAACTCAGATCGGGCGTCGACGCCAAGCCGCGTCTTAATTCCAAGCGCGCGGCACAGCCAGACGTCGCCCGACGCGTCGATAAAGACGCGCGCCCTAACGCGCAGAATTCCGCCCGACTTCGTTTCGCACAGAATCGACTCGACGCGCGTCTGATCCGCGTTCGGCTCCGCCTGAAAGAACGTCGTTTCGTCGAGTATTTCGACCCGGCCCGTCTCCGCGAGCATATCGCGCGCGGCCCGATCGAACGCGGCCGGAAGATACGCGACGCTCCGATAGCCGCCCTCCGGCGGAAACGCGCGCGTGAGCGAATTCTCGTACGGCTCCTTTTCGTCGACAATCTTGAGCCCCATCGGCGCTTTAATTTCGTCGTGCGGATATTCCTTAGCGACGCCCGCGCCCCCGAGCGCCTTCATGCGTTCGTAGAGTTCGCGCGCAATCGCGTCGCCGGGCCCGCCTTCCCAATTCGAGACGAACGCGTTGGCGCCGGTTCCCCCGAGCCGCTTCTGACGTTCGACGAGCGCCACGCGCGCGCCCGCACGACCGGCCGCGATCGCCGCCGCGCATCCGGCGCTCCCCGCGCCCACGACGCACACGTCGGCGTCGAGCTCGCGATCGGGCTCGCCTTCAAATTTCGGCCGGTCGAGCACGTTCCACGAATCGTCGGGCCGAGCCGTCGCGCGCGCCTGATCGATTCCGTGCCGAGCCGCCGCTTCCGCGGTCCGCCGTTCCAGTTCGGCCCCGTCGAGCGCCGTATCGAAGAACCAAAGCTCGCCGATCTGCCCCTGCCAGGAAAACCGCGCGTTTGGAAATTCGAGTCCGCCGATCTGGAGCCGTTCGCCCCAGACGGGCAATTCGATCCGCTCGCTCGCCGTCGCCGACTGATCGCCGACGGTCAGCTGAACGCGCGTAAGTCCGCTCGCGTCCGTCCGCCCGACGACCGAAGCGACGAACGGCTCGCCCTGCCGAACGGAGAGCGCGGCGCGCAGCGTCCGACCGGCCCGATCGCGCGCAATAAAGCGCAGCGCGCCGTTTTCGTCGTAATCGAACTGAGCGAGCGGAACCGCGCCGTCCCGGGACGAGAGCAGCCCGATCGAGAGCGGACGGTCGACGCGCGCGACCGCGATCGCGGTCCAATTCCGCAGCTCGCGGGCGGAGTCGGGCAAGCGCAGTTCCAGCCGCGCGTCGGAGAACTCGAACGAACGCTCGTCCGGCGACAATCGCAGTTCCCCGCAAACGGCCCGCGCCTCGCCGCCAAGCGACCCGACGTTCCGCCACGCGACGACGCGCCCGGCGTCCGAGACGGCGGATTCCGCACTTGCGACAAGCTCAACGATCGGCTCCGACGCGTAAGCGGCCAAGCAAATAAGCGACACGACGGCAAATACAAGAACGGCTGCGATTCTTTTCATAGCGCGAACTCCCTAAACAATACGCGGCGACGCCAAGCCAACCCGCGGCGCGAAAATCCTTTACCGGGCGCCGGCCCGGTCTAACCGACGCGCAATACCCCGCCAAGCGCACAAGCCGCCCCGACGCGAAAGGCCGCGCCCGCGCCGCACAACGGGCGGCGCCCAGCCGGACGAAACGTCCGGTTAAGCCATAACTAACGCAGTTCAAAGCGTTTAAAAAAACGCCCGCAAACAAAAACTCCAAAACAACGCAAAGCCAAGCGCCGCGGGTCCGCCGCCACCGGCGGCGGCTCACGCCCTGCGGGCGGGCTCGGCGCAACGCGTTTCACAAGAACGCCCCGACAAACCAAATTCCAACGAACCGCCAAAACCCCAGAACCCAACGCAAAGCCAAGCGCCGCGGGTCCGCCGCCAGCGGCGGCGGCTCACGCCCTGCGGGCGGACACGGCGCAACGCGTTTCACAAAACGCGGTAAAACAATCCAAATTCCAACGAAAGTCAAATTTCCCAGAAAGGAGGCGGCGCGCAATTGAGAGAGAGCCGCCGGAAAGACGCAGAAAGGCGGCCGCAACCGACCGCCCTCTGAGAGTGCCGAAGAAAGGACTCGAACCTTCACCCCCAGTTACGAGGACTAGGACCTGAACCTAGCGCGTCTGCCAATTCCGCCACTTCGGCTTACCGGAACCCATTCTACAGGCCCAAGCTAATTTGTAAAGGGGCAAACGAGAAAAAAACCGCAAATGCGGCGACCGCGCCGCTCCGGGTTCGCGCTGCCGCGCGGAACTGCGACAACCGCTCCCGTTGGTCGCTTGCCCGAATCTACGTTCCGGGCCAAAAAAACTCCGCGCCCGGGGCGGCGACCGCGCCGCCCCGGATTCGCGCTGCCGCGCGGAACTGCGATAACCGCTCCCGTCGGTCGCTTGCCCGAATCTACGTTCTGGGCCAA
>CADACS010000137.1 GCA_902786505.1 uncultured Planctomycetota bacterium | reverse complement strand
GCGCCCCCCGCCCGAAGGGCGGTCCTCGCCGGACGGGCGGTTCGCGCTCCCGCGCGGAACTGCAATAACCGCTCCCGTTGGTCGCTTGCCGTTCCAGTCATTTAACGGCGATGCGGCAAAGCCGCGAGGCGTCAATCCGCCGCAGGCGGAAAGCCGCCCCCATTGGGGGCGGACGCCAAAATTGGGCGCCGCAATGCGAAATCGAATCCGCGACGCGCCCCCCGCCCGAAAGGCGTGAGCCGCCGCCGATGGCGGCGGACGCCCAAAATCAGGCGCCGCGTTTTTGCCGTATTGAAAACGTCGGTACGATTTTTATTCGCAGTAACGCCCGATTGCCAAACGCATTGAACCGTTAACCGCCACGCGAACCGGACGTTACGTCCGGCTGGGCGCCCTGACGGGCGCGTGCGCGGCCTTACGCGGCGCGGCGGCGGCACGCATCGCGAAATATCGCGCGCCGGTTATGCTTTAACGCCGCCGAGCGCCTGATCCAAGTCGGCAATGAGATCTTCGCAATCTTCAATACCGAGCGAGAGCCGAATCATATCGGGCCCGACGCCGCACGCGGCGAGCTCTTCGTCGGAAAGCTGTCGGTGAGTCGCGTTCGCCGGATGCAGTACGCAGGAGCGCGCGTCGGCGACGTGCGTTTCGATCGCGGCGATCTTGAGATTCGCCATGAACTTCTCCGCGGCCGGGCGGCCCCCTTTAACGCCGAACGAAACGACGCCGCACGAGCCGTTCGGCAGATACTTCTGCGCGAGCGCGTAATAGCGATTGCTCTTGAGGCCGGGGTAATTGACCCACGCGACGCGCGGATCCGCTTCGAGCCATTCGGCGACCTTCTGCCCGTTTTCCGAATGCCGCTTCATGCGCAGATGAAGCGATTCGAGCCCCAAATTGAGCAGGAACGCGTTCATGGGCGACTGAATCGAGCCGAAATCGCGCATAAGCTGCGCGGTACACTTCGTTATGAACGCGCCGCCCTGCCCGAACTTCTCCGTATAGACGATTCCATGATAGCTCTCGTCGGGCGTGGTCAGGCCGGGGAACTTATCTTTGTGCGCGTTCCAGTCGAACTTGCCGGAATCGACAATACAGCCGCCGACGCCGGCCCCATGCCCGTCCATATATTTCGTCGTCGAATGCGTAACAATATCGCAGCCCCATTCGAACGGCCGGCAGTTAATCGGAGTCGGGAACGTATTGTCGACAATAAGCGGAACCCCGTGCTCGTGCGCGACTTTCGCAAAGCGCTCGATATCGAGCACGGAAAGCGCCGGATTCGCGATCGTTTCGCCAAAGACCGCTTTCGTATTCGGCTTAAACGCCGCGTTGAGTTCCTCTTCCGTCGCGTCCGGCTGAACGAACGTAAAGTCGATTCCCATACGCCGCATCGTTACGTTGAACAGATTGAACGTGCCGCCGTAGATCGAGGCCGACGATACGACGTGGTCGCCCGCCGACGCCACGTTAAAGACGGAGAAGAAGTTCGCCGCCTGACCCGACGACGTGAGCATGCCCGCCGTTCCCCCTTCGAGCGCCGCGATCTTCGCCGCGACGTAGTCGTTCGTCGGATTCTGGAGCCGGGTATAGAAATAGCCCGCCGCTTCCAGATCGAACAGCTTGCCCATCGCTTCGCTCGATTCGTAGCGGAAAGTCGTACTCTGGACAATCGGGATCTGGCGCGGTTCGCCGTTATTCGGTCGGTAGCCCGCCTGAACGCATTTCGTTCCAATATGCTGATTCATAATATTCACGTCCTCGGAATGATTAGAGGGAAAGCGCCGGCGTCTTGATTTCACGGCGCCGCGTCGGTATATTGTCGGTATAGGCGCGAAGCAAGACCTCGCGCTCTTTACGTTCCGCATATTATAGCGCCGCCGACGAGGCGCAGAAAGGTCCAAGATGAAATTTTACCCCCTCGCTCTCCGCGGCGCGGCCCTTGCGGCGTTCGCGGCCGTTCTCATTGCCGGCGCCGCGTTGGCAAACGACGCCGAAATGAAGGAAATCGCCGCGCGCGCGGCCAAAATCGCGCCCGCCGTCGCGCAGGCGCCGACCTTTGCCGACCGGCTCGCAGACCGCGCCGTCTGGTCGCGTCTGGCGCAGCTCCCGAGCGCGGACCGAACGGTCCGTCAGGCGGACGGCATGCTCAAGCAGACGAATCCGGAACTCCCGGAAGAGCTCTATAAGGAATTCTACGTCAACGGGAACCGCTCGCATTATCAGAACGCGTTCGGCAAACTGACGGGCCGCGTCCGCATACTTGCGCTCGCGGAACTGCTTACCGATCAAGGGAAATACGTCGACGCGCTCAACGAAGCGATTCTCTATCTGTGCGATCAGCCGTCGTGGGTCCTGCCCGCGCACGACCGAAACGCGGAAATTTACGACGGCAAACTGGTCTATTCGGACCTTTCCTCGACGGCCGTCGGCGGAAATCTCGCGCTCGCCCTGAAACTGCTCGAAAAGAAGCTGCCCGCGGCGACCGTCGAACGCGCGCGCGCCGAAATTAAGAAACGCGTTCTCGACCCGTACCGCGAATCGGTCGACGATAACGGAACTCCGCCCCCCGCCGGCGTGCGAATGTGGTGGATTCGCACGGAAAACAACTGGAACGCCGTCTGCCATGCGGGCACGGTCGCCGCGGCGATCGGGCTGTGCGAGTCCGCGGACGAGCTCGCGTTCTATCTGGCGGCGGCGGACTATTTCTCCGAGACCCGCTTCATGAAGGGCTTTACGAACGACGGATACTGCTCCGAAGGGATGGGCTACTGGAATTACGGGTTCGGGAACTACGTCGAACTCGGCGCGCTCTGCCGAAACGCGACGCGCGGCGAGCTCGATCTCTTCCGGTTCCCGAAGATTCGCGCCGTCGTCGATTTCGCGCCCAATATGGAGATCGACCGCGGGGTCTACGCCGCGTTTGCCGACTGCTCCCTTACCGCGGTTCCGACCCCGATCTACGTCGGATATCCCAGCCGCTTAAAGAATTTCGGATATACCGACTTCGAGACGCGCGGCCTGGGCGACAATATCGGCGCGTCTGAACTCCTCAGCGTCGCCGCGTTCGGATTCGATCCCGACGTTACGTTCGCCGAACCGGCCGGCGAACCGAAGCAGTACGCGCCCCCGATCCGCTCGGAATTCCCCGACGCCGGCGTCCTTATCTGCCGCCCGAACCCGAACGCGCAGGGGAAATATTTCGCCGTCGCGCTTAAAGCGGGCCATAACGGCGAGATGCACAATCACAACGACGTCGGATCCTATACCCTCGCGTTAGGGGACGCCGCCGATCCGCAGGGAAAAGACGCGTTTATCTGCCGCGATCCGGGCGGGGAAACGTACACGGCGCGCACGTTCAGCTCGCGCCGCTACGAAGGCGAACTCCTCAATTCGTTCGGACATCCGGTTCCTCGCGTGGCGGGCGCGCTGCAGTCGTCGGGCGGCAAGGCGCGCGGCGAAGTCGTCGAGAAGTCGTTTACCGACGCGGTCGATACCTTCGCCTTAGATTTCACGTCCGCGTACAACGTCCCGACGCTCCAGAAGCTCACGCGGAAATTTGAATTCGGGCGCGCGAACGGAACCGAGTCCGGATACTTCCAAGTAACCGATTCCGCAACGTTTAAAGAGGACGCAAAAGAGACGTTCGAAACCGCGATTATTACCTTTGAGACGCCCGAAATCGAACAGAACGGGGACGCCGTGAAAATTAAGATCGCGGGCGCGGACGTCGACGTTTCCGCGGCCGACGCAAACGGCGCGCCGCTCAAGCTCGCCGCCGAAACCGCAACCGTCGGCGAAAACGACGAGTCCGCCGTCAATAAGCCGACGCGAATCGCGCTCCGCGTCGACGGGCCCGTCAATTCCGCCGTGATTACCCAGCGGTTTACCGCCGCGAAGTAGCGCCGCGGTCCATCGGGTCTCGCGCTCCGTCGCAAGTGAAACGCCAATAATAAATAAACGCTTAGAAAGGCGGCGTTTTATGATATTTCACACGCTCAAACGCAAACTGACGCTCGGCGCGGTCTTACTGGCCGCCGCCGCGTCCGTCTTGACCGCTTACGGTTCCGAAGAGGAAATGCAAGAGCTTCTGACTCGCGCCGAAAAGATCGCGCCCATGCTCGCCGAAGCGCCAAATTACGGCGCAAGAGCCGCAAGCGCTGAGACTTGGAACGAGCTGGCGCGGCTTCCCTCCGCCCAGAATTTCGTCCAAGAAGCGGAAGGGCTCCTCAAGCAGGACATGCCCGTCCTGACAGAAGAGCTCTATAAAGAGTTCTTTGAAAACGGAAACCGCTCACACTATCAGCGCAAATTCGGCGCGGTCAACCGCCGAATCGAGGTCTTTTCGCTCGCCGAAAAGTTCGAGAATAAAGGCCGGTTCGTCGACGCGCTCAACGAGGCGGTCCTCTACTTCTGCGAACAGCCGTCGTGGCTGCTCCCCGCTCACGACCGCGGCGCGGTCGTATACGATCAGAAAGAGGTCTATTCCGATCTCGGCGCCACGCTCGCGGCCGGAAATCTCGCGATCGCCGTTAATCTGCTCGCCGACAAACTGCCCCCCGAAACGGTCGAACGCGCCCGCAAGGAAGTCGAACGCCGCGTCTTAACGCCCTATCGGGAATCGGTTCTCGACGGTAAGAAGAACGGCATGTCGTGGGTGCGCGGCACGAGCAACTGGAACGCCGTCTGCCATGCGGGCACGGTCGCGGCCGCGCTCAACGTACTCGATTCCCGGGAAGAGCGCGCGTTCTTTCTCGCGGGCGCCGATTACTTTTCGGAAAATTACTTCATGAAGGGATTTACCGACGACGGCTACTGCTCCGAGGGAATGGGCTACTGGAACTACGGCGTCGGCAACTATATGGTTCTGGGCGCTTTGGCGCGCGTCGCCACCAACGGCGGGCTCGACCTGTTCCGGTTCCCTAAAATGCGCGCCGTACTCGATTACGCGCCTAATCTTGAACTGGACAAAGGGAACTACGCCGTCTTCGCCGACTGCTCCATGACCGCGAAAGCGAGCCCGACGTACGTCGGATATCTCAGCCGGCTCAAAGGGTACGGCTACGAGACGTTCGAAGCCGCCGGTCTGGGGCGCAATTTCAGATTCGGCGATCCAATGGACCTTGCCTCGTTCGGATTCGACGCCGAAGTTACGTTAGCGGAGACCGCGGGCGAACCGAAGCCGTTTAAGCTCCCGATTCGCACCGAGTTCCCGAACGCCGGCGTGATGATCTGCAGGCCCGATCCGAGCGCGACCGGGCGCTATTTCGCCGCCGCGTTTAAAGGGGGCGACAATAACGAGATGCACAATCACAACGACGTCGGGTCCTACTCGCTCCTCATGGGCGACGCGTCCGATCCGAAAGCCGCCGACGTCTTTCTCAGCCGGGATCCCGGCGGCGAGACGTATACCGCCAGAACGTTCGGCCCGCGGCGCTACGAAGGCCAGCTCCTGAACTCCTACGGACATCCGGTCCCGCGCGTCGCCGGCAAACTGCAGTCGACCGGCTATAAGGCGAAAGGGGTCGTCGTCGAAAAGGATCTGACCGACGCCAGAGACGTCTTTACAATCGACTTTACGTCCGCGTACGACGTCCCGACGCTCGAGAAACTCACGCGACGGTTCGAATTCGACCGAGCGGCCGGCGCCGAGTCGGGCGCGTTCGTCATAACCGATTCCGCGGTCTTTAAAGAGAACGCCAAAGAGACCTTTGAGACGGCGATTATTACGTTCGAGAAGTTCGACGTCCGGGAGAACGGCGGAGCTCTGACCGTTAAATTCGCCGACGCGCAAGTCGACGTTTCCGCGGCCGACGCAAACGGCGCGCCGCTCAAGCTCGCCGCCGAAACCGCAATCGTCGGCGAAAACGACGAGTCCGCCGTCAATAAGCCGACGCGAATCGCGCTCCGCGTCGACGGGCCCGTCAATTCCGCCGTGATTACCCAACGGTTTACCGCCGCGAAGTAGCGCGCGCGACAGCCCGCACGAGCATAAAGAAACGCGCCGCCGACCGTACAGATCGATCGGCGGCGCGTATGTTTTTGGAGCCTGAAACTCAGATTTAGCGATTATGTCTTTCACATAGAACTCGCCGAAACCGACCGCTTGACAAAGCGGTTCAGGAGCCCGCGTCGGGCCTGTTGCAGTCCCGCCGCCGCAGTCTTAATAAGGCTCTTTCTTTGGAATAGGCGTACGCGGTCAGAAGCGGCGCGATCAGAACGTAAAACAGGTATAATCCCCAATAAACCGTGCGATCGGCGAAGAGGAGATACAGCTCCATGTAATCTGTGCGGTCCCTCTCGAGAAAGCCGAGCGCGACGACGCCCAGAGGCAGAATTCCCCAAAGGGCCAGCCGCGAGAGAACCGTGAAAAACCACGTAATAAACCAACGCGAAACGGACGAACCGACGGCGCGAAGCCGACGCGCCGTCAACGCGATTTTAAAAGGCGCGCAAACGGCCGCGGCGATTATGTACGCGATCAGCGGCGCGGCTAAAAGCCGCAGCGCCGCGATTTCCTTATTCGGATTCGACGCGTCGTAAAACTTCAGCGGCGCCGCTCCCCAGATCAGAAGGAACAGCGCGAGTTTCACCGCGAAAAGAACCGCCCTCTTGCGCATATACGTCGAACGGCGAACCTCTTTATCGAGCGATTCCTCGTCGACGGCGTCAATAGTCTCGGCCGAAACGGCGCGTTTGGGGGTTAAAGACATTATCGGCTCCTAACTAACGTCGGTTCTTTTTCGCAGTGTTCCAATCCGCTGCGCCAATCCGGATTCAGCGCGAGAAGCGACGCGCTTTTTATCACGCCTGCGCTTCGCGGCAACTTTAAGTCGTTGAAAATAAAGCCGTAGAACTGAATCTGAAACTAAAACTTACACTAAAACCAGCCAGAGGCGTTGTTAGTAAATACAAGGTCGGGGACGACGCCGTCGACATATTCTATAAACCCTATTTCTCTCCAAATAAGTTTATTAGGGTAATAGAACGACGCGAAGGGGCGCCCCTCCTTTTCCCATTGTCGATAATGCCGCAGCAGCGTTTCATAAAAGCTTCTGTCGTTATATTCAACGTGTTCTTCGTCGAAAAACGCGTCCGTGTCCACATAAGGCGTTTTGAACCATTCGACGCAAGCGTCGCCTTTTCGAATAGTGAAGATTTTGACCCTTGCCGTTTCCATTTCTAAATACCTCCGTAACAATTTTTACGTAAAAATCCCGATATGAGTTGACAAGATCCAGCGGATTGCCATAGAGCTCTTTGAAGAAAACGGAAACCAGTTCCGTCCTCTTATCGTTCATGTCTTTGAGCGAGTAAATATCCGGAACTGCAATATTTCCGATTCGATAATACTGTGCGGCAAGCCCTTTCGAACGCTCAATCGCAAGCCCAGCAGAGGATTCTCATTTGCGTTTGCGTTAATAAGGAAAATCCGGCTCTATCCTGAACGCCACTTGCACGAGCCGGTCTCTAATCTCCCTGACGTCAACCGCTTTACCGCTGAATATTTCCGAAGGGGAATTCTCGATGATCCTTTTGGCCCGAAGGTAGTTACAGTTGACGATGGAAGCGACAAGCTTCACATTGGCGAGGGAACCGTCTTTGGAATCGAGAACAACGCGATAAACGCCGTAATCAACTTCGATCGGTTCATTATACGTCGTTACCCAGCCCCAACCGCAATTAGGACGCCCATCCCCATTTGATAAGAATCACGAACGATATGCATTTCAGCGCCGCATTTTTCGCAGACGATTTTTTCTGGCGTTTCTGACGCTTCGTCCTTCATTTATCTTATTCCCTTCTTCTTTCGAAACTCTCCGCGTTCATGCTGCCGACTGAAGTGAAACGGCGACAGAAAAACGAGCTTTTCAAAAGTCCATATACATAGACCGACCGACTTCAATCGCCTTAGTCAACGCCTTCTTCAGCTTTTCAGCGGCGGTCTGAA
>CADACS010000136.1 GCA_902786505.1 uncultured Planctomycetota bacterium | reverse complement strand
CTCGACGAACTCGACGATCTCACGCCGCCGCCCGAGAACTACACGAAGGGCGAGTCCGATTCCAAAAAGTCCTCCAAAGATTCCGAGTCGTTCGCCCAGAAGGGCCGCTACGACGCGGGCGAAAGCGAGCAGACGGAAACGAAAGTCGCCATTAGCGACATGTCCGCTCCGAAAGAAGAACCCGCGCCCGTAACCGCCGTCGCGCAGTCCGCTCCGGCCGCGTCCTCCGTCGCGACCTACGCCCAGAGCGAGCCCGCCGTCAATACCGGTCTCCCGGCCGCGCAGCCCGCGCCCGCCGCGAACGAATTCCCGGTCGCCGCCGCCCCCGCCGCCAATAACGCGCTCCCGGCCGCCAACGACTTCCCGGCCCCCGCGAGCGCCCCCTTCCCGACCGCAAACGATTTCCCAGTCGCCGCGGCCCCCGCCGCCAATAACGCGCTCCCGGCCGCCAACGATTTCCCAGTCGCCGCCGCGCCTGCCGCAAATAACGCCGCGTTCCCGGCCCCCGGTCGCCGCCGCGCCTACTGCGAACAACGCCTTCCCGGCCGCCAACGATTTCCCGGTCGCCGCCGCGCCTACTGCGAACAACGCCCCGTTCCCGACCGTCGCCGACCAAACGCCCGGCGTCGCGTCCGTCGCCCTCAACTACGATCCCGCCGCGCAGCAGGCCGCCTATCCCGCGCAGCAGCCCGCCGCTCCCGGCGTCGTCTACGAACCGCAGACCGTCTCGACCGGAAGATTCGCGCCCGGAAGCACCTCCAATATCTACTGACGTCAAAGGCCGCCCCCGCGGCCGCATGTGAAAGACGCAAACGCGAAAAGGGCTCCCGAAAGGGGCCCTTTTTTTACGCCCGAACGGCCCGGAACGGGCCCGCCCCCCTGCTTTGTTTTCTTGACAAAGAGTTATAATTAGAATAATATGACTTTCTCCTAACGCGCGCGGCGGCGTTCGCGGCGCGCGTTATGCCGTAATCCGTTTGAAGAGGGGCTCTTTCTGTGGCAAACGCGAAACTCGAATCGTTACTGAATAAACGCGCGGTCGTACTCGACGGCGGGATGGGAACGGAATTCCAGCGGCTCGGCGTACCCGCCGGAACCCACCCCGACCTGCTCAATCTGTCCGAGCCCGACCTCGTCCGCCAGATTATCAAGTCGTACGCGGACGCGGGCTCCGACGTTGTTCTCACGAACACGTTCGGCTCGAACCGATTCGTACTCGAAAAGCACGGCCAAGCCGACAAGCTCGCCGACGTCAACCGCGCCGCCGCGGAAATCGCGCGCAAAATTGCCGACGAAACGGCCGCGCGCCAGGTCCTCGTCTTCGGCGATCTCGGCCCGACCGGCGTCATGCTCGCCCTCGGAGAGGTCCCCGAATCCGCGATCTTCGACGCCTACGCCGAGCAGATCGCCGCCCTCAAAGAAGGGGGCGTCGACGCGATCGCCGTCGAGACGTCGAGCGATCCTCAGGAAGCCGCCCAGGCCGTTAAGGCCGCCAAGTCGCTCGGCATGTTCGTCGCCGTTACCGCGACCTTCGACAGCGGCAAGAACCGCGACCGCACCATGATGGGCGCCACGCCCGAAAAGTTCGTTAAGGCCGTCGAAGAGGCCGGCGCCGACGTCGTCGGCTCGAACTGCGGGCGCGGGATCGAAGGGTTTCCGGCGATCGCCGAACGCATGCGCGCCGTAACTCAGCTCCCCCTCTGGATGAAGAGCAACGCGGGCCTGCCCCAGACGGTCGACGGCAAGACGGTCTATTCGCAAACTCCGGAAGATTTCGCCGAGAAAGCGATTCAGCTGCTCGACGCCGGCGTAAAGTTCGTCGGAGGATGCTGCGGAACGACGCCCGCGTTCATAAGCGAGCTGCGCCGACGCGTCGACGCGCTCTGAAAATAACCCGGCTTTTGACTACTGTTTCAACGACGTTAACCCTTTGGCATTGGATATTATGTCTGTTTCCGAACCGAAACCTGAAAACAACGAAGCCCCGAACGCCGAGCCGCGTTCCCTTCATTTCATCGAACAAATCATCGAAGAAGACAATAAGACGGGCCGTTTCGGCGGCCGCGTTCACACGCGGTTTCCCCCCGAACCGAACGGATACCTGCACATCGGGCACGCCAAGTCGATCATTCTGAATTCCGGCATGGCAAAAGAGTTCGGAGGAAAATTCAATCTCCGATTCGACGACACGAACCCGACGAAAGAAGACGTCGAGTACGTCGAATCCATTAAGGAGGACGCGCGCTGGCTCGGCGCCGACTGGGAAGACCGCCTCTTCTTCGCGTCCGACTACTTCGAACAGATGTACGAATACGCCGTCCAGCTCATTAAGAAAGGCAAGGCGTACGTCTGCGACCTGACCGTCGATCAGATTCGCGAAACGCGCGGAACAACGACCGAGCCCGGAACCCCGAGCCCATGGCGCGACCGAAGCGTCGAAGAGAACCTCGACCTCTTCCAGCGCATGCGCGACGGAGAATTCCCGGACGGCTCCAAGACGCTCCGCGCCAAGATCGACATGGCGTCCCCGAACTTCAATATGCGCGACCCCGTCATGTACCGCATCGTGCACACCCCGCACCACCGCCAGGGCCACAAGTGGAACGTCTATCCCATGTACGACTGGGCGCACGGGCTGGAAGACTCCATCGAAGGGATTACGCACTCCATCTGCACCCTCGAATTTGAGCATCACCGGCCCCTCTACGACTGGTTCCTCAACGAGCTCGGCGTCTATCATCCGCAGCAGATCGAATTCGCGCGCCTCAACTTAACGTACACCGTTATGAGCAAGCGCAAGCTCCTCGAACTGGTCAAAAACCATTACGTCGACGGCTGGGACGATCCCCGCATGCCCACGATCTGCGGGCTGCGCCGAAGAGGATACACGCCCGAAGCGCTCCGCCTCTTCTGCAAGACGATCGGCGTCGCCAAGTTCAACAGCACAATCGACGCGACCGTACTCGAAAACAGCGTTCGGGAAGACCTCAATAAGCGCGCGCTCCGCAGAATGGCCGTGCTCGATCCGATTAAGCTCGTAATCGACAACTATCCGGAAGGCCAGACGGAAACCCTGACGGCGATCAATAATCCGGAAAACGAAGCCGACGGAACCCGCGAAGTCCCGTTCGCCAAGACGCTCTGGATCGAGCGCGAAGACTTCATGGAAGACGCCCCGAAGAAATACTTCCGCCTCACGCCCGGCAAGGAAGTACGGCTCCGATACGCCTATTACGTTACCTGCAAAGGATGCGTTAAAGACGAAAACGGAAACGTCGTCGAAGTCCATTGCGAATACGACCCCGCGACCCGCGGAGGACAGAGCCCCGACGGACGCAAAGTCCAGGGCACGATCCACTGGGTCGCCGAACCGACCGCGCTCGACGTCGAAGTGCGCCTCTACGACCGCCTCTTCAGCGTTCCCAATCCCGACGACCCGCAAAATACCGGCGACTACAAGGATTACCTCAATCCCGACTCCCTCAAGATTGTCGCCGGAGCCAAAGCGGAGCCCGCCCTCGCCGACGCCCAAGTCGAAAAGGACAGATTCCAATTTGAACGCGTCGGATACTTTACCCTCGACAAAACCTCGACCGCGGACAAGCTCGTCTTCAATCGAACCGCCTCCCTCCGCGACTCTTGGGCAAAAGTCGCAAAGAAGTAACGCGACGCTCCGATAGCGCAAAAAAAGACGCGCGCCGGGTTAGGAAATTCGGCGCGCGGTTTTTTTGTAAAGTTTAAGCCGGTTCTACTTAACGCCTTCATCTTCTAAGTTAGACTAAAACAAGAACTAACAAACACATAGAAACCGGCGCAATAAATCAGAAATTGAGAAAAGGAACGAGAATGAAATTTCTATTTGAAGTAACCGAAACGCTTTCCCGAACGGTTGAAATTGAAGCCGACAGCGCCGCCGAAGCGTATCAAAAAGGCCGCGCAAAATACAAAAATTGCGAGATTGTACTCGACGAAACGGATTTCGTAGACGTCGATTTCAAAACGTTCGAGAATCCTGAACCGCAACAAGACGTTGATATTTGATTACCGCCCGTTTCCGACAAAGACGTCAGTCTTTCGAACGAGAATATTTTTTCTTTTCGCGTCTCAATATGCTCTGTTTTATATGAAGCGACGGAATGTTCTTTCAAATTCAACTCTTCAGGACTGCGTTTGTTATGGAACTTCCTATTAACTCAAAGCGAGCCTTTCTTTCGGTAAACGCCGCGTCCAAGAAATTCAAGGAAGCCTTTATCACGCAATACTTGCAACTGCTGTCGAATTTTTGCTTGAATATTATTATTC
This sequence comes from uncultured Planctomycetota bacterium, assembly GCA_902786505.1. Lineage (GTDB taxonomy): Bacteria > Planctomycetota > Planctomycetia > Pirellulales > Thermoguttaceae > RUG369. The sequence continues at coordinate 3,912 of CADACS010000136.1, read as the reverse complement.
TCAGGATGAAGAACCTTTAATTTGTTCTCAAATTTATAAATGTCCACAAGAGAAAAATCTTCTTTTGAAATACTATTAACACAATTGAGAACGTCAAGCAACCATCCGCGAGCGTTCAAGTTAGATGTTTCAAGATGGGAAGCTCTCTCAACATTTTTCATTACGTCGTCCTTATTGACAGGGGTCCCATTACGAATGACGCCGATTCTTCCTTGTATGGGCACTTGGTCAAACAAAATACTGCACCCGACCCAACCGGCTCGACGTGCGTTAGCTCTCAAAGGTTTGCGTTTTTCCACTATCGAGGGAGTAAAAAAGTGCTTCGGAATAACCCATAAATTATTGACGCGAAGCGCTTCTAAATCATAACTCAAAACAAGGAAGTCAGGATTATTCGCGCTTGTAATTCTTTGAATAAACGTTTCATAGGCGCCGTCGCTAATCCTTCGACCTATCGCGCCGTTCTTGCTTTTAAGCTCGTATTCGTTCTTGCAGTCGCTGCAAAAGAAATCGGCGACTTCTCTGTTGTTTTCAAAATGCGTCAATCTGGGATATCCGCATCGCGGACAGTACATATTATACTTAGCCCACGTCTCCGTAAGAACGCGGGCCGCCTGCGACCGACTGTGGTATCTCCTGGCAAGCGCTTGATCAAAAAACAAGTCCATGACCATTCCGAACGAATTAGGCGTTGATGAATTAAAATTTGAAAAATCGCAAAGTTCGCCGATTCTTCCTACACAATACAGACAACGCCCGTCAAAATCAAGTATCATGAGGTGCGAAGACGACAAAAACCCGCTAATGTTCTCAGTACAACGAAAGGCGTTATTGAATAAAAAAACGAACCGCGCGCGACTAAAATCTTTGTACCAACAACGAAACGGCTATTCATTCTAACCTCCCCCAATATTTGACAAACGCCCGGCCCCGTTTATACTGAACGCGTGGGGGCGTCGCGCTCCCGTGTTCATCCGGATTCCCGCGCGGGCTGGAATTCGGGCGGAAACATGCGCCGCCGTCGGCGGGGAGGCGTTCGGTATGAAGAGCAGATTTCTTTTAGTCGTTCTGGCGCTTGTATTTTCGGGGGCGGGCTTCTTGTTCGGGCAGGACGGGGCGCGCGCCCGGGACGCGGTCGTTCTCTTTACGGGCGACGTTCACTGCGCCGTCGATCAGGGTTACGGGTACGCCGGTCTGACGGGGCTTCGGGACGTCTTCGCTTCCGCGGGGGACGACGTTCTACTCGCCGACTGCGGGGACGCCGTTCAGGGCGAGCCGCTCGGGGGCGAGACGCGCGGCGAGGCGATCGTCGCGCTCATGAACGCGGCCGGATATTCCGTCGCGGTTCCCGGAAATCATGAATTCGACTTCGGCGTTCCTCAGTTTCTCAAACTCGCCGAACTCGCCGACTTCCCGTACGTCTGCTGCAATTTCCGGCATAACGGGGAGCGCGTTCTCAAGCCGTACGTTATCCGCGAACTTGCGGGCGTAAAGATCGCGTTCGTCGGAATCGCGACTCCCAAGACGCTCGGCAGCGTCCGGTCGAGCTACTTTAAGGACGCGGACCGGAACTTCGTCTACGACTTCATGCAGGACGCGACCGGGGAAACGCTCTATCGCGCCGTTCAGGACGCCGTCGACGCCGCGCGCGCCGAAGGGGCCGACTATGTCGTCGCGCTCGCGCATCTGGGCGTGAGCGAAGACTGCGCGCCCTGGCGGAGCGTCGACGTCGTCGCGAATACGACCGGAATCGACGCGGTTCTCGACGGGCACAGCCACGACGCGGCGGTCGTCAGACTGAAGAATAAAGAGGGGCGCGAAACGGTCCGCTGCGCGTGCGGTGTGAAATTCAGTCATATCGGCTGGCTGCGAATCGGCGCCGACGGCCGGCTCGACGCGGGCCTGTACGACGGAATCGGCGCCGACGTCCCGCGCATGGGCCTCGATCTAATTAAAAACGGCATGGCCGAAAAGGTCGCCGAAGCGAAAGCGAAGCTCGCCCAAACGCTCGACGAGGTCGTCGCGAAGTCGCGCGTGAATCTGACAATCTTTGGCCCGGACCCGAACGACCCGGCCAAACGCGTGCGGACCGTCCGAAGAGCCGAAACGAATATGGGCGACTTCTGTACCGACGCGTTCCGGTTCCGGACCGGCGCCGACGCCGCCTTTCTCAACGGGGGCACGATCCGCGGCGATCTGGGCGCGGGCGAAATTACGCGCGGGGAACTCAAAGTCGCGCATCCGTTTGGAAATAAAATCGTTACCGTAGAAGCGACGGGGCGGCAGATTCTCGACGCGCTCGAATGGGGCGCCCGCGAATGGCCCGCCGAGTCCGGAGGATTTCTGCAGACGTCCGGCCTGACCTACGCGATCGACCCGCGCGTCAAAAGCGGATGCGTTAAAGACGCCGTCGGCGCGTTCGCGCGCGTCGAAGGGGAGCGCCGCGTTAAGAACGTCAAGATCGGCGGCGAACCGCTCGACCCGGACAAGTCGTATAAGCTCGCGTGTACCGACTACGTTCTGCTCGACGAGGGGGACGGATTCGTTATGTTTCGCGGATGCAGAATTTTAGATCGCGGCGAATCGCTCGACGACTGCCGCGCGTTTCTCGATTACGCCGCGGAAGAACTCGGCGGCGAAATTGGCGAGCGCTACGCGAATCCGCACGGCGAGGGCCGCATAACCGTTCTGCAATAGCGCGCGCTTGTTTCCCGAATCGGTTTCTGATACAATGTCGGCGTCGGCGCGGCCGTATTCGCGCCGTTTCGTTTCGCCCCCTGTCCCTTTTTGGAGAAAACGCCGTGTCCGTCAATCGAATTCTCGTCGCGTGGTTCGTTCTGCCCCTGCTCCTTCTGCCCTTTCAGCTTTCGCTCGGCCAGAGCCCCGAATGGGTTAAGTCGCCCGACAATCCCGTCTTAGGGGGCGATCTGGGCGTCTGCTTCGACGTAACGCTCATTCAGGAAGAGGGCGTCTTTAAGATGTGGTTCTCATGGCGCACGAAAAAGTCGATGGGCTATACGGAGAGCAAAGACGGCGTCCACTGGAGCGAGCCGCAAATTGTGCTCTCCCCGACCGATTCCGGCTGGGAGGAGCTCATTAACCGCTCGAGCGTCGTTCGTCACAACGGGCGCTACTACATGTGGTATACGGGCCAGACGTCGGGCAATTCGCGCATTGGCTTCGCGACGAGCGACGACGGAATTCACTGGACGCGCGAGTCGAAAGATCCGGTTCTCGTTCCGGAAGCCGACTGGGAAAAGGTCGCCGTCATGTGCCCCGACGTCGTCTGGAACGAAGAGAAGAAGCTCTTCGAAATGCGCTATTCCGGGGGCGAGCAGTACGAGCCGAACGCGATCGGATACGCCACGAGCCCCGACGGCAAGACGTGGACGAAATACGCCGCCAATCCGATCTTTAAGCCGGATCCGAACTGCGTTTGGGAACAGCACAAAGTAACGGCCGGCCAGGCGGTTCGGCGAGGCGAATGGGTCTATCTGTTCTATATCGGGTTCGAGAACGAGAATCTCGCGCGGATTGGAATCGCGCGGTCGAAAGACGGAATTACGAACTGGGAGCGCATGCCGGCGAATCCGATTATCTCGCCCGAAAAGGACAAGTGGGACGGCGACGCGTGCTATAAGCCGTTCGCGATCTACGACGAAAAAGAAGATTTCTGGCGGCTCTGGTACAACGGCCGCAAAGGGAACGTCGAGCAGATCGGCATGGCGACCCATCAAGGAAAAGAGCTCGGCTTCGAGAAGAAATAAGGCGCGGTTTCCACGCCCCAAGAGACGGCAAGAGCCGCCCGAAACGCGCAAATCAAACGCGTCGGGCGGCTCCTTTTTGCTTCAGCGCGAAAGACGGATCATTCGACCGTTACAAAGACGCCTTCTCCGGACGCGAGCTCGAACG
>CADACS010000135.1 GCA_902786505.1 uncultured Planctomycetota bacterium | reverse complement strand
GCGCGTGCGCGGCCCTACGCAACGCGGCGGCGGTATGCTTGGCGGGGTATTGCGCGGCGGTTATACCGGCCGGTTGGCCGGTTGCGGACGCCCGGAATCAGACGCCGCGTTCCGACATATTTCAATCGCAAATCTGTTCTTTATTTTGGCGGTTTCTTTAATCGCGTCGCGCCGCTAAATCCGTACCGAACCGGACGTTGCGTCCGGCTGGGCGCCCTGACGGGCGCGTGCGCGGCCCTACGCGACGAGGCGGCGGTATGCTTGGCGAGGTATTGCGCGGCGGTTATACCGGCCGGTTGGCCGGTTGCGGACGCCCGGAATCAGACGCCGCGTTCCAGAAGGATTTCAATCGCAAATCTGTCTTTGTTTTGGCGGTTTCTTTAATCGCGTCGCGCCGCTAAATCCATACCGAACCGGACGTTGCGTCCGGCTGGGCGCCCTGACGGGCGAGCGCCCGGCCATACGCGACGCGGCGGCGGTATGCTTGGCGAGGTATTGCGCGGCGGTTATACCGGCCGGTTGGCCGGTTGCGCAATTAAAAAAACGGCGCTCGATCTTTTGACCGAACGCCGTTTATTATTTTTTCGGGCGGGCTCACATTTAAGGCGTCCGCCGCCATCGGCGGCGGCTCACGCCCGTCCGGCAAGGACCGCCGGCGGGACTACTTTTTGGCGTTGACGCTATTGCCAAAGAAGCGTCCCCAGAAGTTCTTATTGACGGCCTCGCGCCAGCGCTGGACCATGGCGTAGATCGGGGGCAGGAACCCAATTCCGAGCACGGTCGCGGCGATCATGCCCCAGCCGGTCGACGTTCCAATAATGCGCCGCGAGACCGAGCCCGCCCCGCTGGCGAGCATGAGCGGAATAACGCCGACAATAAAGCATCCGGCGGTCATCATAATCGCCCGATACCGCTGCCGCGCGCCGTTGAGCGCCGCCTGCTCGATCGGAACGCCGACTTCGCGCTCCTGCTTCGAGAACTCGACGGTCAGAATCGAGATCTTACTCGCCAGCCCGAGCAGCATAATTAAGCTCAGCTGGCCGTAGATATCGAGATTCATTCCGCAGTAGCGCATCGCGAGCATCGCGCCGAACGTCGCGAACAGAATAAAGAGCATAACCGGGAGCGGGAGCGTCCACGATTCATACTTGCCCGCCAGGAACAGATATCCGAACGCGAGCGAGAGCATGAGCAGCATGCCGAGCTTCCCTTCGTTTCCGCGCTGATGATAACTCAGGTCGGTCCATTCGACGCGGTAGTTGTTCGGAAAGCTCTCGTAGACGCACTCTTCAATTTCGTTCATAACGTCGCCGCTCGACGCGCCGGGCACGGTCATAACGTTAATCGGCACGCACATCGCCTGCTTAAATCGGGAGATGCGCTGCGCGCCGAGCTCGTACCGGAGCGTCGCGAGTTCCGAGATCGGAATCTGCTGTCCGAGCCGATTGCGCACGGTCAGTTCGTCAAGATTGCCGACGTTCGCGCGGTCCGCTTCGTCCGCCTGGATTTTGACTTTAAACGAATAGCCGTAGCTATTGAAGTCGTTGACGTAGAGCGAGCCGATCTTGCTCTGGAGCGCGGAATAGACCTCGCCTTTCGAGGACGCGAGCGCGGCGGCCGCCTGCGGATCGACGTCGAGGAAGAGCTGCGGGGTACTCGCGGAATAGGAGCTGAACGCAAACGCGATATCGGGGAAACGCGACTTATCGTTGAGCATGCCGAGTAGCTTGCCCATCGAGCGTTCCATTTCGACCGGATTACCCAGCTGGTTCGTGAGCATAAAGGAAATGCCGCCGGTCCCGCCGAGCCCCATAATTGGAGGCGGCTGGAACGCGGTAACCTTCCCGAGCGGAATCGCGGCGCAATCCTGCATGACTCTGCCGAGAATCGCGTCGATCTTCGTATCGGGCGTCTTGCGTTCGGACCAGTCGTCCAAGTCGATAATACCGAGCCCGACGTTTTCGCAAAGCCCGGACAGGAACGAGAATCCGGAGACCGCGATAATCTTATTCACGCCCGGAATATTGAGACAGACGTCCTCGAACTGCTTGAGCGCCTGATTCGTTCGCGTAAGCGTCGCCCCTTGCGGAAGATTGATTTCGCAAAGGAGCGCGCCCTTGTCTTCGTTCGGAATGAACCCTTCGGAGAGCTGATTGAACGCCCACCGGTTCCCGAACGCGACCGCCACAAGTATGAGCAGCGTCAGAACGCCGCGGCGGACGAACATTTTCGAGACGGACAGATAGGCGTTTTTCGTCGAACCGATAATCCAGTCGAAGAACCGGAAGATAAAGTTCTTTTTGCGCCCTTCGTTATCGCGCAGCAGGAGCGCGCAGAGCGCCGGGCTGAGCGTTAACGCGTTGACCGCCGAGAAGATAATCGCGACGCACATCGTTACGGAGAACTGCTTATAGATCGTGCCGACAATCCCGCCGAAGAACGAGAGCGGCGCGAAAATCGCGACCATAACGAAGGTGGACGCCAGAATAGCGCCGGTCGTCTGCTCGTGGCGTTCTCAACGACGATAACGCCGTCGTCGACGAGAAGCCCGACGACAAGAATGAGGCCGAACATCGAAAGAACGTTAATCGAGTAGCCCAAAAGGGACATAACGAAGAACGTGCCGAGCAGCGACACGGGAATCGCGACCGCGGGCACGATCGTCGCGCGCCAGTCCTGCAGGAAGAAGTACGTTACGAAGACGACGAGCACGAGCGTCAGCACGAGCGTAAAGACGATTTCCTTAATACTCTCGCGAATGAACTCGGTCGGGTCGTATCCGAGGTGCGCTTCGATTCCGGGCGGCAGACCGCGCTTTTTGAGGTCTTCGACAATCGCGTTCGTCTTGTTAATGACGTCGATCGCGTTCGCGCCCGTCTGGCGGTAAATACCGACGGAGCACGACTTCATAACGTCCTGACCCTTGACGTGCCAGTAGGAGTTGTTCGAGTAGCGCTCGCTTCCAAGCTCGATGCGCGCGACGTCGCCGAGCGTAACCTGCCGGTCGTCCGGAGTCGTCGCCAAAATGATTTTCGCGAAATCTTCCGGGGTTCTGCAGCGGCCGGGCGCGTCGATCTTGAGCTGTAAATATTCGCTCGACTCTTCCGCGCCGAGCGTTCCGATCGACGCCTGAACGTTCTGCGTCTGCAAAGCGGTTACCACGTCGGTCGCTTCCAGCCCGAGCCCCGTCAGTTTGAGCGCGTCGAGCCAGATACGCATCGAGTAGGTCCGCTCGCCCATGATCTCCGTATCGGAAACGCCCTCGACGCGCGCGAACCGGTCTTTAACGTTCATGCGAACCCAGTTCGACAGGTCGAGATACGACATGCTCTCGTCGTCGTCGGTCGTCGTAAAGACGTACATGGCGACCATATCCGTCGAACGTTTCGCGACGGTAACGCCGATCGCGCGCACTTCGGTCGGCAGCTTCGCTTCCGCGCGCGCAATCGCGTTCTGCACGTTGACGCGCGCAATATCGGAATCGGTGCCCGGCTGGAAGTAGAGCATGCAGATGTACGCGCCGCTGTTCTCCGAGTTCGAGTTGTAATAGATCATGTTCTCGATACCGTTGCATTCCTCCTCGATGAGGGACGCCACGGATTCCGTGAGAACCTGAGACGACGCGCCGGGATACTGCACGAGCACGTAGATGCACGGGGGCGCGACTTCGGGATATTCCGCGATCGGAAGCCGGAAGATACACAGAACGCCGAGCAGCGAGATCGCCAGCGAGATAACCAGCGACAGCTTCGGGCGGTCAATAAACATTTTGGTAAACATAATCGCGTAACCTCCCGTGCGTCATTGGGCGTTTTGAGAGGCTTCGGGGGCCGGGGACTCGGCCTTTTCCGGGGCGGCTTCCGGGGCTTTTTCCGGAGCGGCGGACGCTTCTTCCGGGGCGCCGTTGGCGGCGCTCGTCTCCCAGGAGGCGTACGGAACCGCGGAAATCGTCGCGCCCGCGGTTACCTTATTCATACCCTCGACGACGATATCTTCGCCGATCTCGACGCCGGACTCGATAACGTAGTAGTTCTCGGTAATCGGGCCAAGCTGAACAAACCGCTGTTCCGCTTTGCCGTCCTTAACGACCCAGACGTAGTTCCCTTCGAGCGCGTTCTGAATCGCCGACTGCAGAACGGCGGGATACGGACGGTCGAGTTTGCGCGAGAGCATAACGGTCGCGTAGGCGCCGGGGAAGAAGAGATTGTCGGCGTTTTCGAGCTTCGCCCAGATAAAGAGCGTGTTCGTACTCGAATCGACGTGGTTGTCGATAAGATCAATCGTCGCGGTCGGATACGTTTCGATCGCCTTGGCGTCGGTCCGGCTGCCGCCGACCGGGCACACGCGCAGAAGCGCGAGATCGCGAATCTTCTCTTCGCCGCCGAACGTCCCGTTAAAGATACTCGCGCCGATCGCGAACTTTACGTAGATGGGAGAGAACTGGCGCACGTCGACGATCTTGCCCGTCTGCGGCGTGACTAAGTTGCCGCGCGTTACCGTTACTTTCCCGATACGGCCCGCGATGGGCGACTTAATCTTCGTATACGAGAGCGTGTTTTCCGCGTCGACGAGCTTCGCCTCGCTAATAGCGACGTTCGCAACCGCCTGCGCGAGCGCCTGCTCCGCGTTGTCGAAGTCGGCCTGAGAGCCCGCCTGGCGTTCGAGCAGATCTTTCGCGCGCTTGTGCGACGTCTGCGCGTTCTTCAGTACCGCTTTCGCCTGGTCAAGACTGGCCTGCGCCGTCTTATACGCGGCCTGATACGACGTGTCTTCCAATTCGAAAAGGAGATCCCCTTCGTTGACGAAATCGCCTTCCTCGAAGTTAATCTTTTCAATCCAGCCGGTAATACGCGGGACAATATCGACTTCCTCGATCGAGACGAGCCGGCCCGCGTACTGGCGAGGCTGCAGGGACGTGATACCGGCGGCCGGCTCGACCGCGACGACGACCGGGGGCGCTTCCTGACCTTCCCCCTTCTGCGGGCCGTCCTGAGCTTCCGCGCGTTTTTCTGACATGTCGGAAGGCCGCGTCGAAAAGACGCCGAACGCGGCGCAGCATCCGAGCGCGATTATCGCCGCAAGACAAACTGTTTTCTTCTTCATGGTTCTACCGTATCGGAGTAAATATGAGGGAGCGCGAATCTCAAAAAGGCCCGTTCGTGCACGAAAAGCAAACGCAAAGTACGACAATCCGTATCGCGCGCGTCGAACAAGTAATAAACGAACCTTCGCCGCGTCAAAACCGGCGGCCGCTCCTCCTGAGTTCTCTTCCAAGAGGGCCCTTGCAAGGCGGACGGATCCCGCGCGCGGCGCCCAAGGGAAAAGGCGTCCGCACGGCGCGGGCGCAACGCGCGCCCATTGTACGATATACGTCCGCCGTCGAACAAAAAACAAACGGCTGTATTTTAATCTTTTTCGGCAATCGGTCAAGTAACGGCGCCTCCGTCGGTTCCGCTCATAAGGGCGTCGCGGCGCCTCCGAGCGGGCGCGTTGAAACGCAAGCGCGGCAAAGCCTAACGGCGGGCCGGTCAAACCGCGTGAAATTACCCCGTCAAGGCGCTTGCCCCCCTTGATTTTCAATGTCCGGAGGTTAGAATCCTTAGGAAAGGAAAGGGCGGCGTTCGCCTCTCCGAACGCCGGGAACGCGCCCTTTCGACGGCTTTGGAGACTTGTAAATGAATATCGATTACAGCAAAACGAACGATTATCTCATCGGTATCGATTCCGACGGTTGCGCTTTTGACACCATGGAGCTCAAGCATAAGGAATGCTTCATTCCGAACATTATCCACCATTGGGGTCTCAAAGGGGTGAGCAAGTACGCGCGCGAAGCGGCGGAGTTCGTCAATCTCTATTCGAAGACGCGCGGCGTAAACCGTTTCCCCGCGCTCATTGAAGTCTTCCGCCTGCTCAACAAGCGGCCCGAAGTCGTCGCGCGCGGCGTTAAGATCGAGATTCCGCAAGTCCTCGTCGACTGGATCGGACAAGAGTCAAAGCTTGGCAATCCGGCGCTGACGAAGTACGTCGAACAGACGCATGATCCGCTCATGGAAAAGGCGCTCCGCTGGTCGATCGAAGTCAACGAAACGATCGACAAGGTCGTCGGCGAAGGCGTCCCGCCCTTCCCGAAGGTGCGCGAATCGCTCCAAAAGGTTCAGGGAAAAGCGGACGTGCTCGTCGTCTCGCAGACGCCGCAGGCCGCGCTCAATAAGGAGTGGGCGAATCAGGGTCTCGCGCAGTACATAAAAGCGATCTGCGGTCAGGAAGTCGGCACGAAAAAAGAGTGCCTCGAACTCGCGAAAGAGTATCCGGCGAATCATACGCTCATGGTCGGCGACGCGCCCGGCGATTACAACGCGGCGGTCGCCAACGGCGCGCTCTTCTTCCCGATCAATCCGGGCGAAGAGGAAGCGAGCTGGGAGCGGTTCTACGCCGAGGGCGTCGACAAATTCCTCGACGGAACGTTCGCCGGCGAATACCAGAAGGAGCTTCTCGAGGAATTCGATTCCCACCTGCCCGTCCTGCCCCCTTGGAAGCAGCTTGATTAACGCAATTTACGGTTCGCACGGAAGCGCGGCGCGGCCGCGTAAGGAGAGTTTAGTATGAAATGCCCGTTCTGCCATAAAGACAACGACCGCGTCGTGGAAACGCGCACAAGCGACGACGGCTTCCTCGTGCGGCGCCGGCGCGTCTGCCAGTCGTGCAACCGCCGGTTCACGACCTACGAACGAATCGAAGTCGGGAATCTGCGCGTCATTAAGCGCGACGGCGCCCGCGTTCCGTTCGACCGCGACAAGATCCGCGAAGGCGTCGAGCGCGCATGCTGGAAACGGCCCGTGCGCGAAGCGCAGATTTCAGAGCTCGTCGCCGAACTGGAAACGTCGCTCGAAGGGGAGACGGAAGTCGAATCCCAGCGCATCGGCGAAATGACGATGGCGCTCCTGCGCAAAATCGACGAAATCGCGTACGTCCGATTCGCGAGCGTCTATCGGAAATTCAATACGGCGCAAGACTTTACCGAAATTCTGCGCGCCATGGCGGAATCGAACGCCGCCGGCAGAGAGTAACCGCGAACCGGCGCAAAACGCCCGTTTCAGCCCGACAGCAAGACGGAGACTTTTCCTATGAGAAAGCTCGACGCGAAACACGAATTCATACAGCAGAACGTTCCGATCTCGTCGCTCGCATGGCTGCGCGTCGGTGGACCGATCGAATACCTCGCGACCCCGCGGTCCGAAGAGGAGCTCGTCGCCGCGCTGCAGATGTGCAGGGAAGACGGCGTCGACGCGCGTCCGCTTGGCGACGGCGCGAGCGTGATCGCGTCGGAACCCGGCGCGCCCGGACTCGCGGTCAAACTGTCCGAGCCCGCCTTTACGGAGATACGGTTCGAGTCGACGCGCGTCGTGGCCGGCGCCGGCGTTAAGCTCGGCAAACTTGCGACCGCGACCGCGAGCGCGGGGCTCGGCGGGCTCGAAGGGCTCGTCGCGATTCCCGGCACGGTCGGCGCGGCGGCCGTCGCGAACGTCTCGACGTCGAGCGCGACGGTCGGGCAATGGATCGAATCGGCGCGCGTGGCGACCTATGCGGGCGAGATCTTCGACGTCTCGAAAGACGAGCTCGTCTTCGAACGCGGCGGGAGCAATTTAGAGAACGTAATCGTCCTTTCGGTAACGTTCCAACTTGAGCCCGACGATCCCAAGAGCCTCGCCAAACGCCTCCAGAAGACTTGGATCGTCCGTAAAAAGGACATGCCGGAGCTGGAGTCCGGCGGTATGGCGCGCATGTTCAAAGATCCGCAAGGTCAGCGCGCCGACGAACTTATCGCGGAGGGCGGATTCGCCGGAACGCGAATCGGCGGCGCCGCCGTGTGCGAGTCGTTCCCGAATCTCATACTGACGTCCGACGGCTGCGCCTGCGACGACGTCAAACGGCTTTTGACCCTCATTGAAACGCAGACGAACGAGCGGTTTCACGTCAAACTCGAACGCGAGTTGAAATTCTGGTAAACTTTTCCCTCGCGGCGCGTTCGAAGCGCCGCCAATATCCCCACGAGGCTAACATAACATGGAAAACGAATTTTATATTCCCCAAGGCTATCAGTTCGCGGGCGTCCACTGCGGGATCCGGCCCAATACGACCAAACTCGACTTCGCGCTCGTCGTTTCCGACCGGCCCGCAACCGCCGCCGGCGTCTATACCCAGAACCTTAACTGCGGCGCGCCCGTCGTTTACGACCGGGAACGCACGCCCGGCAGAGGCTTTCATGTCGTCGCGACCGACTCCGGGTGCGCGAACGCGTGCACGGGCCGGATCGGGCTCTTTAACGCGCGCAAAATGGCGGAATACGCGGGCGAAGCGGTCGGCTATTCCGGCGACCAGACGCTCGTCATGTCGACCGGGGTCATCGGCGTCCACCTCCCGATGAACCGGATCGCGACCGGCGCGGAAAAAGCGGCGGCCAAACTCGGCTCTTCGCTCAAAGATTTCGAAAAGGCCGCGACCGCCATTATGACGACCGATACGAAAATCAAGACGGTCTCGCGCCAAACGACGCTCCCGAACGGCAAGACGGTCCGAATCGCCGGAATGTGCAAAGGCGCCGCGATGATCGGCCCGAATATGGCGACGATGCTCGCGACCGTCGTTACCGACGCCATGCTCGATCCGGAAGACGCCCAGAAGATTCTCCGCGATTCCGTTGAAGACACATTTAACTGCATCAGCGTCGAAGGGCACACGAGCACGAGCGACACGGTCATTCTTTTGGCCAACGGCGCCGCCGCGCCCGAACCGCTCAAAGGGGCCGACCTCGACGCGTTCGCCAAGCTCATACTCGACATGTTCCAAGAGCTCGCGCCCATGATTCCGAACGACGGCGAAGGCGTCTCGCACCTCATTACGATCGACGTGTTCGGCGCGAAAGACCGCGCGTCCGCCAAGACGCTCGCGCAGACGGTCGCCAACGACGCGCTCGTTAAGACGGCGATCTGCGGCGCCGACCCCAACTGGGGCCGCATTATCTCCGCGACCGGCCGCTGCGGCGTCCCGTACGACCCCTCCAAGGTCTCGCTTAAAGTCAACGGTTTCCTGCTTTACGAAAACGGCGCGCCCGTCCAGTTCGACAAGCAGGCGGTCTCCGACAATATCCGCGCGAACCGGAATACGAGCTTTGAGCTCTTCTTCCAGGAAGGGGACGCGAAGATTCGCTTCTGGACCTCCGACCTCACCGTCGAATACGTCCACATGAACGCCGACTACACGACCTGATTCTCCAAATAGAGCGAGAATAGAACCCGCCCGCGCCGACGCACAACGCCGGCGCGGTTTTTTTTCGTCCGAGCCCGGAAAATACGCGCCGGAAGAAAATGTATAATTACCTACCGATTTAGTAGATTTTATAATTGACGCCGAGCCGATATCCGATTAAACTTTGCGAAGACGCGCGCCGTCAGCTTAAAGCGCCGAGAAGGGAGAGAGAAACATGAGCAAGATTTACGAATCGATTCTCGATACGGTTGGAAATACGCCTATAGTCCGGATTAACAAGCTTAACAAAGGGAAAGCGAACGTGTTCGCCAAGGTCGAATACTTCAATCCGGCGGGCAGCGTTAAAGACCGCGTCGCCGCGCGCATGATCGAAGACGCGGAAAAGGCGGGCGTTATTCAGCCGGGCGCGACGATTATCGAGCCGACGAGCGGCAATACCGGTATTGGGCTCGCGCTCGCGGCCGCCGTTAAGGGATACCGCCTCATTCTCACGATGCCCGAAACGATGAGCGTCGAGCGCCGCAAGCTCGTCGCCGCGTACGGCGCGAAGGTCGAGCTCACGCCGGGCGCGCGGGGAATGCTCGGCGCGATCGAGCGCGCGAACGAGCTCCACGCGTCGATTCCCGGCTCATGGATTCCGATGCAGTTCGAGAACCCGTCCAATCCGGCCGCGCATTACGAAACGACCGGTAAGGAGATCTGGGACTCGCTCGACGGGAAGGTCGACGCGTTCGTCGCGGGCGTCGGGACGGGCGGCACGGTAAGCGGCGTCGCGAAATACCTCAAAGAGCGGAACCCGAACGTCAAGGCGATCGCGGTCGAGCCGGACACGAGCCAGGTCCTTGCGGGCCAGAAGCCGGGCGCGCACAAAATTCAGGGAATCGGCGCGAACTTCGTGCCCGACAACTTCGACCGCGCCGTAATCGACGAAATTATCCCCGTCTCTTCCGACGACGCGGGCAAGACGGCGCGCCGCGCGGCG
>CADACS010000134.1 GCA_902786505.1 uncultured Planctomycetota bacterium | reverse complement strand
CAGGCATCGTAAAAAAGACTCTTTGTTATGCGATGATAGCGGCAATGGTAATTTCATTCATGCCATTGAGTACCACAGAGGTTTCTGCAGCATCCTTTAACAAAGACAAACGCGTAACAGGCGTAAAGGTAACCAAAGTTGGTTCCTCCTACGTTCAGTTGTCATGGTCGAAGTACCCGGGTGCAACAGGATACCAGGTGTACCGAGCCAAGAGCAAAGGCGGCAATTATAAGCTGCAGACAATGACAGGCGCCGCGAACGCGGGTACTACGCCAGGAAAATATAAGGTTCGGTTTGACGCGCGCGTTGGCGTAGATACGGGTAAAACAGAAATGGTGAGCGGCAAAGAAGTGCCTATAATGGACGTTAAGAGCGTTTTGCCGAAGAAATACAACGACGTCAAAACCTCCGGGTTTGAAGTTGAGGTTAAGCCGGGAGCGAATACGATCGACTTTGATTTGAAGTCGAAATAGTTCAAGCGTCGCTTGTTTTCTTGTTGCTACTTGGAATCGACGACGTAGAGAGTCTTGGTGAAACTCTGGGGATACCTTTCCTAGCGTTTCTCATCGTTTCTTCAGTAGTCCGTATAATAAAAGCCCCGTTCGTTTGATAAGCGAACGGGGCTTTTTGTTAGAATGGATTCTAACTTACGCTCGATTATTTGAGTTCCTTGATGACTTCAACGAGTTCGTCCATATCGGCAATATTCGAGCGAACGACTTTGCCAGACTTATCGATCAGGATTACCCAAGGCGCCGTTTGAATACCAAGGATCGTGGGCGCTTCGCCTTCAAGCCCCGCAGGATCGCAGATGTTTTTCCACGGCAGACCGGAAACGAGCTGCTTGAAGAACTCGTCGGCCGTTTCCGGAGAAGGCGCGGAGTCGATATTGACGCCAACGACATTTACCGTTGACGCAATCTTTTTGATGGCGTTAACGCTGTCCTGATCCCAGCTGCCCCAACAGAAAATGATTGTGGGTTTGCCAGAGAGAGCTTTCAGATCGCAGACGCCTCCTCCGAAATACCTCATAGCGGGGAAGTTCAGCTGTCCGCCTTCAGACTGGAGTCGGGCAATAGCGCCGGCGGCTTTTTTGCCGATCGGAGCGTCGGCAAAGTTTTGGGCGATCTTCTGATAGTAGTTGATAGCTTCCTCGTTGTCGAGCATATACTCCTGATCAAGGGCAAGACTCATAGCCGCTTCGGCGCCCGCCTTGGTCGTGGAGTATTCGTCAACAAACGCGGTCAAGTCGTCGGTGTATTTTTCCTGCGCTTTCTGCAAGACGTTTTGTTTAGGCTGCGGCTGCGCCTGCGCGACGGAGTAGAACTCCGCGACAATCTGCCGATGACGGACTAACGCTTTGATTTCAGGGCTGACGTCGTCTCCGCACGCTTCGGCAAGCGCGGCTAATTTAGCGGCGCCTTGCGGATATTGTCCGGATTGTACGCCCCCGAAAATGACGTTCACAGCTTGGGAAAGCATGTTCTCACGTTCAGACGGATTGCTTTCGGCAATATTGAGTAGAAGCTCGACTGTCTGGTCGCAAACGGCCGGATATTCTTCGGGCGTCGCCGCATCCAATTTTTGGAACGCTTCTGTTAATTGCGCGCCAAATTCGCCCATATCGGTCGACGCTTCCGCTTCGTCGGCTGCGTTTCCTGCTACCGGGAAGAATATCGACGACGCGGAAACGGCGCCGGTTGCCTGACCAAACGGTTCGCCGGCAGGTAAACCGATAATTTTCCAAACGTCGTCGACTTTAATCAAATCGCCGATATACAGTTGTTGATTTTGAGAGGCGTCGTCTCCTTTCATTACGACGACGGCGGCGTTGTAGTAGACCGTAAGGTCGTTCGCGACTCCTTCGCCAGCTGGAATTGTCGCGGGCAAAGACGGATTAAACGCTCCCCAGTGCGCGTCGGAAGGCATGTTCAGCGTATTGGCCAATTTCTCGAAATTGGCCGCGGTTACCTTTTGGATTTCTTTTTGAACTTCCGACGCTACCGAGCCCGTCAGTCCAAGTTTTTCCACATCGGCGTTTGCAAGCGCTACGCGCTGATAACGTTCAAAGTCTTTAGTTACGAGCGCTGCGACAGCTTCCGCAGTGGCTTCCTCAGGAGAAAGAACCGTCCATGCGGCGATTTTTTTATCGCTTCCAATCGTACCGCGGCGAGATCCCGCCGTATTGAACCAGCGCGCCTCTTTTCCAAGAACGTCGCGGTAAACTTCTTGCCCGTTTTTGAAGTATCTGATTTGCTCGACTTTGGAACTCGAACCTGGAGCGCACCAGACGCGAAGCAACGTAGCGCCGTCCGGTTTGTAGAGTGCGATTCCCTGATAGCCCGCTTCTTTAAACGTCCTGACTTTGCAGTTAGGCGTCTCTTCGGCGGTGGGCGTGTCTATGTCGACGCCAGCTTGCGTCGGAACCTGTCTTAAAATCTGTTCCGGTTTATATTGTTGCGCAAAGGCCGCCGGGCACAGAGCCAGCAAGCCGATTGCGAGCGCAATCTTTTGAGAGCGTAAAAGACAAGCGATTTTACATTGCAGTTGCATTAACATGAGCTCCTTACTTTGTAACTCCGTTTTTTTAAAAGCGATTTTGTCCACCGTGTCGTGACGTCGTTCGATTTGACGCTCACGTTGCGGATGAGAAAAGCGCGTTGTAGCTTCACGACTCTAGCCCGTCGACTTTTCGTCGGCGGGCTAACGGCAAAACGGCGTTTTAGTATTCTTTCAAAGAACCGTTCCCTTGATGGGTCTGGTCTTTCCAAACGTCTTGCCGTTCGAGTTCGGTTCGCTCTGAACGTTCGGCGTTTCGGTAACGATGCGAACGTTATTTTTGTTTTGCAAATTCTGAAGTTGGCGCGAACTGGTCTGGTATTGCATATTGGCGTTCGACCGAGCGATCGGCTGACGAACTTGTTCCAAATTTGCGTTTGCAACCCGGTTTTGCGCGGCGAGAGTGTTTTGCTCGTAGTTTACCGCCCGTACGTTTGCCGGATTCGTATTGAAACCTAGCATGTTCGACGTTCCGAAAGTCCGACTGCGATTCATCGACGAGAAGTCGTTTCGCGAATTCCTATTAATCGGAAGCGTTGGGACTTGCGCGCCGCCGCGCGTCGGAGACGCGTCATACTGTTCAACGTCGTAAACGGCGGAAGAATAGACTCCGGCCGGCGTCGAACCGTAATATCCGCTCTGGCTCTGTTGACTGACGACGGTTCCCTGACCGTAGCAGTCGTTGCAACCGCCGCAAGGCAGCCCTTCACAGTGATCGTTGCAGCCGCCGACATAGTCGCCGCAAATCGTGCAAGGATCGCATTTGGTTTTTTCGGGACGCGGCGCGCACCCACAATCTGGATAGATACCGTCGGTGAGTTCGCAAGCGATCCACCGGAACGGGGAAATCGCGACGTTTAGCGTTCCATTAAGGAAACCGCAAAGGTCAAAGCAGGAACCGCCATAGCAATCGTTTCCGCAGAATCTCGCGTCACATCCATAGGCTTCCCCGCAACTGACTCCCGTCGGAAGGGAACACGTAGGTTCACAGGTTGGAACGTCGCACGTGGGGGCTGACGCTATCGGAACGTCGCAGGTCGGTCCGCACGCGCCTGAACCGTACTGGGCAAAGGCGCTCGAAGCGCCGAACACGATCATGAACGCCGCCGAAACGACGGACGCAGTCTTCCATTTCTTCATCATTTTGGACCTCGACATAACAAGTAGAGAAGCGATTTAATGAAACTCCTCGAATAACGGGGTACTTTTGGTGGCGGCTAGGCGCTGCGCCTTCTGATTTCCGCCTTTTCTCCCACTCACTCTACTTATCGTCTGCTAAACTTTTAATAATTAGAAAAAATGGAATTATTGATAAAGTTTGCCTATTTACCCTCCTTGAAACGTGTCGGCTCTTTCTCCAAGAGTTATTTCTGACGGCGACCAATTCTGAAGTTGAATCAAAGCGTCGAAAGTCGTCTTATTCAACTTCATTTTTGGGAGAATACCGAAATTTACCGGGTCTGTGAATAACGAATTTGAAATTCACGGGTATTTTTCGTTACTTTTTTACGAATGTTTACGATGTTTTTTATATCCCTTTTTAGCGTCTGTAAGTCGTGCCGTCTATTTGAACAGACAAGCTTAAATTCTCATTTGCTCGTGTTATGTTCAATAAAACGTCGAACAACCGAGGCTCGCAGACAGCTTTCATTTTCGTTTAGCTCCGTTGAAGGCGCTGCGCGTCTAACCTGTGTGTATCAGGTATATTGGATTTATTTGAAACAGAATCCAGACGCAGATGAAAAACGGGGGAAGACGCATATAGGCGTCCTCCCCCGTCATATTGATCATGATTTAGCGTTTCAGACTACCGAGACCCCATCATCGTGAAGCTGAAAATTTCTTCGTCGTCGTCCGGAGCCTTGTTGACAGGGAAGGCGAAGTCGATGGCCAACGGAGCAGGACCTAACATCGGGATTGAGAAACGTAAGCCGACGCCAGGCGCGACACGATAACGTCCCCACTTTTTAATGCTTTTCGAGACGGTTCCAGAATCGACAAACATCGCTAATTGGAACTCGTCGCCGCCTGATACTGGAACGAGCAGTTCGGCAGTATTGTAAATTTCAAAGTTGCCGCCGACGCCGAAGCCTGTCTTCTGATATCGAGGCGAGATACCTCGATACTCAAATCCGCGAATCGTCGTCGAACCGCCGCCGTAGTAACGTTCGTAAATAGGGGCGTCGCTTCCGTTCCAGCTTGCGTTGGACGATAGACCTAAAACCCAACGGCCCGATCCGTCTACGCGCTTATGCAACGTTTTGTAGTACCGTCCGCTGAACGTCGCGCGCGGGAACTGGTAATCGCCTAACACTTCCTCGAGAGAACCTTTGAGCAAAAACCCTTCCGAAGGCGTGTACGGATGATTGCGCGTATCGTAAGCGGCAGTCAAACCGATTGTATATTCACGGTTCGTACCGAGCGCTTCGGTTAAGTCCGGAACGAACAAAACCTGAGGATCGGAAATTTTAACATTGTAGATTCCGGCGCTAAGCGTTGTGCTGAAGCGGGGCGTCCACTGACGTCCTAGACGAACTTCCCCCCCATACCTTGTTTCAAACCACTCGTCGTAAGAACGGTCGCCGTAAAGCCCCGTTACGCCAAATGTGTTTTTGGTGTGGAAAATATAAGGTACGTCCCAAGAGACGCGGTAACTTTGTACGTTTGCGCCAGGACTTGCCTGAATATTGAGGATTTGTCCGCCGCCGCGGAACGCGTTGTGCCAACCGTCGCACGAAAAGAGCCTGCTGGGCGGACGGAACAAGTTGAAATTGCGTTCGGTAAAGCTGACGTTTCCAACGAGACCGTAGTCAGAGTTAACGCCAATTGACGCGGTAAACATTCCCGTTCGGCCTTCTTGGAGCTTGATGAGAACGTCGCCGTTGTAAATCTCGTCGGATTCAGGAGTAATCGGTTCCATTGCTTCCTGACCGACAGATTCAAAAACTCCCGCGGAAAAGCCGGCTGCGGTGTTTCCCTCGTATTCAGAACCGTATTCGGTTCCAGAATTTGCATAGTCTCGCGAATTGGAGTATTGCGAATCGCTTGAAACGCCGTTTCCGAATCCTTGATAAGTAGATCTGGGACTGGCGTTCGCAGACGTCGTCGTCGAGGAAAAACCGCTTGGAATTATTGTCTGGCCGCGAATGATCGAACTGAAAGGCCTAATTGGAGAGATATAGGTCGAAGGCGTCGGTTGGCTTGTCAAGCTTACGTCCGAAGCAGCCAATGAATTGGCCTGGATACTTGGGCCATAAGACCGATAACCCATTCTTTCAGGAACCGCGTTGTTCGACGCCTTTGAATCTTCATAGGAAACATAGGCGGGACGAGTCCGTTCAGACGGCGCGTCAAAGGCCTGGCCTCGCGTTACGCGTCCGGTCGGCGCAATCTGCCCCCGTTCTGTCGACGTTTTTTCCTTTTCGGTTTCTTCTTTCGGTTTGCGCGCTTCCTTTATGACCTTAGCGCCCCCTTCGTTTTCAATGTTGAAGACGCTTTTTTCGTCTGGAATAACGGCGATTTCCGGAAGTTGGCCTTCGCTCGGTTTGTCGTTAAAATAGCCGGATTGACGCAGCGTATTTTCGCTCTGGCGGATCTTTACGCCATTGAGCAGCTCGCCGGGAGTCAGGTCAAGCATATTCAAAACAACAGGCGTCATCGTGCGCGATTCAGATCCGACATAGTCCACGATAACGTCGCGAACTCGGTAACGGTGATCTTCGACAATGTCATAACGAATATCGACGACGCCGACTTCGTCTGTAAAGAGCGGGTTAGGCGTGACGTCTGCGCGAACGTAGCCAAGGTCCTGATACTTGCACCGCAACGCAATACGGTCCATTTCTACGTCGTTGTAGTAGTAATACGATCCGCGTTTGACTTTCAGTTCTTTTTCAAGATCTTCGTTTTTCAAGACGCGATTGCCGTTAAAAACGTAGTTCCTGATTTTATATCGCGGACCTTCGTCAATAATGTACCGTACAGTCACCCAAACGTTGTCTTTACCAAGCCCGGCAAATCCGGAACCTTCCTGGTATTCACGGTCAATTCGCGCGTCAAAAAAGCCGAGCTGACGGTAATATTCGAGCAGCTTTTCCACGTCGGCGTCGAGTCGGTCTCGTGTAAACTTACCGCCGAAAATGAGTAAAAAACCGGGCTTAACGCTAATCAGACTTCGAAGTCGCGCTCCGCTGACCGCTGTGTTTCCGACAAACGACGTACGCAACACCCGTTGTTTCAGTCCTTCGTCGATTAAATAGACGACCCCTACGTCTTCAGGTCGATCGCCGCGCAAAATTTCAACGTGGGGTTCCGCATAGTCTTTACTTTTGTAAAGCTCAATAATACGCAAACGTCCGTTTTCAACTTCGTACGGATCCATACGCGATTCGCCGGCTTTTATTCCAAGTTCTTCGAGAATATCGTGCTTGGAAATAGCGCGATTGCCAACCACTTTTACGTAGCGCATCAGGCGACGCGGAGTCAAATCGAAATTGACGATAACTTTATCGGGGTTGTCGGGCGACCAAGAAGTAGAAACGGCGACGTCAATAAACTGATTTGTCTGTAGAAGCGCTCGTTTATCTTCTTCAAGTCTTTGTTGATTGAACTTAGCGCCAATGCGAGTTTTTACGATATTATTAAACTGTTGTGTCGACATTTCCAGTCTTGAAATGCGAATATCCTCAACGGTCAGATTCTTCACTTCATTTTCTGAAAGTTTGGCTTCCTCCAGAGAAATCTCATTGGGATTTTTTTCCAGCTGTTTTTGAGTGGAGTCAGATTCTTCGGCTTCTGTTTCAACTTCTTCGCGGACTCCGCGCCCAAAAGATTCACGGAAAGGTTCCGATTCAGACGAATATGTGTCGTTAGAAACGGGATTCTGAGTTGCAGGAACGTCTTGTTCTGCCGACAAAACCTCGGGGATTATCGGCGAAACCATTGAATCGGCGATATTTTCGGAATCGTGAATGTTCGGAGCAGATTCCAACTGCAATTGGGGCGTCGACGTTTGGTTTAATTGTACTGAGTTCGCCTCGATGGGAGCGCCGACGCCTTGTAAAGCGTTGTTTGGGTTCGCGGCATTTTGACCGTCCAAACGTCCCGATAAATAGGCGTCGCGTCCCGTCGTGTTCATCGCCGTCTTGACGACGTTGGATTCGGGACTTGGCGATTCTAACGCCGTTTCAGAAATGGGTTC
>CADACS010000133.1 GCA_902786505.1 uncultured Planctomycetota bacterium | reverse complement strand
GGAGTTTGTTCCTTTGTTCATCGAGTTCCAGGAAATGAAGGGCAAGTTCGAAGACGAGTTCAACGAACAGTTCGAGCGCGCCAATTCCGTCCTCCAGAAAGCGATGACCGAAGAAGGGGAGAATGGCGGCGAAGCTGAAGAGACGGACGAAGCGGAGACGGACGCGAACGAAGAAGCGAAAACGTCCAACGACGCCGAGAAGACCGAGGACGAAGACGCCGACTGCGAGGATGAAGACGAAGACGAGGACGAAGAAGACAAAGCCGCGGAGCGGAGGGTTACGGTCATGATGGAGGCCGCTAAACTCAACGCGATCGCGGTCGATTACTTGAAGAAAGTACTTGAATTTACGAAACGGATTCAGGCTCTTTGCGAGAAATAGCGCCCGCGCGCCGCTTCTTTTCGGGCCTCGGCAAACGCGGGGAACGTCTCTCAACCCCGCTCTCCGCGTCCCTTTTCGTTTCTTACGTTATTTCTCCCTATCGGACGCCGCTCCGTCAATCGGCCGCTCTCCGGCCGGATCTTTCGGGGCGGTTTATTGAACTGCGTTAATACAGAGCCGCAATGAGCGCGGCGTTTGTCTTAAAGCCAAAGAAAGGTTTTTGCTATGGATTTACTTCGACAGTGCGACAAGGTCGCCGAACGGATCGACGATCTCCTGAAGAACAAGGATACCTGCCGTCGTCTGATCGAGCAGGGGCACGAGCTTAGCGACGTCGAGATTTCGCGTTTGCTCGACCTTTGCCGCGAGCGACTCGACGCCGGACACGCGGACGTCGTCGACGGAACGCGTCAAATTGAGACGCTTAAGAAACGGTTCGACGCGTTATATCAGCGGAAGTCCAAAGAGATCGTTTCGACCGCGCGAAAGGCGGCGGCCAAGCGAAAGGGCAGTAAGCAAAAAGAAAACGCCGGCTTTAACGGCATGCAGCTCCTTGTGACGATCACTAAAACGCTGGAGCTCAAAAACAGTTTGTTTACCTATCTGACGAAAGTTCGTAAGATTGTCGAGAAGATCCGAATCGCCGTTCGCGACGCGGAGTGAAGGAGCGGATTGGGCGCTAAGGCTTAGTGTAGGTACTTAGAGGCTTTTCCTAGGCCAACATGTTTGCCCTAGACAAATAGCCGTCGAGCATAATCGGCGGTTTTTTTATTTCTTGACGCCGTCTATTATTCGCCTGATTACAAAAAACTGTACTCAGCAAGTCAATCTTTCCTTTAAACGATAAAGACGATTCGTATAAATGTATTAGTAAAAACGTTATATTTGATATTATTTGTCGAGAAGAAGAGATGTTTATCTGAAATTCAAAGATTATCCATTGAAAAGAGTAATATCCGAAAAGAAAAGTGGTTAAAATTTATCTAAATCTACTAAACTATTATTTGCGACTGGCAGAAAGGTAGATAAGTACGAATTCCCCTGTTTGCGAAAGTAATAATTTCAATGATTTCGAATGTGGTTAGAATTGGGGTAGGACTGTTCGCAATAGCGCTCGTCTTTGTCTTATGGGGCGGTTTCTGGTTAAAGATTTGCTCTGTTTTCTCCCTCCTATTGTTAATACTCGCCTTTTGTTATTGGCGTTTTTCTAAGTTTGATAGGGGGTGGAAAAACGATGTATATTATCGTATTGAAAAGAAAACAAAAACTCTGGAAAAAGTTACTACGCTGAGTAAAAAAGCCAAAGAGTTCGATATTCCTGCAGGCGTTAAAAAGATCGGCGACGTCGCTTTTCGAAGCTGCGTTTCATTGGAGACGATTCGTATTCCGGAAGGCGTTCAAGAGATTGGCTTGTACGCGTTTTACGCCTGTTTTTCTCTGAAGTCGATTTATATTCCGGAGGGCGTTCGAGTCATTGGGAGTGGTGCGTTTAAATCCTGTACTTCATTGAAGGCAGTCTTTTTTCCAGAGAGCCTGAGAGAAATTGGAAACGGGGCATTTGCATCCTGTTCTTCATTAAAAAAAGTCTGTATTCCGGAGGGCGTTCGGGAAATTGGCAATAGTACCTTTTATGGCTGCCCTTCTTTGGAATCAATAGAGGTCGCGGAAGATAATCC
Organism: uncultured Planctomycetota bacterium; assembly: GCA_902786505.1. Taxonomy (GTDB): domain Bacteria; phylum Planctomycetota; class Planctomycetia; order Pirellulales; family Thermoguttaceae; genus RUG369. The sequence continues at coordinate 17,271 of CADACS010000133.1, read as the reverse complement.
GCAATTCTGCTCCGACTGCGGAGTTCTTTTCACGAAGCACAAGAAAGCCCTTCTTCGCTATCCTGAAAATAAGGATAATCCAGAGAAAAAATATGAAATTCCGGACGGCGTGTTAAGCATAGAAGAGACGGCTTTCTTTAACTGCGAACAGCTGGAGGTTGTCGTTATTCCGAAAACCGTGACTAATATCGGACGTCAAGCGTTTGAATTTTGCGGTTCTTTAAAATCGATAGAGCTTCCTGACAGGTTAACGAAAATAAAATACCGCTCCTTCTTTGGCTGCCTATCATTGACGAACATCGTTGTTCCGAAGGGCGTAACCGATATAGAAGAGAGCGCTTTTGAAGGCTGTTCTTCTTTGGAATCGATCGAACTTCTTGACAGCGTTTCTCAAATAGGAAAGCGCGCGTTTGCGAACTGCTCTTCTTTGAAGGACATTAGCATTCCCATAGATGTGAAGGTGGAAGAAGACTCTTTCGAGGGGGCCTGTTCCCCTTGGAATCCCAGCGCTGTTTCAAATAGCGCCCCGAAAGCAAATCAACCTATCGCCGCCGACTCTTCCGAGATTCTCTTTATTGGTAATGGGGGGCCATTGAACGACTACTCGGACTATCGTGCGGTGAAGTATGTCGTTCTTTCTACAGGCGTTACGGATATTTTACCATGGGCGTTTAAGAATCTTTATAACTTTGAGTCGCTTTATATACCAAGAGGCGTTTGTCGGATCTCTGGCGTCGCTTTTGTTGGATGTACCTCTCTAAAGGAATTCAAAGTAGATTTGAATAATTCCGATTATTGCGAAAATAAAAACGATGGCGTTCTTTTCTCAAAAGATAAAACAAAACTCGTTAAATACCCGGCTCGTAAACGAGGTACGAATTATACCGTTCCCGCTGGCGTTACCCATATAGGGGACGCCGCTTTCAGTGATTGTTCAGGGTTGGAAGAGATTATAATACCTGATAGTGTTCAAACAATAGGAAAGGGCGCTTTCAACAATTGTTCTTCTTTGAAGACGCTCAATATTCCTGCTGGCGTTACCCATATAGAGGAGGCCGCTTTCAGTGATTGTTCAGGGTTGGAAGAGATTGTAATACCCGATAGCGTTCAAACAATAGGAAAGGGCGCCTTCAACAATTGTTCTTCTTTGAAGACACTCGATATTCCTTCTGGCGTAAAGAGCGTAGGCGAGTTCGCTTTCCAGAACTGTTCTTCGTTGAAAAAACTTGTTATTCCGAAAGACGTCACAACGATAGAACGAAATACGTTCTGCGGTTGTTCTTCTTTGACTTCTCTCGAACTTCAGGGCGACGTTACAAGTCTAGGAGAACAGGCTTTCGCGGGTTGTTCTTTGTTGAAAAGCTTTCGCATACCCGATAGAGTTGAAACAATAGGAAAGTCAGCCTTCTACGATTGTTCTTCTTTGGAGACGCTCACTATTCACGATAAAGTAACGAGTCTAGGCGAGTTCGCTTTCCAGTATTGTTATTCTCTGAAAGAACTTGTTATACCGAAACGCGTTACCAAGATAGAACGAAATACGTTCTGCGGTTGTTCTTCTTTGACTTCTCTCGAACTTCAGGGCAACGTTACAAGTCTGGGAAATCAGGCTTTCGCGGGTTGTTCTTCGTTGGAAAAGCTTCGCATTCCCTGCAACGTTGAAAGGATAGGAAGCGAAGCGTTTGACTTCTGTTTTTCATTGAAGAAACTCCATATTCCAGATAAGGTTACAAACATAGAAAAAAACACTTTCGAATACTGCATTTCGTTAAAGAAACTTGATCTTCCTGCAAACACAGAAAACATAGGCGACGAGGCTTTTGAGGGGTGTTATTCATTAGAAGAACTCACTCTTCCAAAAGGTGTCTACCGTATTGGAGATTCAGCGTTCGAACGCTGTTATTCGCTTGAAAAAATCGAAATCCCTGACAAAGTTGAGAAGATAGGAAAAGAAACGTTCTCCCGCTGTTCTTCGTTGACAGAAGTAGGGCTTCCTGACAGCGTTACAAAGATAGGAAAAAGTGCGTTCTTCGGCTGCCGCTCTATGAAATCGCTCGATATTCCTAGGACTGTTGAAGATATAGAGGAAGGCGCGTTCGCCGACTGTCCTTTGCTGACGCTACGCCTGGACGAAAAAGGAAAGGATGTTCAGGAAGAATACGCCCGAAAGAATAAAATCAGATTTGAGTTAGTTGACAGGTCGGAACAGGCAGACTGACAGTTCGGCAAAGATACAGTGAACTGGTATTCTGCATGTTGTTTCAAATCCCGTCGTGAAACAGAATGGAGTCTTTCGGCCGCGCTTTGAACAGCTTTGGTTCCGGTTATTAAAAACCAAGAATATTTTGCCTTGCGGCGGCTTTTAGCTCGTTGCCATTTTATAGGTTATACGGATTATTTTTCATTACCGCAAACGGTCCTCGAAACAGTGTGATACTCAGAGAAAGTTCATTTTAATTTGGAGGTTACAATGTTATTCTCGTGCGACACATCCACAATGGCGTCAATAGTTAAGTGTGTTTTTGATAATGTGTTAAACTATCTTGCACTGATTGCCAATATATCCGTTGGCGGCGTCGCCATTTTTTTCACAATACGGTATCTTGTTTCACGGAAGCTTCGGGAAGTTCAAAGTCAGTGCAACGAGATTTCGAGGATTATTGCGGTCGCTTTAAAGGAAGATAAATATGAAGAGATGCTTAGCGCCGCGGAGCAGATTAACGTAACTGAATTGGATTTTCTTGAAAAATTGTATATTAAGAATAAAGTCAACGAGCGAATAAGTCTTGACGTGGAAATGATGGAAATAAATGATTTACAGAAGGAATTCGACGTTGAGTATAAGAAAACGCTTAAAGATATCGGCAAACATAAAGAAGCAATCAGCGGCTTTGAAGACTTAGAGGAAAGGTACCACTGGCTTTCTGAACAGATAAAATCTTCCGAAGAGTCGAATGAAATGATTCAAAAGTTTAGAGAGGAAAAAAGCTCTTTAGAAAGCGACATTAAAAGACTCAAATTTTATCAGAAAGAATTAGAGTCAAAGGAAGAGCGTTTTAAAAACGAGGTTCTTTCTCCGTTTTTGAGAAAGATTAACGTACAAATAAGTAAAGTTCGCGATAGACTGTTTAGTCTTTCGAGACTTTAATCTTTGAAACGCCTTAGAGAAGAGGTCGAATAGCCGACGAAAGTTGTGAAATTCAGGTTTGTGACAAGAGTTTTTTAAGATTTCTTCGATAGATTTATTTGCGCTATCCTGCTGTCGTTGGTTTGTTTTGCTAGACGTTGAACCAGATTAATAATTGACTTGTCGTCGTTCGATTGGGCTTTTTACAGCCCGTTGAGGAGGGGCTTCCTATGATAAAGAAGAGCCCCCTAATCTTCATGCTGATATAAAAAAAACCGCCGATCCAATTTCTGGACCGGCGGTTTTTGCAAATTGCCAGTAAATAATATCTTAGCGTGTTTACTTCGAAAGATTCGCGATCTGCTCCGCGGTCAGGGGCCATGAGAAGACGCTTGCTCTTGCAATCGAGCCTTTAAACTGGTTCAGGCCGATACCGCCGTCGGAAATATCGGCTCCGACGCAGAATGCGCGCACGTCTTCCCGGGTCGGATGCGTCAGCTTGCCTTCGACTTCTTTTCGCGCGACTTCTTTCCCGTCGAGATAGAGAATCGCGGCTTTTCCGTCGTAGACGCCGAACGCGCGATGATATTTTCCTAACTCAATTTCTTCCGGCGTCGACAGAATGACGTACTGATTATTGACGCCCGCCCAGAATTCCAGCCGTTTCGTCTTGTAATTGATTTCAATCGAGATTCCGTTCCCCTGCGTATTGCCGATAATAACGCCGTTTTTCGCGGGCTTAAACTCGTCGAATTTAAACTGAACCGCGACGGTCGCCCGGGTCAGCCGCGAGTAGTCGCGTTCGGTGAATTTCATTTTGTAATAATCTTCCGCGCCGTTGAACCTGCCGACGTACGCGCCGTCTAACTCGTTCTCCTTCGCGATTTGCGGCGCGCCGAACGTTTCGAGCGTCTTTTGCTCTTTGAGGTCGTTGACGGGCGCGTTGACCGCTTTGCCGTCGACGAATTTCACGTCGAGGACGTCCGGTTCGGGCCGGGCCGCGTCTTTTACAACGGCGCTTTTGGGCGTCGCCGCTTCGAGCGTCAGTTTCTGTTCGCTCTCTTTAAAGAACGGATTGAGCGCGGTAATCTCTATTTTGTACGCCGAATTTTCTTCTAGGTTGATTAAATTGGCGCGCATCGTTTCCGGCTGATCTTTGAAGTAATACTCCGACCAGAAATATTGGGCGTTTTTCTTTTCCCAATCGTCGCCGACGCGCTTTTGGAGATCGACGCGGTAGCTGTGCACGACGTCGGGACAGGTCGCCTGCGGGAACGTGAGCAGAATTTCCGTAGGCTCCGTCTCGACGGCTTGCGCCTGCGCTCCGTCGGGCCAAACGGGCTTCGCGGTCGTCTGATACCGCTTGTCCGTATAGACGTAATTGTCGATATCGCCGGGTTTGTCGACGACGTAAACCAAGTCGAAGAAGGAGTCGGTTATAATATCGTACGGTTTGAGAACGACGCTGGCGTCGCGGCAGACTTCGACGATATAGAGCTGGGCGGCTCTTGTATATCCGGGCGGGAACTTACTGTAGCGCCCTCGCTCGCCGCCCATTTCGAAGTAGCTGAGCGTGCCCGTTCCGAAGGCGGTAAAACAGCCCTGCCACGCGGACCGCGGGTCGTTAATCGGATAATGCGAGTGGCCGGAAAAGTCGATAACGCGCGGGTATTTCTGCAGCATGGCGTACAGATCCTTAATTCCCCAGTCGTCGTCGCCTCGGCTTCCGTAGACGGTCGGCGTTACGTGATAATGATGAAACGCGAAGACGGGCTTGTCGGGATCCTCTTCGCACGCCGCTTTGATTTCGTCTTCGAACCAGTCGATCGCGTAGAGATAGTCTCCTTCGTGCGATCCGTTGTCTCTTCGGACTCCGATTTCCGGCGAAAGCCCGATGAATTTATATCCTTTGACGTCGTACGTTAGATTCGAGGGCCGCTCGAAAATCTCTTCCCAGCGTTTTTTCGTTCCGCCGTGGAATTCATGGTTCCCCATGCAGAGAATCGAGGTCGTTTCCGGTTTGATTCCCTCGTCCATGATCTTTTTAAATAGGAAGAGCTCTTCGTCATATCCGTGGTCGGAGAAGTCGCCCGCGACGAGCATGCCGTCGCACGTCTTGTATTTCTGTTCGCGCGAATACTCGTACATGAACTCAATCGCGCGTTTGAACCGCGCGGCCTCGACGCAGTCGGCGTTCTTTTTGAGATGCACGTCGCTGAACGCGGCGAATCGCAGAACGACGTCCTGGAACGGTTAGACACGGTATTTCTCCTTAATAACTGCGTAGGGACTGTTCGATGAAAAACAGGTTCGCCCGTTATTTTATCCGGAAGCGGCCGCCGTTTCAAACGCGGCGGGACTTTTTTTGCGCTTTTGGAAAAGAACGCGGCTCGAAAAAACAGAGAAGAGCGCGCGGCGTTTATAGCGAATAGACAAAAAAACTTCGCGGCCTCAAGCCGGGGCCGCGAAGCGCGTAATGCGAGCAAAGGCTTGCGATTAGAGCATATGGGCGCGAAGCTCTTCCGGGGACATAACGGACAGATCGGCGGGCGCGACGTCGAAGACCGTTTTGCAGCCGGTTGCGCCGCGTTTATGCATGCGGTCGATCGCGCGCGCGAACGCGACGAGCGCGTTCGACGTGAATTCCGGATTCGAATCGAGCGTGAGTTTGTATTCGATCGTGTGGGTGTGTTCGCCGTTGAGGCCCGTCTTGCCGGTACGAATGACGAAACCGCCGTGCGGTAAGCCCGAATGATTCTTTTCGAGCTCTTCTTTCGAAATGAAGGTAACGGTCGTGTCGTAGTCGGCGAAATAGTTCGGCATTGTTTTAATTGCGTTTTCAATCGCCGCTTTATCGGCGCCTTCTTCCGCGACGACGTAGCATTCTCGCAGATGCTTCTGACGGGTCGTGAGTTCCGGGCAGCTTCCGGACCGCACCGCGTCGAGCGCCGCTTCGATCGGAACGGTATACTGCCGCGCGTCGACGACGCCGGGCACGCGCCGAATCGCGTCGGAATGCCCCTGGCTCACGCCGCGGCCCCAGAAGGTATAGTCGGCGCCCTGAGGGAGCATGGCCGACGCGTAAAGACGGTTGAGCGAGAATAGGCCCGGATCCCAGCCCGCGGAGATGAGCGCAATGTGGCCCGACTTCTTCGCGGCCGCGTCGACGTTCGCGAAATGTTCCGGAATCTTCGCATGGGTGTCGAAACTGTCGAGCACGTTGAAATTCTCGGCGAGCGCCGGCGTCATTGTCGGCAGGTCTGTCGCGCTGCCGCCGCAAATAATGAGGACGTCGACTTTATCTTTGAAGTCCGCCGCGCTGGAAGCTGCGTAGACCGGAACGCCAGTGCGCGTCTTGACCGTTTCGGGCGCGCGGCGCGTAAAGACCCCGACCAACTCGGCGTCGGAATTCTGACGAACGGCGCATTCGACGCCGCGACCGAGATTGCCATATCCGTAAATTGCAATTTTCATTCTAATATCCTTTAGTTCGTTTGCGTTCGGAAAGAACGGCGTCAAAATAACCGACTCTCTAACCGTATGGCCGACAAAAGATTCGCGCGAATTTGCCCGAATCCGGCTCATGACTGCGAATATTATACTCTCTTATAAAAACATTGCAAGATATTGTTTGTTTTAATAGTTCTATAATTGGCCGTTATAGAGGGTATGAAACGTATTTCTCTTGATTTCATTTCCTTGCAATAGAGTTAATTCGCGGGTATAATGACCGGCGCGTTCTTTTGGCGGGGCTTGGCGCGCCGCCCGCTGTAAACGTTGGAGGTGTTTGGTTAATGAATGTATTCTTTTCTGGCGTTCTGCGACAGTTCGGCTTTTGCGCGGCGCTTGCCGTATTTCTTACCGCGGCGGCGTTTCTCGCTCTGCCGGAGTCAATCGGCGCGGCGCCTCCGGCACGCCGCACGCCTGCGCCCGATTTTTCCGGCGCGCGCGCTCCCGGCGAGGCGGGGCCTTCTGCCCGGCGTCCGCACGAGCCGGAGGAGAACGGCGGCGTGCTTCCGGAATCGGAGTCGGGCTCGTTCGAACTGTCCGAGGAAGCGAACGACGCCGCGAATTGGCTTGACCCCGTGAAATCGAAGAAGCTGCGCGCCGAAGTTCTCGAGGCGGCGAAGGAATATCGCAAGGGCTGGCCTTCTTTTCCTGCGGTCGATCAGGCGAAAGTCAAGTCGCTCGGAATTCGCGCGATTAAGACCGGGCACGTCGTCTTCTATACCGATCTCCCGGAAAATCCGGACGTCGACGGAATTCCCGACGCGCTCGAGGCGGCGATTCCGCTCGTTTGCGAATTCTTTCATATAGATCCGTCGCGCTTTGACAACTGGCAGGTCGAGGCGTTTCTCATGGGCGATTGGAAGCCTTTTATTGAGATTCGCGCGCTCAACGGCCCGCCCGAGTTTCTCTACGGCTATTCGATGGGGGACCGCATCTTCGCCAAAGACCAGAAGTCCGCGTATTACAACCGTTTTCTTCTGACGCACGAGCTTGTTCATACGCTCATGCACGAGATATTTGGCGATCTTCGTCCGCGTTGGTATTCCGAAGGATCGGCGGAATACGTCGCGCTTCACCGCTGGGATCCGAAACGCAAACGCATGGAGCTCGCGATTATACCGGAATCGGAAGAAGCGACGCCCGGATTCGGTCGGCTGCGTCAGATCCGCGAGATTCTCAAGACGAACCGCGCGCCGACGCTCTACGATATTCTGCATTTCAGACCGCGCAATTTCGTCGACGTTTCGACTTATTCGTGGAGCTGGGCGTTTGTCATGTTCCTCTATAACTCGCCGAAATACAAGGAGATCGCCGAGGTCCTGCCTTATTGGTCGATTACGGACGATCCGAATCGGCTCTTTATTGACGCGGTCGGGGAACGCTGGGGCGAACTTGAGAACGACTGGGCCGATTTCATCGACCGAATCGACTACCGCTACGACTTCGACGCGACCGTTATCGGGGACGCGCCCGTGATGGCGCCGTCCGCCGAAGTGGGGGAGGGCGCGGTCGTCGAGATTGACGCGTCGCGCGGCTGGCAGAATACCGGGCTGACGCTCGACGCGGGCGCGGCGTATAAACTTACGGCGATCGGCCGCTACGATTTCTATCTTGCGTCGGCGGGCCGCGCTCTTGAATTTGAGCCGACCGGCGCGAGCCTTCAGTATGTTCACGGCGCGCCGATCGGGCGGTTGGAAGCGGTCGTCGTGCCGGAGATTACCGAGTTTACGTTCGATCAGGTTTACGGTTTAGGGGACGGGGCGCCGGGCGCGCGTAATCCGTCGGGCGCGGACGGGTTCCGCTTCGACGCGTTTCGCGGTTTTCCCGGCGGCGCGACGCGCAACCGGTTCGGCGAACAGTCCGACGGCTTCGACCGTTCCGACGAAAAACAGGACGCGCAAGCCGCCGCGCCGCGAAAGGACAGGGCGTCGGAACGTTCGCCGGGCGCTCGACCCGACGCGGCGTCCGGAGCGCTCGCGCCCCTTTATAACGCGCGGTATCCTTGGAACGGTGCGGTCGGTTTTTCGAGCCCGACGGCGACCCTGACGCCGAAGACGGGCGGGACGCTCTATATGCGCATTAACGCGCCGCCGGGCGACGTCGGCCGGAATCGCGGAACAGCGCGCGTGCAAATCAAACGCGGATAGCCTCTGGAACCTTTGCGACAACTAAAAGAGCCGTCTGCGGTTAGGCGGCTTGGCTTATATGAATCGAGGTTGAAATGACTTTTATGATTGACAAGGCGCGCGCGGCGTTCTGCCGCGGCTGCGCGTTTCTTCTGGTCGCGGCGGCGGCCATGACGGCGTCTTGCGGCGCGTTTGCGGACGAACCGAACGGGTCCGCGACGCCCGACGACTGGAAAGCGAAACTCTTTGCGGGCGACGAACGCGTCGCGCTAGAAGAGCCGGCGAACGGTGCGGTCGTCGCGATTCGTCCCGGCGTAATCGCGGGCTATAAGTCGCCTGAAGAACGCGGTTGGGACGCGCCTTATAACTGTTCGGAACTCAAGAACGGCGTTAAGGAATGCTCGCATCCGACGCCCGTCGCGTTCCGCTGGACGTTCAAAGAGGGCGCGTCGGGATTCTCGACGCTCCAGCTTTCGGAGACGCCCGATTTCGCGGCGCCAATTGAAATTTCGGCCGGTCAGGAGACGAGCGCCGAAGCGACGAATCTCGATACGGGCGCGACGTACTTCTGGCGCGTCAAGCTCACGGGCGGCGAGAACGCGCAGCCGGTCTATTCGTCGGCGCGCATGTTCGCGACCGCGTCGGATCTTCCGCGATGGTATAAGGTTCCGGATATTTCGAACGTTTTCATGACGAAAACGCTTGGAATCCGTTCCGATATCGACCTGCGCGGCGCGTCCGAATGGGGCGGAGCGGAAGATTACGGCTCCCCGCTCGGTAAGGAAGTCGCGTGGCTCAATTATCCGATCGGATGCTACGAAGGTATCTTTAACGATAAGCAGAAGGCGTACTTCCGCGATATCTTCAAGCAGCTCGCCGACGAATCGACCTATCCGGCGTACATTCACTGCTGGGGCGGCGCGGACCGCACCGGGACGCTGTGCATTATGATCAAAGCGATTCTTGGCGTTAATGACAACGACCTGTGCACAGACTATGAAATGACGTCGTTCTCCGTTATCGGCGAACGCTGCATTCAGAGCGACGCGTTCAAAAAGATGAGAAAAGAGCTCGAAGCGTACGGCAAGGAAGGGGATCCGTTCTCCGTAAAGTTCGAGAACTACCTCATTTCCGCGGGCGTAACGCAGGACGAGCTCAATAAGATTCGCGAGCTTCTGCTGGAAGACAAGCCGGAATGACGTTTTCTGATTCTTTCGCGCCTTACTAACGGCCGCGAAACGAGTTGCGGTTTGACGCACAGAACGCCCGGCGAGGCGAGCCGCCGCGCCGTGCGTTTTTTCTTCTCGAAAATCGTAAAAAAACGCGCGCCCCTTAAGTCTGGGACGCGCGTTTCTCAATAATAACCCCGGGCCGACGGCCCGAAAGCCGCGCGGTCAGTCGACGCGCCACGTCGAGCCGACAAGCCGATCGACGTCGAGGTCGTTGACCTTTTTGCCGTTCTTCTTAGCGTCTCGGACCGCTTGCGCGCGCTTCTGGAAGTACTCGTAGCGTTTCTCCTGATCGACTTCCACGTCGGCGACGGGCGCGAAATCTTCCTCTTCGCCGCGGCCCTGTTTGGCTAGCCGCTCCTGACCTCGGCGAATAATTTCGAGCGCTTCCTTATATTCCGGGGCGTCGCGGTCGGCGTTCCAACGGTTCAGGCACGGGCTGACTTCCGGCCGATCGAAGAGAACGTTTTCCGCCAAACCGAGGCCGCCAATTCCGGTGAGCGTTTCAAGGCGTTTCGTCTCGTCCCAAGTGAGGGGCGAGCGCCCGAACGGATTGTTGCGGTACGCGGAGCCGTACGTCGGATAGTACGGCGCGTTGATATCGATCCAGGTAACGACGCGGTTGAACGCTTCCGGATCGGTCGTCTTATCGACGTAAACGCCGAGTTCTTTGCGTTTGGCGTCGATTTCCGGTTTCGGATGTCCTTCGAGGAATATCTTGGCGAGCTTGCTCTGCGTCGAGCCCCAGAAGTAGGGTTCGAACGTATTGTGCGGACCGGCGCCCGGAACGCGAACGAGCCCCTTCGTGCGAATCTGCCAGTAGGACGCGTTAAACGCCGCGTTGCGGTCGCCCGCGAGAACGAGCTTTTCGCCGGCCGGTTTGCCGTAATCGTGGCACGCGACGCAATACTTATCGAAGACGGGCTGCACTTCTTCGCGATAGCTGAAGAGGCGCGGCTTGCCGTACCACGGTTCAAGCGTTCGCGGCTCGCCCGATTCCGCCGCGCCCGCGAGCTGACCGGAAGTCGGCGCGTCGATACGGCTTTCGTGACAGCCGACGCAGGCGTTCGCTTCGCCCGGGCGCACCATAATGCCGCTGCGCATCGACTGAATGAGCATCTGATTTTCGTCGAGCAGCTGGAAGTAGACGTACTTCTCGGCCGGAACGGCAAATGAGACGCTTCCGTCTTCTTCGACCGGAACGGTTCCGATAATCCGCTTGTTATTGAAGTCGTCCCAAGCCATGCCGGGCGCCTGAGTTCCGCTCCCCTGCCAGTTTTCGTTCGTCCAGAACCGCTTTTCGGGCGATTCTACGACGCGCAGATATTTCACGGCGCCCTTTTCGACCTTGTCCATGCCGAATCCTTCGTAAACGTTGGAGACATGGAAATATCCGTTCGGATCGTCGGGATTGCCGCGCGTGGCGATCGTCTTGGGCGGATCGGTCGGAACGATCGGCTGCGGATCAAAGCATCCGGGCCCGTCGGTATGAACGAGGATAGACCCGCCGTCCGGATCGAGCAGGTAGACGCCCATCTCCTCGCCTCTGCCGGTCTGGCCGGAGACGAGAATATAGCCGTCTTCGAGCGGGAACGGATCTTCGTATTTACGCGGACAGTTCCTAAACGTATCGTATTTCACCGCTTCGAGGAACGGATCGGCGGCGGGCGCGTCGGTGACCCAGTCGATCGTTTCGGGCGGCCACGTCTGCAGGACCGGTTTGCGGCCGTCGACGCCGAGCCGGCGGTCGATGAGCGCGATTGCGCCCCAAGGCCGGTCGTGGCAGGAAGTCAGCGTGCAGACGAAAACGGAGTCGTCGTCGGGCGTCGGACGCGCGTCGACAACGCCGCCCGGAGACGCCGTGTTGTTGCCCCAGAAGATTTCATGCTTGGTTCCGTCCGGATTCGCGACCCAGACGCCTTGCGCGTCGCCGAAGCTGCGGTCGACGTATTCCCAGCGGTCGTAAATAATCCGGCCGTCGGAGAGAAGCGCGGAATGTCCTTCGAAGAGCGTGCTTTTGCCGATCTGCTCGACGTTCGAACCGTCCCCGTTCATTTTATGCAAGTTGCACATAATGTGGCGGTTGCACATGCAGTATTTCGGCTCGCGCGTCGACGAGAAGACGATTTCGCCGGTCGGGAGATAGATCGGATCGATATCGCTCGCGCCGGAGACGAACGTGAGCTGCTTAAAGCCGTCGATCTTCGCGATCTCTTCGGGCGTCGTCGTTTCTTTCAGCACGATAGTCGGGCGGTCGAAGTCGAGCGTTATTTCGCCGATATGGTAGTCGTCGGAGCGCGATTTACGGAACGCGAAAACGCATTTTTTCGCGTCGAACGAGAGACTCGGATCGCGCACGACGCCGTCCGGAAGTTCGAGCAGCGTTTTCGTTTCGTCTTTCTGAGGGAACCAGACGACGAGCGCGGCGTTGCCGACGAAGCTTCCTTCGTTAATTTCTCCGTGCTGGAAGATCGTCGCCGTATTGTGATGGTCGGGAATATACTGCGCGCGGCGCACGTACAGAATGGCGTCGGGCAGGAGCGCGACCGCTTCGTCGCGGCGTTTCTTTTCCGCGGCCGCTTCTTCCGCGGCGATTCGCGCGAAGTTCTCTCTGCGCAGCTTGCTGCCCTCGGAGTCGAGCGCGCCGGGAATCTGGAAATTATCGCAGCGGATGTGCGCCCAGCCGCCGTCTTCGAGGTCGATAACGCGAATGAGCGCGCGTTTTCCGACGTATTTCGAGACGTCCCACTCGACCGGGTCGAGCGCTTCGTTATCTTTTCCCCTCGCGTTGAGAACGGGCGTTACGTCGCCGTCGTCTTCAAGGAGCGCCAGTTCGACGCGTTCGCCCTCGCGGCTGCCGCCGCCCCCAACGAGGAACGTAATTTTATCCCCTTTGATTGTAAAGACGGGCGACTCCATAATGCAGTAGACGGCGTCGGTCGGCGTGCGTTCCGCCGATTCAAGCGTGGTTAGATAGCGTTTGCCGTGCTTCTGGTAGGGCGTGTTCGGTCTGTTGAATTCGAACTCGCGTTCGCCGATCGGCTGGGTGTTCGCCCCGTGGACGATCGACCAGCCCTCTTGTCCGAGGTCGCCCGATTCAAAATCGAAGACGAGCGTTCCGGCGGACGGAGCGTCTTGAGCGCGCAGGGAACATGCCGCGAGCGAAAGGAAAAGCATTGAAAGCGCAACTGCGAAAAAGCGGCCGCGCGTCGCGAAACGGTTCGACATGACTGCTCCTTTAAGCAATAGGGGGAGAGTGAAAGGACTCAACGCAGTTTCAATCTTACTCTTTTAAGATTGGAATTCAAGCGAAACGAAAATTTCCTGTGAGAAAATATATTGGATGTAGCGAATGAACGCGCCGCGCGGCCGGTCCGATTGTTCGCCGCGCCCGGTCCGCCGAATTTTTTCAATCAGCGTCAAGCGGGAACAGAACGCGCGTTAAGGCGCCGCGGAGCGGTCAAAGGGGACGGGCAAAAAATTTTTTCATTGCAGGGCGTCCGGAATCTCATTATAATGGAACCCGTTCAAGGCGCGCGCCGTCGAAACGAAACGGCGCCGTTTCCACGTTTGACACGCTGCGGCAAGAGGTTTTCAATGAGCGCGACGCATAAAATTCAACCGATATGCTGGAAGGTTTCCCGCGCCGCGCAAACGCCGCTCGACGCGTTGGCGCTCGGAACGCTCGAACTCCTCGATCAGACGAAACTTCCCACGGAAATTCGCACGGTCGAATGCCGGACGGTCGAATCGGTCTGGGAAGCGATTAAAGCGCTTCGCGTGCGCGGCGCGCCCGCGATTGGGATTTCCGCGGCGTACGGCGTCTGCGTCGGTTTGCAGACGGTCTTTTACGACGTCGACGGTTCCCGCCGCGTTCCTTCGGAATCCGAGTTCTTTGCGCGTTTGCACGAGGCGGCCGCGTACCTCGCGACGAGCCGCCCGACGGCGGTCAATCTCTTTTGGGCGCTCGACCGCATGACGGCCAAAGGGGAGTCGCTTCGCGGACGTCCGGTCGAAGAAATCGCCGTTTCGCTCCTCGACGAGGCGAAAGAGATCCACGCCGAAGACAATATCCTGTGCCGCAAAATCGGCGCGTACGGAGCGAAGCTTGTAAAGGACGGGGGCGGGTATCTTACGCACTGCAACGCCGGGGGGCTTGCCACGGGCGAGTACGGCACGGCGCTCGCGGTCTTCTACTGGGCAAACGAGGAAGAAGGGAAGAAATTCCGCGTATACGCCGACGAGACGCGTCCGCTCCTTCAGGGCGCGCGGCTCACAAGCTGGGAACTGCGAGAAAACGGAATCGACGTGACGCTCCTGTGCGACTCCATGGCCGCGGTCGTTATGCGGCAGGGGAAGATCGACGCGGTCTTTGTCGGCGCCGACCGCATCGCGCGCAACGGGGATACGGCGAATAAGATTGGGACCTACGCGGTCGCGCTGTGCGCAAAGGCTCATAACGTGCCGTTTTACGTCGTCGCGCCCGGCTCGACGTTCGATCTGACGCTCGCGACCGGCGCGGGGATTCCGATCGAGGAGCGCGATCCGGAAGAGGTTCGGCGCGGGTTTGGTCGGCAGACCGCTCCGGACGGCGTCGATATATACAATCCCGCGTTCGACGTTACGCCCGCGGAACTTATTACAGGTATTGTTACAGAATACGGCGTGATCGCGCCGGTCGACGAGACGCTCATAGGGGAAGTCGTTGGAAAGAAGCGGCTTGTCGAAGACGCTAAAAAGGAGTTGGGGCTTGGAACCGACGCGTAACGCGCGCCGCGCCCCGATAGCAAGTTCTCATTGACGAGACAGTCGCCGCGAGACGGTTCCCGCGGCGTTAAGGAGCCAGTATTATGGCGAAAAACTATAATGAATACAACGATTTAGGCGTACGGTTCCTCTATCCCGCGAATTGGTTCGTCCGCACGGAAACCTGGGACAAGGGGACGTACAGTATTACGGTCGACACGCCGGACGGCGGCTTCTGGTCGCTCTCGATCTATCCCAAAGGGGTCAATCTCGACACGGCGGCTCTTCAGGCGATCGACGCGCTTAAGACGGAATACGATCAGGTCGAAAAGACGGAAATTCACAAATACGTCGCCGACTTCGAGCTTTCGGGCTACGAGGCCGACTTCTTTTATCTCGATCTCACGAGCACGGCGACCGCGCTCAAATTCGAGGACGGCCGCCGCGGATACGTCATCTTCTGGCAGACGTGCGACAGCATGACGACGTCGGCCGACGACCCGGTGCGATCCGACGTCTTTAACGCCATGACGCACACGCTCGTCTCGAATCTGACGGGTCAGGAAGACGATTGGGGCGACGAGGAAGACGAGCTTATGTTCGAGCGCAAGCTCTCGGCGCGCCAAGAACGCGAACTTGAAGACCGCGAGTATCGGCGGAGCAGGTACGAGAAAGCGCGTCAGGATTTCGAAGACAGGCTTTGGCGCCGGAGCGACGATTCGGACGATATGCGTCTTGAAGATTTTATGGTCGCCGACCGGGGCGCGCGCGGATCGAAACGCGGAAAAAAGCCGAGGCTCGACGAAGAGTTCGAGGGCGAATTTAACTTCGGCGCGAATCCGCACGATTCCGACGAATAGCGCGTTCTCATAGGCGGAGACGGAAATGACCGGATACGGCTCAGATTTCGACGACCTTGACCTCGACGCCAGAATTGACGTTCTGGCGGAAAAACTCGCGAACGCGAAACAGATCGCGTTCCTAACGGGTGCGGGCGTCTCGACCGAAAGCGGAATCCCCGATTTTCGTTCCACGACCGGGATTTACTCCACGACGTCGGAGAATTTCTTCTCAATCGACTACTTTCACGCGAATTACGAAGATTTCTACCGCGGGTTCGCGCCGTTCTACCGTATTGTGAGCGACGCGAAGCCGAATTCGGGCCATCTCGCTATTGCGGAGCTTGAAACGCGGCTCGGAAAACCGGTCGACGTCGTAACGCAGAATATCGACGGCCTTCACAGCGCGGCCGGCTCGACTCAGGTCGCCGAAATTCATGGGACGCTGCGCACGGCGTCGTGCGTCGTCTGCGGCAAGCGGTATCCCCGCGAATATTTCGACGCGGATATGCGATCGGGCGCCGTTCCGCGCTGCGCATGCGGCGGGGCGCTCAAGCCGGACGTAACGTTCTTCGGCGAGCTGCTCCCGGAACGCGCCTTTGCGGCGGCTCAGCGCGCTATGTGGAACGCGAAGATTCTCGTCGTAGTCGGAACGTCGCTGCAGGTCTATCCTGCGGCGGGGCTCCCGCGCGAATGCGACGCCGGGGCGCCCTTTGTCGTCATTAACAAGACGCCGACGCAGCTCGATTCGCAGGCGTCGCTCGTCTTTCACGAGGCGATCGGCGACGTGCTTCCCAAAGCGGTCGCGCGTATCTCAAATACAACCGCGTAACGCGGCGGCGCTCAAAGGCCGATTCTCTTTTTTCGGCGCGTTCGGAGCTTTTTGGAAATTGCTCTGGACGCGCCGTTCTTTTTTCGGTATGCTTCCCGACAGTTGACGCGTGAGCGCGTTGGACCGCAGGCGAAGCCTATGTTTGCGGGGCCGCCATGCGTCGAGCCGCGCGGATTGGAAATTCGCGTTCGCAGGCGACCGACGTACGCGTCTGTCGGCGTTTTGGTTTGGATTTTTGGTTTTGAGGAAAGAAATGGACTTCAACTTTTTTGAATGGATTCGCGAAGGCGTAAAGCGGTCCGTCCTGCTGGGCGTGTCCGACGCTGTCGAAACTATGGGAGCGCCGCACGATCCGGAACAGGCTCGCGATAAGATTATGGATTTTCTCAAAGACGAGTCGGAGTCCGAGACGAAGACGTCGCGCAAGCGTGTCTCGAGCTCTTCGTCGAGTTCCGGCCAGCGCAAACTTGGCCGTTCGATTGCGGAAATTCACCCGACTAGCTGACGTTCCCATTTTTGATTGGGCCGGCGTTCTCGCGACTTCGGCCCGGTCGACCGTTTGATTCTGGCGGACGCGCGGCGCGGAGACGGCCGGCGAAAGCTGCGGCTTGGGGTTGTAGTCGGCAGACTTTCGACGAAGGTCAAGGCGTCGGCGGCAGGTCTGATTGGCGAACGCATTCGGAAAGGCGGCGAATCTGGCGACTGATTCGCGAGCCGGTACGAATCGGACTGGTAAGGACCGTTCGTTTTTCAAGATAACGCCGGTTGGCGAACTCCCGTATTCTCTCCCTGGGACATTTTGAGACGCGGGACCCTCGGGATCAAATGCAAAACGCCGATTTCCTTTTGGGATTCGGCGTTT
>CADACS010000132.1 GCA_902786505.1 uncultured Planctomycetota bacterium | reverse complement strand
TTGGACAGGTTCTGCAGAAAAACGTTCGATCGAAGCATCGACCGTCTGGGGAACAAAAAGATTAGCAATATGTTTAAACTCAGGCTTTTCGTGACGTTCCCCGTAAACGTTAACGCTGTATTTCGTATGATGGTCGACGTCCGTAAAAAGCTTCAATTCGTTTGTAAACTGAAAATGATACCGTAAACGTAGATAAATCTCTGAGCGTAATTTTCCTCCATTGGGGTCGTCGTATACGCCTTCGGGATGTACGAAAGCAAAAATCCCTTTTTCTGATTTGTTTTTCCACGCATTTGGGATAAAACATTTGAATAAGTTAGTCGGTGAACCTTTTAGTTCAAAATAATTACAGGCCGCATTTAGAAAGGATTTTTGTCCTGCAATTGTGGTGTATTCCTTCAGATAATCTTCTTTTATAATAATATCCCGTAAAATATCGTCTCGCAATTCAGCAGTACGAGTCGCAGTAAGTTTCTTAATCACAAATTCAGGGCGATGGTCGGAAATTACCCCCGATTCTTCCCATGTTAACTTAATCCACGGCGGATTCCCAAGCGTCAGATCGAATCCCTTGCGATCCTTAAATATATCGGCGAATTCGAGTTCCCAATGGAGGAACCGCTGCTCTTTGGCGACGCCGTTCACAATGGCGAACCGGGGAATCTTATCGCCGAGCGCGTCGATATCGACGGGTCCGACGGCGTTATAGGCGTCGAGGGTTTCCGCACGGATTTGCTCGGCTAAAAGATCGTCGCTTCCGCCCATATTAGCAAAGTCTCCGACGAGTCCGCCGGTCAGGGCGA
The DNA here is from genome assembly GCA_902786505.1 of uncultured Planctomycetota bacterium. Taxonomy (GTDB): domain Bacteria; phylum Planctomycetota; class Planctomycetia; order Pirellulales; family Thermoguttaceae; genus RUG369. The sequence continues at coordinate 8,300 of CADACS010000132.1, read as the reverse complement.
ACTGAATTTCGGCGAGATACTCTTCGCGGGAGGGGAGGAACGGGGCCTTTTCGATCGGCCAGAACCAGAGGGCGCACCAGTAATCGGCGACCGCCTTAATACGGCGGTACGGGGTCGAACCGAAGATCCGCTTCGTGGCGAATTCGTCGGCGAGCTTCTCCTTTTCGCGGAAGGGTACGTCCTCGCGCTGGGCGTCGCCGCGTCCGAAGACGTCGAGCCGGTCGGTCGTCGCGTTTCGGAAGGCGCGCATTTCGTCCTCGCAGAGTTCCCAGAGCTCGTCGAGTTTGTCGGAGAGGTCCTCCAGCAGCTTGACGTCGGACTTGTCGAACGGCCGGATAAATTCCTTCTTCCACGCGTCGATCTTCTTGGCGCAGTCGAATTCGAACGTCTTGCCGTCCTTCTCGACGGTCATATTCTTCATGAGTTTGCGCACGTACTTGTCGTCGTAGGGGAGCATCCCCGGCTGAGGAACGAGGAACGCGTAGACGGTGTGCGCGGGCCGCTTACTGCCGCGCTCGACCGGCTTGGGCTCGACGTCGAACCATTGGGCGCTCTTGCCGGTCAGATCGGCGGAATCGTAGACCTGCCGGCGTACGCCGACGAGCGAGTTTCCGCACACGAGCTGGCGCTCGAACCACGGGGCGAAGAGGCGCGGCGCGCCCGTGGCCGGGTTCTCTTCGGCGAAGATCGAATTGAGCCAGAGTGAGATTTCGCCGAGCTCGACGGCGACCGGATTGAGGTCGGCGCCATAGACGTTCCGGTCCGCGAGATAGGTTCGGACCTTCTGCGTCTCGACTTCGATTCTTTCGGCGGGAATCCACGCCTTATTAATCTTCTCTTCCTTCTCCTCTTCCGATTTCCCTTCCTTCTCCGCCTGTTCCGCGAGCTCCGCCTGTTTGCGGCGCAGATAGGCGTCGGCGAGCTGATTAATCGCCTCGTTGAGGAACGCGGCGCTCCCCATGGCGGGCTCGCACAGGGTCAGGTCGAGGATCTCGTCGGCGGTCTTATAGTTCGGGTCCGACGGATTGTCCTCACCGATAAGTTCTTTGAGCGCGTACTTTACGAGGCACTTTGTGAGCGAGTCGGGCGTATAGAAGGACGCGCTCGTATCGCGGTCGCGCCCGGCGAGCCGGTAGATAAAGGACCCTTTCGGAAAGACGCGCGGACGCCCGTTTTCGTCGAGAACGCGCTCGTCGTCGGCAAACTGGTCGAGCCGTTCGGCGGGGACGAAGAACCCCTGCTCCAGTTCGTTCGGCTCTTCGCCCGCCTTTTTGACTTCGTACAGGTCGGTCTCGGCGAAGAACCCGCGGTAGGAGAGGAGCCCTTCGTATACGGCGCCAAGCTGCGAGACGCCCAGCCGCGCATAGCTGATGCGCCCGCGCCGGCGCGCCTTGCGGCCCTTTCCTTTCCCGCCGCCGTTCGATTCGCGCGTCAGGGAGAGGAGCCGGATCGCCTTCTGCCATACGGAGTTGCGGAATTTGACGCCGTTGAGGGTCGGGGTCCGCTCCGGATCGAAGAGCTTGCACTGGAGCGGCTCGATTCGGAACGAGTTGGCGAGCAGAATCTTCGCGCTCTTCTCTTCTCCGGCCTCGACGTAGGCGTCCCACGCCAGAAGCCCGGCGTCCGGTCGGTCCGCGGGGGACGGCTCGGCCCCGGTCTCCGTTCCGGACCAGATATGCTCAAAGAGGAATTTTACCGACTCGTCGAAGAAATATCCCTCTTCCGATTCCGGGGTCATGGGCGTCATTTCGAGGTCGCGGAGCGATTCGAGGGAGTATCCCTTTCTGTAGGCTTCCGACTTCATGGGGAGATACCCGACGCGGTCGGCGCGCGCCTCCATGACGAAGATAAAGAGGAGCCGATAGAGGTAAATGAGAGATTCGCGCGTGAGCTTATTGGCCAAGTCCTGATTGTAGAGCGCTTTATGCTGAGCGCGGAGACTGCGGACCGCCTCGTTCCCGAAGAGCTCGACGACTTGGCGCGCGGCGTATTTGAGGTCGTCGGAGACGCTCACCGCGTGCTTGTTCGAGCTTGCGTCGAATCGGTCGAGAATCGGCTCGCCCGCGGCCGGGCAGAGCGCCGGCTTGGCGAGAAACGCCCAGAACGCCTGCAGGGTCGCGCGCTCGCGCCGGTCGAAGATTTCGCGCAGGTCGAACGAAAGCAGGCGCTTGTCGATCCACTTGCTCCGGTCGACGAGCGTAATCCGCTCGAACGAGACCGCGATAATCCAGCGCGGCGGATATTTGAGCCCGAAGATCTCTTTCGGAATGAGCGCTTCGAGCGGCGCGTACGTAAGCCGGCGCTTCGAATTGAGTTCGAGCCCGCCGTACTGCGCTTCGGCGAGCGCGTTCGCGATCGGGTTCCTGCTCTCGGCGTCGGGGCCCGGCTCGACGTGCACGACCCACGCGAGCGGCGCGCCGTCGGACGCGGCCGCCTCGGCGAGAATCGGAATCGAGCCGGAGACCGTCTCGCGCAGCTCCGCGCCTTTAAAGACGGTATAGCCGAGTTTAACGAGCAGCTCTTCGAGGAACGGGCGCGCCCTCTCGATTCGCTCTTCGGCGCTCTTGGCGCGCTCCATATCGGGGAACGCGCGGAAGTAGAGATCGCGCAGACCGCCGAGGAGCTTCGGCGCGTCTTTGACCGCGTTCTCCGTCTTCGCGGCGCTCTCCTCTTTCGCCGACTCTTTATCGGCGGCGGCGAGATCGTCGCCAAATTGCGACGCGAGATAGAAGTTGCTGAAGAATTCGTTGATATTGTCGACGCCGACGAGATCGAGTTTGTCCGCCATTATTCGAGTCCTCCTTTAAGAACCGCCGCAATCGCGACGGACGGTTCGCCGCAGCCGAGTTTCGCCGCCGTCTTGGTCCAGTCGTCAAAATCGCGAAAGACGCGCTCGACTTCGAGCCGCGCTTCCCGCTCTTTAAGCGCCCCTTTTGTCGGCGCGTATTCCGATTTGTCAAAGAGCCCTAAATACTGAAGGCGGCGTTCGCGCCATTCTTTGAGCCGCGCGCCGTACTTGCGCGACCAGTCGGAAAGCTCCTTCTGCCGCGCGTCCGCCTCGCCGAAGATCGCGGCGCGGACCTTCGCGACCGCGTCCGGGAGCATTGCGCCGAGCTCGTTCTGTTCCGTCGGGGAGAGTTCGACGAGATTCTGCTCGTCCGGATTCGAGAGCGCGTCCGGATTCTCAATAACCGCGTCGAGACGGAGCGCCTTAATCCACGCGTCGAGCGGCTTTAATTCGGCGAATTGACCGTTGCGGAAGAGAAGCCCGTAGAACCGAGAGACGGTCGGAACGCTCAGGCCGTTCGCGACGACCGCCGACGCGATAAAGAGCGTCTCGTTCTCCGCGAGCCGGTCCCCGACGCGCAGCAGAGGCGCGCGCAGACGCCCGAACGCCGCGAGAACCGTTTCGTTGAGATACTGTACGACCGGATGCATGTCCCACAGATACTGGATTTCCGGCCACGCGCCTTCCTCTTTGAGGCATTTGCCGTACGCGTCCCGAACGGTGCGCGCCGCGTCGCAAAGATAGATCGATTCGGAATCGCCCAAAATCTCCGGGGGCAGGTAGTTGAGCTTTGCGCGAAGCGATTCGTTCGGATAGACGGTCAGCGCGCGGCCGTCGAGCATAGACGACTTGGCGTCGTCCCGTTCGTATCGGAGCGCCTCGCCCGCGATATCGGTTCGCTTGCGCGCGGCCGAGTTCACGAAATTGAGCGCGTCGCAGACGTACTCGTAGTCGCCGGAATAGAGGGTCGGAATCTCGCCCCGGTTCGCGCCGGGACGGAACTCCAGAACTTCGGATATCTTTTTCGTATGCAGCTCGGCGCCGAGCGCTTCGGAGTCCGGCGCGTCGGCCGCGAACTCGGCGAACAGATCGTCGAATTCCAAGTCGGATTCGCCGTCGCGCTCCATCGCTCTGCCGACGGCGAGCTCTTCGGTCTCCGCGTCGCAGCATTTGGTGAACTCGGTCGGGTCCCCGATCGTCTTAACGACTTCCTTGTCTTTCTCAATGAGCAGGTCGAGTATGTGCGCGTCCGCTTTGATCTTCTCATTGGCGGTCCCGACGGTCAGATAGCGGATTTCGGGCGTCTTCTCCTGCCCGTAGCGGTCGATACGCCCGTTGCGCTGCTGGAACGTAATGAGGGACCACGGGACGTCGAAGTGGACGAGCCGGTGCGCGCAGTAGTGCAGGTTGATACCTTCGGACGCGACGTCGGTGCACACGAGGATGCGCGCGGGCGACGTCTCGACCCCGAACTTCGCGACCGCGTCCATGATTTCGACGTCGCCGAGCGACGCGTCGAGCGCGACGACCTGGTCCTCGGTCAGATTGAGGTCGGCGCGGAGCCGTTCGGCGAGGAATTTGACCGTCTTAACGCGCTCGGCGAAAATAACGATACGGTCGTTCGAAACGTTCGGGGACCAGCCGATCGAGCGCGGCCCGGAAGGACGGAGCATGTCGAGCAGGAGCCGATAGCGCGAGAAGCGCGCCGGGGTTATCTTGGCCAGCAGGGCGTCGAACGCGCGGAGCTTTTGCGCGTCGCGCAGCTTGGCGTCGCGGATCGTTTGCGCTTCGCGGCGCTTCCGCTCGGCGCGGGCCGGATCTTCGGGCTCCTTTTGGGCGGACTCTTGTTCGGGCTCCTTTTCGGGTTCCTTTTCGAGCAGGGCGATTCGCTTCTGGACCGTTTCGCGGCATGCGTCCGGACTGCTGAAGAGCGCCTTTTCGAGCACGGTGCGGAAGAGGACGTCGCGGTCGCGCCGGTTCGCGTCGACGCGTTCGAATTTCAGATTCGCGAGCGCGTCGAACGCGGCCTCTTCTTCCGAGGTAGCGGGCGCGCTGAGCTGTTCGACGGTCCGTTCGGGGAACTCTTTGGCGATCTCCGCTTTGACGTCCTTTTTGAATCGGCGCACGACGTAGTCCTGAACGTCCTCGGCGCCGTAATTGTCGGGGTCGGCGATCGCGGTCGGGTCGAGCATGTCGACGAGGCTCGCGAACGACCGGCGTTTGCCGTCGTGCGGGGTCGCGGTGAGCATGATAAGGGAATCGCAGCGGGTCGCGACGAGCTTGGCGAGCTTGGAGCGCTGCGAGTTATTGCGCTCGGCCACGTTGTGCGCTTCGTCGATTACGACCGCGTCCCAGCGGCTGTTTTCGAGGTAGTTTTTATATTCGCCCGGCGCCTTGAGCGTGTCGATTGAGATAATGACTTTGTCGTAATAGTAGAACGGGTTCGCGTTCGACGGGATATGTTTGCGCACGCGCTGGACGCCGACGGAGTCGAGTCGGACGAGCGGTATGGTAAATCGCGACCAGAGCTCCTTTTGGAACTGCTCCAGCATGCTCTTGACGGCGAGGACGAGGATTCGTTTGCCGCGCCCGCGACGAATTAGCTCCGAGAGCAGGATTCCGCATTCGATCGTCTTGCCGAGCCCGACCGCGTCGGAAATGAGGATACGCGCGCGCGGCGCCGCGAGCGCCTTGAGCGCGGGCGTGAATTGGAATTGGAGCGGATCGATCGCGCCTTTGTCGCCGACGTAAATACGCGCGTCGGTCGGAACGCTCTGCCGGAGCTGCGATTCGATAAAGAGGCGCGAGTTCCGAAAGCGCGGCGAAAGGTCGGCCACGAATTTCGTCGAGACCGGATCGACCGCCTCGATCTTGCGTTCGAGCGACGTCAGAAAGACGCGCTCCTGACCGCGCGTGAGCGACGAAAGACCGACCGCCGTGAGCGCGAACTCTCCCGGCTTCTTCCCTTCTTCCGACGCCTTGTCGACGCGCTGAACGAGCCATTCTTCGCCGCGTACGATAATCTTCATGCCGGGAACAAACGACTGCGCCATATCCTGCTCCGTGTTCTATTGCGAATGTCCTGAAATTCCCGAAACGGTCGGGAAACTATCGCTATTATAACGCGCATTTTTCACGAGGCAACCCGCCAAATGACCCGCGGCGCCCGCGACGGCGCGGGACCCGGTTCGCGGCGGCGACCGCGCCGCTCCGGGTTCGCGCTCCCGCGCGGAACTGCGATAACCGCTCCCGTTGGTCGCTTGCCGCTGCGTTTATTTAACGGCGAAGCGGCAAAGCCGCGAGGCGTCAATCCGCGAAGCGGAAAGCCGCCCCCATTGGGGGCGGATGGGTTGAATCAGAATACGCAACGCGCCAAAAAGAACCCGCGACGCGTCCCCCGCCCGAAGGGCGTGAGCCGCCGGCGCCGCCGGCGGACGCCACAAATGAGAACACGCGCCAACACAACAAAAAGAAAAAACGCCGCGGCGGCGACCGCGCCGCTCCGGGTTCGCGCTGCCGCGCGGAACTGCGATAACCGCTCCCGTTGGTCGCTTGCCTTACTCTACGTTCCCGGCCCAAAAAAGAAAAAACGCCGCGCCCGGACCAAGTCCGAACGCGGCGTCTGCGCTATAACGCGCTGCGACTGCGCGTCTTACCTCCAGTAGTACATGTAGTTCTCGCAGCCTTCGACCCGTCCGCCGGGACGAACCATTTGAAATCCATTTTCTTCGGCGCGACCACTCGTAATGGCGTCGAGATCGGCCGCGACCGTCTCAAAATCCAAACGATTAAAGAACGAGTCGTTCTCGGCGGTCGGATCATTCGCCGTACTGTCGAACTGGCCTACGATTTCGCCGCTTTCCAATCGGATCGGGCTGCCGGACTGACCGCCCTTGCCATGAAGCGCACTGACCCACCGTCCGTCGTCGCTTTTTGCGGCAGTAGCTTGCGGCCCCTTTTTCGTATCGCCCCTCGAATAGGAAACGTCGAGCATAATGCTATCGCCCACCGAGACGGGGCGCCGAGAGAGCTTTTCGGCGGTTAGCTTCTTGGTTTGCGGCGTATGACGGTAGAAAAAGTAGACAATATCCCGTTCGAGATTAACGAACGCCATCTCGAATTCAGGACGGATTATTTGCCGCCCCTGCGGGCCGTCAACGACGAACTCGCTCACCAGATTCTGATACATTCGACCGCGGGGGCCGTTCACGGAATAGTGGACTTGCCCGGCGCAAGCAAAGACCCTCTTGTCGCTCTGAACGAGAATCAGCCTGCCGCGCGACGCGTAGGACGGCGAGTTATTTCGNNNGATCCGATCCCCGCGCGCCCCGCCGTAACGAGAACCGCGATCCAAAACGCAAAATACCTGTTCATATCGAACCTTTCTTTGGAATAGAATTGAAGATAAGCAGAAAGAATCCGCGATGAACTCGCGACCGGGTCTTCTGTAAGAAGCCGGCAAGACAGGCCGTTTGGCCGATCCCTTCCGCAGACTATTTCGGAACCGGCTGCCCGCCGGCGCCAATGAACCGGACGACTCGCAAGCGCGGCGCTTGCCGTACGTTCCGGCATATTTTAAAACGCTGATCGGAAAACGCGTTCTATCGGCAGGCGGCGCGACCCGCGGAACCAGACAAAACAGCATCATCCCTGCAACATCCTTAATTATAAAAACCCAAAATCTAAAAACAATAATAAAACAGCAAAAAAAGAAAAAACTTCCTTTTTTTAATACAACCGTCAAAAAGACGGTTCCAAAAGAAGCGCAACTAGCGCACGCGCCACGAATTAAAGCAAATCGGGCAATTGAATCCCGCGTTCCGCAACGCCTGTCGGTCGACGAGAAAGTCGCGCGCGGCGCGGTTATTCTCAAGCCCCAGACAGACGAGGCCGAGTTCGCTGTCAAACGCGCATCCTAAAATCCGAGTTTCGACGGCGCCCCCTTCGTAACCGAAAGCGCTCAGCTCAATCTGATCTCCCGGCGCAAGATTCTGGAGCGTTTCAATCGCCATGAAGTCGGTCCGGCCGACGCAAAGAAGGATCTCTTGGGAATACGCGTATACGCGCAGTTCGCCATGAACGAACCGTTTCGTAATCGCCAACGGGCAGAGCGCGCCGGGCACGGCAATCCGGCCCAAAACGTGAAACGGCGAATAATCGGGCAAGCAGACAAACACGACGGCGGCAAGCGTGAGAACGAACGCGGCAATCTTATTAAGACGCATTGGAATCTCCTCGAAGAACAAAATGGTGAATCGAAATATCGCGCGAAGAAGATTTAGACCGAACACAGGGAACCGTCCGTCGAACGTTCCGACGGGCTTCTCCAGCGCTGTAAAATGTATTGTTTAGCGTTCAAGGGCGTCTTCGCCCTTTCAAGAAGACTTCGCAAGCTCGCGTAGAACAGCCGAAAAAAAACAGAGCGGCTGTCCCGAGTGACAACGTGTCATAACGTCGTCTGTCTTCCTGTGTAACCTTTTAGACGGATCCTTTCTTCTTTTGTTTCATTGAT
>CADACS010000131.1 GCA_902786505.1 uncultured Planctomycetota bacterium | reverse complement strand
GCGCGATCCGGGCGACGCGCGCGTCAATACAGCGGTCGGTCTGCGGCTGCTGCGCGAAGGAAAATGGTCCGAAAGCGCGGCTTTCTTTGAACGCGCGCTCGAACGGTTGGAAAAGAACTACACTAGAGTTAAAGACGGGGAGCCGCATTATTACCTCGGCTTGGCTTACCGCGGATTGGGGCGCGATAAGGACGCAAAAGATCAATTCTGGAAAGCCGGCTGGACTGTCGGCTTCCAAGCGGCTGCGTTCTTTCAACTTGCGGAACTTGCGTCAAAAAGCGGCGACTACGCCGAGGCGCTTGAAATGCTCGACCGTTCTCTGCGCGTCGACGCCGACAATCCCAAAGCGCTGACTTTCAAAGCGTTTGTTATTCGCAAACTCCTTGAAAAAGGCGGCGCGGACGGCGTGCGAACCTTTGCCGTCTCAGGCAATCGATTCTATCAAACGTCCAAAGTCAATAAAGAAACGGCTGTCGAACTGCTCGATTACGTCGTCTCAAACGATCCCATCGACTATTCGGCTAAACTTGAGCGCGGTTTTCTCAATGGAAACGTCGCCGAAGCGTTTGCCGAAATTGAGAAAAGCCGCGGCGTCATAAACGACCGAGCCGATTCCGCGACGATACGACAGCAGGAGCTCCTCGAAACGGTTGTCGACTATCTCAATCGCGGCGCCTGCAACGAAGCGCTCGCACTCCTCGACGCGGCGATCGACTATGGAACTCCGTTCGACGAAATATCGACAATTCGTTACTATAAAGCTTGGACGTTAATTCAGTTAAAACGCGACGCAAAGGACGTGTCGCAAGTCTTGAAAGAAGCGGCGGAACGTGACAACGAATACGTCTTTGCGTTCCGTCCCGAAGAACGCGCGCTCTACGACGCGATTCTTTCCGTCGCGCCGAACGACGCGCAAGCGCGCTTTGAATACGGAATGCTGCTTTACTTCTTGGAAGATCAAGATAAAGCGATAGAAGAGTGGCAGGAGTCTGCAAGAATACGGCCCGATTTTGGACGGAATTGGCGTAATATCGGGTTCGCGCTGGGAAGAAAAAATAAGTTCGACGAAGCGCTTGCGGCTTATCGCCAGGCGCTCAAGTGCGACGGCTCCGATCCGCGCTTTATCTATGAATTTGACCAACTTGCCGCAAAAGCCGGAAAAACGGCAAAAGAACGGCTGGACGAAATGGAACGCTATCGCGACGCGGTCTTTCAATACGACGACAGCGTCGCGCGGCTCGTCGAGCTTTACAATGCGGTCGGAGAATACGATAAATCTCTTGATATTCTCAAAAAACGTCATTTCCACGTTTGGGAAGGAGGGCGCGACGTCCATTCCCTCTTCGTCGACGCGGCGCTGCTGCGCGGCATGAAACGCCTGGCGTCAAACGAGAGCGAGAAAGCAATTGAGGATTTTCAATCTGCGGCGACCTATCCGGAAAATTTTGAAGCGGCCACGCCGTTAGGGGGCGGACAAAACGCCAAGATATTCTACTTAACCGGGTTAGCGTTTGAGAAGGCTGGAGACGCGGACAACGCGCGTTTGGCCTACGAGCGGAGCGTCGATCCCCAAAACGCGCCCAAAACGCTTGGGACGGAACCGACGTATTATCGCGTGTTAGCGCTGCGTAAACTGGACCGAGAGACCGAAGCGGAAAAATTGACCGCCGACTTCGCCAAAGTCGTTGCCGAACGTTCGTCAAAGACGCCGACGGTCGACGAATTCTCAAAGTTTGGCGAAGAAGGCCCCATTGCGGAACAAAACGCCGCGACATACTTTTTGCAGGGACTGGTCGCGCGGCTTCAGGGAGAACAGGAGCAGGCGGAAAAAGCCTTTGACGTTGCGGCTAAGTTGAATCGCAACTTGATTTGGGCGCCAATTATGCGCGATTCTAAATTGGAATAGGACGGTAAAAGAAAAGGCGGCGTTCAAAATTTCTTTGAACGTCGCCACGCTGTTCTACCGTCTACTGTGAAGTCTATTCTTACGGCCTCACACCGCGCCAGACTGCAAACCTGCTAAAACTTCCCTAAAAAGAATGTGGCAACCGTCCAAGAAGAAGGCCAATACTCGGCCCTAAAGTCTGGCGCCTTATCCTTAATCCTCAGTAAACATAAAAGCCGCCAAGTGCAGAATCTCGCCAAACCGGGAGAGATTTTTTACGAATTCAGCCGGTTTGGAATAACAGGCGTCGATCACAAAATCAACGCTGTTCTCTCCCTGAAGAATCTTTACGAGCCGAACCTTCTTAGTAATATCCATAATCTTTTCATGACACGCCGAGTTCGATTCGGCAACGTTCTCGACGTGATAACTCGTTCGATATCCAAAGGAACTCTTGGGATCAAGTTCAACTACGACTTCGTTCCCCATAAGTTTAAGGATAATAGAGTCGCCTTTATTAACGGCCGTATATCCTTTTTTCTTGATGAGTTGCGAAAGCTTCTCAATTCTTCTTCCAAACTTATCGTCGGAAGGTTTCCGATTTTTATCGCTCATTTCTATATCCCCCTTTACTATATAGACTGAATCTGCTTATCGCTCGAGAATGCGCATAAGGTCTTTTTTAGCTTTGCTCAACGACTTCAAGCCGATATTGAAAACGTTCAAAAAAGAATGCGGCGAGTCGAAAAAACCCTCAAACGTAAAGAAAGGCGTATTCTTCTTCATAAGGACAACCTTTACCGGATTTACGTGGGAGTTGATTTCCTCGACGGCGTTTTCAAGTTCTAAACTGGCGCCCGGAACTTCAGGAATAAGCGTAATAATACGGTAAAATTTGGAGTTCCTATCGACATTAATCCAAAACGGAAAGCCCATGTACGAAATCCTGACGTCTTTATCGTCGTCGATCTCGTAATCAAAACCTTCACGTTTAAGATAATCGGTCAATGCCTGAAGCGTTTGGTCAAATTCTTCCCCGCCTGAATCGTCGTCTTTCTTCTCTTTGTCTGCTAATTTCTTCTCTGCAAGGAGTCTCAACAGCCTCAGAATCTGCGAATTGATACCTGATTGATCGTCGTCCGACTTTTCTCCGTCGTCTTGATCAACCGATTCGTCTTCATCCCCGTCGTCGTCCGAATCGTCGTCTGAATTCCAGAGTTCGTCGTCCGAGTCGTCGTGCCGATTCCAAGGTTCGTCGTCGTCCGAGTCGTCGTGCCGATTCCAAGGTTCGCCGTCTTGGTCGTCGTCCGAATCGTCGTCCCAATTCCAAGGTTCGTCGTCGCTGTCTGCAGTATCTTGCGAGTCAGATTCGTCGTCTCCTTTTGACGTCATCCTATCAATAATCTCCCGGAACATTTCAAGCATAAACGGCAGGCTTTCGTCCTTCTCGCCGTTTTCTTCGTCTTCATCGTCCTCGTTAAATACGTTCGAATTATCCTCTTCCTTGGATTTTTTCTCAACGAAGCTCATAATCGAGACCAGCATAAACAGTCTGAACATCGTTTCCAAAAAACCGTCGGACCGGTCAGACTTATCAGAGTCCTCAGCGCCGTCTTTGTCCGCGTTTTTAACGCCATACTCGATATCAACGTCGTCGCAAATTTTAGCTGCGCTTAAGTCGACGATAGACGACGTACGCGCCTCGTCGGCTTTCGTTATTTCCTGAAAAAGCATCGCCGCGTTCAGGCACGCTCCAAACCCGCGCTGACAAAGCGTCCAAAGATCCCCTTCTTTACGGGGACGTTCGAAGACGGCGAACAAGTCGGAATCACACCGAAGAATTTTAACGTCGGGCGCCGCATTAACGTCGAGCGCCGCCTTCAACTCTTCCTCTTGCGAACGTGCGGGCTCCCTCGAGTTCAAACGAAGTCGAACTTGCACGCAAGAGCCGCCGTTGCGGACAAGTCCAACGTCGAAACTGGCGCCCGCAGACGTTTCAAACGCCACGCGGCTGCCGTCCTCCTGAATGCGCGGGCAGAAACCGTGGCTTGCGAGGAGATTCATAATCTTTTTGTTTTTGTTTCTTTTCATCTTGTTCACCTATTTCGTTACTGCTGTTCCGGGACCAATCTCCAAGGGACGTCGGCGTCCCGTTCAGGGCGGCCGATTTAACGGAGATTCCTAAAAAGTAAGAAAGGGCGACAGCCCACACGAGATCGCTCACTAAACACAGAAGCGAGCGTATACAACAAACCTAACCAAGATCAAGACAAGCGACCGTCTTGAGGTTGGACCTATGATAAAAACGCCAGAACGACGCCCGGCGTTATGCTTTGATAAAACAACCTGAATTAAGTTTCAATGAAATACTCTCCCACGTCAAAAATCTTTCTTTGAATTAAACGGCAGAGTTCACGGACTCGCCAAACTTCCAACGCTTCCCGGCCTTCCGGGATTTCAATTCAATACGGTAAAAAGATCAAAAAGAGAATACGAGTCAAACGCTCGCGAGCTTTTCCCGACAGGGACGACCAAAGAATGTTCGCAAAGGAGTAAAAAAGAAGCGGAGGCGCGTTTCCGGCCCCCGCTTGAATGCTTATCGCATGAAATCAGAGGCGAACAGAAATCATTCCGTCTTGGCCGGGGCCGCGCTCTTGAACTGGAACGGCTTGTGCGCGATGCGCTTCACAACGGCGTCGCAGCGCAGGCACTGCGTGCAAACTCGCATAACTTTCGTTCCGCCGTTCGGAAGAGTTACCTTAACATTTTGAAGGTTAGGTTTGAAAGTACGACGCGTAATACCGGTGACTTTCGTACCAACGCCCTTGAGACGCTTCGCGCGACCGCGTGTGGTAACATGATTACCAACGATCTGACCTTTGCCGCAAATTTCACAAACTCGAGACATTTCAATTCCTACTTCTTTGTATCCTAATGGAGGCTCGTAAACAGAGCTTCCGCGCGCTCAACGCGCATACCGTGCTCGCTTTTACGGAAACCTACCGTGCTTCCGACGCTTCAAAAAAGACGTCCGTCTACCTTAGGAGGGGAATTGCGCGCCGCGCTCATCATTCGCGCGCGCTTTCAGCCTCAATTAAGGTCTATACCGACTGCGACCCATCGCAACGGCCAATTCCCGTTGACCGTATGACGCGCTCTATGCGCGGCGAAAAAAGCCGCCTTCCCGAAGAAACAGGCGCTAAACGCCGCGCTATTCTACGGAGTCGACTATAAAACGCTTAAGACGTCGGGGGTTGATTATAGCTACCCTGCCGAATGTTTCAAGGGGACGCCGTAAAAAATTTTTATGTCTGTCAGAGTCTCGGCTATACCGTTGCGACGCCTCGCTATTTATATACGGAACGAAGCATGGCGTCAACATCCGACGGTCCAATGTTCGTATTTTCCCGTTATAATTCTTAAAATCGCTATTTTTTTTGTTATTATTATTCAAAGAATTCGACTTTACTGAAAAGTATTGACGCAAAGTCAATACTTTTTGTATAATCAAAACTGTTGCATTTTATCCATTTCGTGGATTTTACCAAAATTAAAGACGTTCAGTTTCGCTGAACATGTCTTTCCACGATCACTCATCCAACCCCAAGAATAGGTTTGTTATGACGAACATGCTTAATCGACGCAGTTTCCTTAAATCGTCCGCCGCGCTCGCCGCCGCCACGAGCGTCCTCCCGTTTACCGAAACCGTCAAACCGGTCTGGGCGCAAGCGCCGAGCGATCGCCTTCGTATGGGCTGCATCGGCGTCGGCAGCATGGGCCGCGGCGACGCGATGGGCTTTAATCATCTGGTCGATATCGTCGCCATTTGCGACCTCGACGAAGATTACGGTCTGGCGCGCACCCTCGCCACCGGTATCGGCAAAAAGAACGAAAAAGGCGAGGCGATCAAGCCCGACACATACAAAGACTACCGCAAAATTCTGGAGCGCGACGATATCGACGTCGTCTCCGTCGTGACGCCCGACCATTGGCACGTTAAGATCGCGGTCGAAGCGCTTCAAGCCGGCAAGCATGTCTTCTGCCAGAAGCCGCTGACGCTGACCCTCGAAGAAAATCAGATTATTCGCAAAGCGGTCGAAAAGTACGGCAAAACGTTCCAAGTCGGCACGCAGCAGCGTTCGCAGCACGATCAGTTCGCTCTGGCGACGCTTATCGTCCGTGCGGGCATGCTCGGCGATATCAAAAAGGTGGTCGTCCACATCGACGGCTCTCCCACCTGCGACAAAGACATTCCCAAAATGGATCCGCCGGCCAATTTCGACTGGAACATGTATCTCGGCCAGGCGCCGTATACCGATTTCCTCGGCGAAGGCGACTTCCTCAATAAAAACAACAACGACAACCGCTACGGCCATACGCGCTGCCATTATGAATTCCGTTGGTGGTACGAATACTCCGGCGGTAAATTCACCGACTGGGGCGCTCACCACATCGACAGCGCTCTTTGGGCTATGGGGCTCGACAAATTCGGAACCGGCCCGGTCAGTATCGACGGAACGAACGCGAAACACCCGGTTCCGTTCAAAGACGGTTATCCGACGGTCGACAACCGCTACAATACGAGCCACGAATTTGACGTCGTCCTGAAATTGACCAACGGCGTCGAAATGCACGTCGTCAGCAGTTCGCCCGACGGAAACGGAGTACTTTTCGAAGGAACCAAGGGGCGCATGCACGTCAACCGCGGCCGCTGCAAGGGCAAAGTCATTGAGGAACTCCCGAAGGACGCGTTTTCCCAAGAGGATTTCAATGCGCTCTACAATGGCAAGCCGTTTGAAGGGCACAAGGAAAACTTCATTCGCTGCATTCGCGAAGGGGGCAAGCCCGTTTCTGACGTATGGTCGCACGTCCAAGCGCTCAACTGCTGCCATCTCAGCGCAATCGCCGCGCGTTTGAACCGTGAAATCAAGTGGGACGTCAACAAAGAGCAAATCGTCGGCGACGATCAGGCCGCGTCCTTCTGGTCTCGCGAACAGCGCAAGGGATTTGAAATTCCCCGCGTCTGATCTCTCGCTGTTTCCGGTCTTTTAAACGAGCGAGCCGTCCCAAAACTTGTTTTACGGGCGGCTCGCTTTCCGTATTTTAGTCGCGGCCAAAAACCGACGGGCTTCCGTCCGCATTTTGGCCGATTCACAAGAAAAACGCCATGACTTATCCCAACGATCCCAATACGAATTTCAACGGTCAAACGCCGCAACGGCCCTTCCCTAACCGTCCGCAATTTATTTCTCGCCCCCCGCAGCCGCCCAGATTTTGGCAAATTGTGCTCAAAGACTTTGCCATGACGGTTGTTGGCGTCGTTCTTTTCTGTTTTATTCTCTTCCTGTTCGCGATTGGAACGGTCGTCACGCTGGCAAAGGTCGTCGGCAGCGTCGACCCGTCCACTGCCGGCCTCGTTGAAACGACGATTAAGGGAGACGAAGCCTGCGACGGGAAAGTCGTTATTCTCCCGATCGAAGGTATTATTGAAACGGACGAAACAGGCTTTATTCCTACGGCAATTGAATCGCTTCGCGAAGACAAACGCGTCCGCGCGCTCGTACTGCGCGTCAATTCTCCCGGCGGCACGATTTCAGGAAGCGACTATTACCTCCATCTTCTCAAACAACTTAAAGAAGATTTGGGAATACCCGTAATCGTGAGCATGGGCGACCTTGCCGCGAGCGGCGGGTACTATATCTCCACGGTTGGAGATAAAATTTTCGCGGAACGTTCAACGACGACCGGCTCGATTGGCGTTATCGTCTCGATGTATAACGCTGCCGAACTGTGTAAAAAACTGGGAGTCCGTTCGAACCCCGTCACGAGCGGCGCCATGAAGGGAATGGGCGATTTTATGAAGGAACCGACCCCCGAAGAAACCGCGATTTGGCAAAAAATGGTCGACGACAGCTACGAACAGTTCCTGAACGTAATTAAAGAAGGGCGCGAATGGTACCGTGACGGCGATTCCAAAGGGACGGGGCCCAAAACCAAACGCGAGCGTCTCTCGGGCGTAAAAGTGGAAACGATATCAGAAGA
>CADACS010000130.1 GCA_902786505.1 uncultured Planctomycetota bacterium | reverse complement strand
CTTTCTGGATGCATTATGAAACTGGCGCCGAATATTCCCGTCTGAGACGTCTCTCCGTTCATACTCTGCTGCTCCCCTACATTGAACAGCAAGCTCTGGCCACGAAAATTCAAGGTTACGCGGAAGCCTATAAGAGCAATGGGACTGAAATGCCCAGCCCGACGTCGGCAACCGACCTCGGCGGTCAGTCGGACAACGCATATACGACCGTTGTCGACGCGTTTCTGTGTCCTTCGGACGGTATTGCTCAAAACTCGAAAGAACTTCCTGGCGAACACCTGGCGCGCAACAACTATGCGTGCAATATGGGCGACGCTTGCACGAACAACAGCGACGGCGGCCAGAAGAAACGCCGCGGCGTTTTCGTCGGCGGTCAAGCCGGACGCACGACTCTTGCGATGATTAGCGACGGCACCACCAATACGATGGCGTTTGGCGAAATCAACGTTTCCGACGTCCTCGCCGAAAACGGAAACGACTATAAAACTGGCGTTTATTACATCAGCGGTTTGAATAAGCAGCCTCCGGCAGCTTGCCTTGCCACGCGCGGTGAAAACGGCATGTTTGTCGACGGAACGACCTACTACACGAAGGGACGCCGTTGGTGCATCAGCACGTGCTGCAGCACGAACTTTAACGCGGCTCTTCCGCCGAACAGCCCCAGCTGCTCCGGCAGCGGCGGTCAGGATCCGGCCACGTGGACTCTCTGCTCCGCTTCTTCGAATCACAGCGGCGGCGCGAACGTCTGCATGCTCGACGGCTCCGTTCGTTTCGTTTCTGAAACGATCGACACCGGCAACATCAACGAGATCATGGGCGGCGGCGAACAGGATCAGCTTTATACCGGTCCGTCGAAACACGGCGTCTGGGGCGCTATGGCTACTCCTCGCGGTAAAGAAACCGTCTCCATGTGATCTGAGTTAAACGCGTGAAGTTGAACGCTTCACTTAAAAAAACGAGGGGTAAACGGCGTCTGCGCGTTTACCCCTTTTTCTATATCGCCCGTCTTCGACAATGCAAATGCGTTGTTACAGGCGTCTCTCAAAAAACGTTCTTCTTCTCTTAAGAATCAGGCTCTGAATAATCCTTCATTTGACGACTAACTTCGGCCGTTCAATAACAACCGTTGAACCTGGCTCGACAGAATTGGTAATCCACACGCTCGAACCGATCGTCGAATCGTGTCCGATGACGACGTCGCCGCCAAGAATCGTCGCGTTCGCGTACACAACCACGTTGTCTTCCAGAGTCGGATGACGTTTCTTATCGCGAACAAGCTCGCCACGCTCGTCTTTTGGAAAACTCAGCGCGCCAAGGGTAACCCCTTGATAAAGCTTAACCCAGTTTCCAATTTCGCATGTTTCGCCAATAACGACGCCTGTGCCATGGTCAATGAAGAAATATTCGCCAATTTTCGCGCCCGGATGAATGTCGACGCCGGTTCGAGAGTGCGCTATTTCCGTCATTGTGCGGGGAATGAGCGGAACGCCAAGTTCAAGGAGGGCGCGCGCGACGCGGTACACGACAATTGCGTCAAATCCCGGGTAGCAAAAAATAACCTCGTCTGTCGATTTACATGCCGGATCCCCTTTAATCGCCGCCTCCGCGTCTTTCGACAGCATCTTTCGGATCGAAGGAATCCGGGCGAGAAACTTGTAGGTTAACTCCTGGCCCGTCTTTTCATACTCGATTCTTTTATCAGGGTCGCAAGAGCTCCCTTCCCCACACCCACACAGGGCTCGGGAAATCTGAACGCTAAGCGATTCAAAAATCTTTTCAATGAGATTGCCGGCGTAGTACAGTACGTTTGACGTGTTGAGACGGTCGCGCCTGCGGTAACCGGGAAATAAAATTTCGTTTAAGTCGCTAAGAATCTCGACAATCGCCTCTTTATTCGGAAGAGGACAGCGATCAAGTCGATTCACGGTTGGAGTATCGGCATAAGATTCGAAAATCAGCCAAGTCAGCTCTGGCAAGCGGGAACTGTCGTCGCCGTTGACGATCGGCATATTTTCCATAAAGTCTAATCCTTTTAAATAAATCTCATACGACCAACAACGGAGCCGCCGAAAGCGTAATCAAGACCGCCGACGTTTTCAGAGGAGATTCAGACAATATTACTCCTCCAATTTAGATATTATACTAATCGGAAAAAGAAGGTTGGCAAGGCGCCCTCAATAAGAGACAAGCGCTTGATTTTAAAGATAGAAATTGCTACAATAGGAACTTGGGATGTGGAGAATTAAATATGACGCGGCGGCGCGTCCCTTACGCGCCTTTTCTCACGGAAGGTCTTTTAAGATTATCAGGAAGAGATTATGACAGACGACTCTCCCCTCGAAAACGAAGACGACGGTCTCTCGATCGTCGACGAAAGCGCCAGCGAGTCTGAACCCAAATACCAACTTCAACCGGAGGCTCAGTTTGGTCTGAAGTTTGTGCCGGAGGTTTCCCAGACAGGTTCGTACTCGCTCAGGCTTGATTCCCACGAACCGGAAGAATCAAACATAAATCTCCAACACGGTTCGGCAAACGACGCGCCCACGGTCAATCAAACGGGCGACGCCGATATCTACGCGATTGCCGAGTCGCCGTCTGAGAGTCCCGCCGTCCAACCTTCCGTTCCTCCGACAGAAAGAACGAAGAGCCGATCCCGAACCGCGGGCGGTTCCCTCTCTCTCGAAGAGCTCTACGAACGCAAACGTCTCGAACAGGAGGAACACGCGGCCGAAAAGCCTAAACGCGTAAAACGCGCCGAGTTGCCGGAGCGTCCGTTTTGGGACAATTTGTTGACGCCGTTTACGTCCTACAACACGCTTTTTCGACTTGGACTCGTTTCCGCAGCGGCGTTTCTCCCGCTCTTAGCGGTAACGCATTTTTTCACTAGAACGTTGGCTGGCGACGTTCAACAGATGCTGGTCAACAGGCAGGAAATCAGCGCGTTGGCCGCGTTCTTCAGCTGCATTTGGCGCGATAAAATCGTTTTGCTCATGCTCTGCTTCTTATGGGGCGTGCTCTCGACCCCTTACTCGTTTCATGTTTTTACAGAAACGGCAAGCGGAGCCGACAAATTCGACGATTGGCCTGAATACAGCTTCCTTGGCGGGCTCGTGCAATTCCTTTGGGGCGCGTCCCTGATTTTACTTGCGGGCATTCCAGGCGCGTTCGTTTTTGGACTGCTGCATTTATCCCCGCTGGTCGGATTCGCTTTTACGGCAACCTGTTTAACGCCTGTGTTTTTCCTTTCCTGCATGCAAGCGGACGCGTTATACGCGCTCATTACAAAGGAAATCGCCGCAAGCTTCAAAAGAGTGACAAAATCGTGGCTCTATTTTGTAGCCATTTCTTTTTGCTTCCTGTTTTCAACAATCGGTCTCACCGTTGCCGCGATTGGATTCGACGTACACAATTACGTTAAACCAGAAGTCGGCGAAACGCCCGGACTTGGAAAAGTTGCGCTTGTCGCGTTTTTCCTTTCGGTTTTATTAAGCTTTGTTCCAGCGCTTTACTTACGAGTATTGGGCCGCCTGGCTTGGATCATTGAAGCCGATATGAGAAAACGTTCAGAAGAGCAAGACGCCGATTCAAAAGAAGAAAAAGAAGAAGCTTAAAAAGGAACTTGCGTTCCCCAAACATATTACGATCGAACGATAAACACAGTCAAGTTTACCGTTCGATCGTTTTTTATTTACCTCGCGACAGCCCGGGAATTCTTAAAGATTCCGGTATATTCTTACGCAAAAACAATATTTTTTTTCGTTCTTTTTCATTGACGATAGAAAAATCGCCCGTTATCCTTTTAATATAGGGTTTGAAACAATTCCTCTTTTTACAAAATAAAAGCGTCGAGGCGCCAAAGATGAAACAGTATATCCCTCGTCAAAATGACTGGAAGCGTTTATTCGGTTCATGGAACGCCTGCTTGATTTTGTTTTTCATGACGGCGCTTGTCGGCGCCCAAGAAAACGCGACCAATCCTAATATTTGGGCCGACGTTCCCGACATGTCTCTGTTGCGCGTAGGCGACTCTTATTACATGAGTTCGACTACAATGCACATGACGCCCGGCGTACCTATCATGCGCTCCAAAAACCTGGTTGATTGGGAAATTGTCGGCTATGCCCACGACGCGCTGGAAAATACCGACGCGCTGGCGTTGCGCAACGGGCAAAACGCTTATGGCGCCGGCACGTGGGCAAGTTCCTTACGCTATAACGACGGCGTCTTCTATCTTGCAGTCTTTTCGGGCACAACGGGCAAAACGTACATATACTCGACGCGCGACGTATCCGGAAAATGGGACGTACGTTCTTTTAGGCCCATGTGCCACGACTGCTCGCTCTTTTTTGACGACGACGGAAAAAAGTACCTGCTTTACGGAGCGGGAAATCTTCGTCTTACAGAGCTTAACGACGATCTTTCAGGTTTCAAACAGGGAGGTTTTAACGACGTCGTCATTCGGAACGCCGGCGCCGTTGCCGGAGGCAGAATCGGTCTTCAGGCAGAAGGGTCGCAGATGTTCAAACGAAACGGAAAATATTACGTTTGCAATATCACTTGGCCGAGAGGGGATATGCGCACGGAAATTATTTTCCGAGCGGAAAAAATCACCGGACCGTATGAAGGGCGCGTTATCTTTAAAGATCGCGGTATTGCTCAAGGTACGCTCGTCGAACGTCAAGACGGTTCATGGGTCGCGTACCTTTTCAGAGACAGCGGCGCCGTTGGACGCATTCCTTACCTGATTCCCGTTACTTGGGAGGACGATTGGCCGGTTCTTGGCGTGGACGGCAAAGCGCCCGACGAGCTTCCTATTCCACGGGAAGCCGAACCTCTAAGCGGAATCGTTGAATCAGACGAATTTGAGAGACAGCCCGACCTCCTTGCCAAAATATCGGCGGCCGCGGAAGATGAAAACGACTATTGTCGAGAAGCCTTTCCGCTCGCGTGGCAGTGGAATCACATTCCCGATCCGAAAAACTGGTCCCTTTCGGAGCGGCCCGGTTGGCTGCGACTGAAAACAGGACGCGTTGACCAGACGCTGCAGTTTGCGCGCAATACAATAACTCAACGAACTTGCGGGCCTACGTCGACGGCGGAAACGGCGCTCGACTTCAGTTCGCTTGCGGAAGGCGACGTCGCAGGACTTACCGTTTTTCAACGCAAATACGGATTTGTTGGAGTCGTTAAAAGAGACGGGAAATTTTTTGTCGTTCAATCGGAAGCGCAGCTTGCCGACAATCTCAATTCCGATTCAGTAAAAGAGAATGTTCTGATTCCGCTCGACGGGCAGGTTTCTGTCGTTTATCTCAAAGCAAGCTGCGACTTTACTAATCAGAAAGACGAAGCTTCTTTCTTCTGGAGCGTCGACGGACAAACTTGGCAGGCGATTGGTCCTAAACTGAAAATGATCTATTCCCTGCCTCATTTCATGGGTTACCGTTTCGGTCTATTCCATTATGCGACAGAGAGTTCTGGCGGAGTCGCCGACTTTGATTATTATCACGTTTCAACCTCGAATACGACTCGATAACAAGAGGAGAATATTATGGCCGTCCATTTTTCTCAACGCGCCGCAATTGCGCTTACTCTTTTCACAGTCGCCGCCGCCGCTTTGCCGTGCCGCGCCAAAGACGACGTTATAACGCCAAATCGCAAAATTGAGGCGTTCGATCTTCCGCAAGTTAGACTGCTCCCGAGTCCTTTCAAAAACGCGCAGGATAAAAACGCGGCCTATCTGCTCAGCGTCGACGCGGACCGACTTTTGGCAAGAATTCGCGCTAACGCCGGTTTGGAACCGCGAGCCAAAAGCTACGGAGGCTGGGAAAATCAGTCGATTGCAGGCCATTCTCTGGGGCATTACCTCTCGGCTGTTTCCAAAACGTACGCTTCGACCGGCGACGTTCGGTTTAAAGAACGCGCGGAATATATTGTCGCCGAACTCGCCGCATGTCAAGAAGCGAGCGGCGACGGTCTTCTGGCTGGCGACGAACGCTGCCGCTCTATCTTTCAAGAAATCAAAAAGGGCAATATCCGCTCTCAAGGATTCGATTTAAACGGACTTTGGGTGCCATGGTACGTTTTTCATAAGATCTTTGCCGGGCTTTTGGACGCCTACCGATACTGCGACTGCGATCAAGCCTTAGAGGTCGCGAAGAAATTTGGCGACTGGGCTATCGACGTCACGAAAGACCTCTCCTTTGACCAGATGCAAAAAATGCTCGCCTGTGAGTACGGGGGAACAAACGACGCGTTCTACTCGTTATATGCGGCGACAGGCGACGTTAAATATTTACAGGCCGGCGACCGATTCTATGATCTTGCCGTAATCAAACCGCTGAGCGAAGGACGCGACGAATTAAACGGCCGTCATGCTAATACGCAAATTCCTAAAATCGTTGGACTTGCCCGACGGTATGAATTGGCTGGAAACGGCGATATAAACGCGTTTCCCACCGCCGATTTCTTCTGGAATCGCGTCACAAAATACCACTCTTATTCAATCGGCGGGAACTCTTCCGGCGAACATTTCGGCAAACCGGGAATCCTCAGTACGCGACTGACCAACGTAACTTGCGAAACTTGCAATACGTACAATATGCTTAAACTAACTAAAGAGCTCTATATGCAATCGGGCGACGTCGCGTACGCCGATTACTTTGAACGGGCGCTTTACAATCACATTCTCTCCTCGCTGGAACCGAGCGACGACAAAAACCGGCTCTATACCTATTTCGTTCCGTTGCTCCCCGGCGGATTCCGAACGTATTCGTCTGCTGAAGACAGTTGGACCTGCTGTCACGGAACGGGCATGGAAAATCATGCGCAATATAACGGCGAAATATTTTACCGCGGAAAGTCTTCCGACGGCGCCGATATTTTGTACGTCAACTTGCTCGTCCCTTCTAAACTTGATTGGCAGGAGAAAGGCGCCGCCGTTTCGATCGACCAAAACGGCGTTTTTACCGTCGAAACTCAAAACGCGCTGAAACTAACCGTAAAGATCCGCATTCCCAACAATTGCGTTGTCAAGGGAATTAACGCAAACGTAGAAGACGGCTACTATACGGTTGGAACCCAATGGGCCAAAGGACAAACGTCTCAAAAACTCCCATTCTTTGCCGAATGGAAGATTGAACCGACTCCCGACAATCCTAACGTCGTTGCGTTCTTCCGGGGCCCCGTCATGTACGCGGGAGTCGTCGGTCCGGCGGACAAACCGGTCGTTTCTCAATTTGACGCTGAAGACGATAACAAAGGGGCCGTCAACGTTCTTCCCGTTATCGTCTCTGATTCCCGGAAGGCAGAAACGCTGATCAGCGACGCGAAGTCAGACGCGCTCGGTTCGTTCTTTACAACGCCAAGCGAAACGACTCTTTCAAACGCTAAGCCCAAAGACGTTACACTTACCCCGTTCTACGCCGCCAAGGAACGGTATTGCGCCTACTTCGATTTCTTCTCAAATGAAGAATGGACGGCAAAGGAAAAAGAGTATCTGGAAGAGAAAGCTTTTCGCGCTAAACTTGCCGAAGCGACTCTTTCTTATTTCCAGCCGGGCGAAATGCAGCCAGAACGGGACGCCAACTTCAACTCGGAAAAATCAGCTTTTGGCGAACACATGGGCCGAAAGTGGCGCGACGCGCGCGACGGCGGTTTTTTTGAGTTTGACATGAAAGTTGACCCGAGCAAAGATTGCGCGCTCGTCGTTACTTATTGGGGCGACGAATCTGGCAATCGGGAATTTGATATTCTTGTCGACGGGAAAAAGATTGCCGAGCAAAAGCTGCTCCATAACAAACCCGGTCAATTCTTTAACGAGATTTACCCAATTCCCAACCCTGATAAAAAGCAGTCGGTCCGCGTCCGGTTCCAAGGGCGCCCGGGAGCAATGGCCGGGGGGATTTTCGGAGCGAGAACAATTGACGCCGCGTCGGCTGATCTTGTTAAA
>CADACS010000129.1 GCA_902786505.1 uncultured Planctomycetota bacterium | reverse complement strand
CGGTTTCTTCATCGTATAATGCAAAGTTACGTTGTAGCATAATAGCTATTCTTCTTTTAATACTTGAAAATAACTTTCTTTCAGCATTATAAAAATCAACTTCCTTAGCTTCAAGAGTTC
Organism: uncultured Planctomycetota bacterium; assembly: GCA_902786505.1. Taxonomy (GTDB): domain Bacteria; phylum Planctomycetota; class Planctomycetia; order Pirellulales; family Thermoguttaceae; genus RUG369. Next base: position 7,843 of record CADACS010000129.1, on the reverse strand, counting down.
CTCCACAACTACATCTTTCACCAGCATGAGATGGAGAGTCTACAGCCAAACAATCAGGACAAACAGCAAGATTCCCAAGATCAGGATAAGAAAAATAACCAAGACAAACAATCAAACGATCCAAAGCAGGATCAAAAGGATAAAATACCCGACGAATTAAACGAACCTCCGAAAGACAATTCCAAGGAAGAGTCTAAAGAACAGCCGAAAGAACAGGAAAAGAAACCGTCAAGCGAGAAACAAGAGGCGGATAATAACCAAACTTCGGCTCAGCAGAAAGAAAAGAAGGAACTGACGCCAGAGGAAAAGGAAGCGGAGGCTCTCATGCGTCAAGTAGAACGCCGCCAGAAAGACGCGGCGGAAATGCGCGCTTTTATTCGAAACGCGTTAAAGAAACGCGAAAAATCCGGAAAGGACTGGTAGTCGCGCCCGTAATGAGCGCCAAGTCCCTTCGTCCCAAACACGCCAACGCGTTCGCAAGAGCGCGACAATCAAATAATATAGAACGTTATGCGACATTTATTACCACAAGCGACGTTAATAATCCCCCGCCAAGAATTAGAACTGCGCAACCGGAGCGCGCTCCGGCGGTTCCTATTAACGTCTCTTTACACGATATCCGTATGCGTCTTTTTGGCGTTTTCGTCCGCATTGGCGCCGGCTGCGGAACCTTCGGATCCCCAACTTTCGCTCGCGCTCGACTCCGAAATGATCTACGAAGGCGAATCGACGGTCTTAATCGTGTCGGTTATAAACGCCCAGCCGGACGAAGATCCCGACGTTTCCGCGTTGGAGCAAGATTTCACAGTAGAGTCCCTCGGCGCAAGTACGCGCTCGAGCATTAATGTATCTTACGAAAATTCGCGTCAGAATCGCGTCGAAATAAGAGCTATTGATTATCGCTACCGCATAACGCCTAAAAAAACGGGCAATCTAACCGTCCCGTGCCCTCAAGTTAAAGTCGAAGGTTCGACGCTTGCGGCAAATTCGCTCTCGCTGTCGGTTAAAGAACAGACGAAAACCGACCTCGTTCTCCTCGAATCCTCCATAACGCCGGAAGCCGACGTCTATCCTCTTGTTCCTTTTGAAGTTTCAATTGACGTTCTCGTTAAGGAACCGAAGGAAAAGCTTAGCGCGGCGGACCTTCTCAATTTCATGTCTCGAGAGACGGGCGCCCCGCAACTCACGATTCCTTGGCTGCAGTCGCGCGCCGTCGCGGCAAACACAATTGCCGACGTCGAAACGGAACAGTGGCTCAATAGTCTTAACTCGCGGTTCGGGTTTGCGATTAACAATTACAAAACTTCTCCGTTTGACGATTTCGGATTTTCGTCTTTTTTCGAACGCCGCTCCGCACTGTTTCTTCCGGAACCCGTCGCAGTTGAACGAACCGACGCAAACGGTCAAAAAACGCGGTATGCCAAATATTCGTTTAAACGCGTTATGCGCGCTCCCAATCCCACGACGCTTACGCTGGGACCGTGCTCGTTAAAGGGCGTCTTTATCGACGCTTCCGATATAGACAATCCCAAAACCGTACCCGTCTTCCTGTCCACCAAAACCGTAACGGTAAACGTAAAATCAATTCCGGAAGATCAGGCGCCCGAAAATTATATCGGAGTCTATGGAAAAGTAACTCAAAAGGTCTCGATTTCTTCCGACGACGTCGCCGTGGGAGACGGCCTCACCTTAACTGTCGCCTTTCAAGGGTACGGTTCGTTTGAAAACGCGCAGGCGCCCGATTTGAACAAATTGTTCGACGGTAAAGGGAGTTTTAAAGTATACCCTGCGACGGAGCGTTCGCTCGAAGACGGGGTTGCGTTCGACTATAAACTGCGGCCCACACAGTCCGGCGCGCAAGAGATTCCCGCAATCCAAACTTCTTATTTCAATGTTGAAAAGGGGCAATTTGAGCAGAACGAATCCGAGCCCGTCGAATTAACGGTGAGAGAAAGTCTGCTTCCGAACGTCGACGACGATTCTAACCTCGCCGATCAGACTGATTCAAACGCGTCAGCAGACGGGGAAAGCGACCGCCGAGCAAATGATAAGCTGACGGCGCAATCTGCGCTTGTCAAAAAAATCGGCTTGGCGCTCGGACTGCTCGCGCTCGTCGTTTTGGCGGTATTCTCAATACGAAAATTCCTTCAATTCTACGCCGCACAAGTCGCCCTCAGCAATAAACGCATTGTCGAAGCCGCTCAACGGCGCTTAGACTGCGCGCTCGACAAAATGAAGACGTCCCCGTCCGAAGGAATTCAGCAGCTGCGGCTTGCGTTTATTCTGCTGATTCGCAAACGGTTCCGTCAGTCCCCAGAAGCGCTTACCGACGCGGAAGTCGTAGAATTCTTCCAAAACGAACTCAGCGAGACGGGCGGCAACCGCGCTTTCAAACTCTTCAAAGAGGACCCGCAAAAATACGCGGAGAATAGGGACGTTCTTCGAAGAACGCTGGAATTCTTCCAGAAAGCTGAGGAAATTCGGTTCGGCGGCGCGTCCGTCGTCGACGTCAATTTCACAAACGACGTCCGAGAACTTTTTGACAAATGGATTCATTTCCTAAGAGAGCAAACGAAAAAACTGACGTCTCTCTCCGGTCCCGCAGAAAAGCTGTAACGGCGTTAAGCAAGGCTCAAACGCGAAAACGTCTCTTTTGCGTTTGAGCCTCTTGACGCGGCAGATATTCGTAAAAGCCTCTGTTTCCGGCTTTCTTAGCCGGTATTCATTTGAAAACTAAGCGTTTAATCTCCAAGACTGAGAAAATCATCTAAATTGCCGCAATGACTTTAAAATGGAATTGTCGGCAAACGCCGGCCTTTTCAACACATTGGAAACGGTTATAATTCGGAAAACATTGGCGCCGGTATCGCTTTTGGGCTTAACCGGCGCGGGGCGTCTTTGGAGTCTCAACGGAGGCTTGGCGCCTCGTAAAAAATCAGGATTTCGAAAAGGGCTCGGTCAACTTTTCTGTATTTTCCTGAATAGAGTTAAACTGAGCGCGAAAGATTGAAGCGCGCCCAATTTCCAATAAAAGGAACGTGTCAAAATGATCGCTAAGGACATGAAACGCGGCGACGTCCTCGTTTATAACGGCTCTCCGATTATCGTTGAAAATTTGCAGGTTCAAACGCCGTCGGCCCGTGGCGCCGCGACCTTGTACAAATTTCGCTGCCGTAATCTTATTACCAAAGACAAGATCGATCTGAAACTCAAAGGCAGCGACGCCCTCGACGAAGCGGATTTCCGCCGTCGCGAAGTTACGTACAGCTACGCCGACGCCGATACCGTGTACTTCCTTGACAAGGAAAATTACGAAACTTACGACATTGCGAAGGAAGATATCTCGGAAGAGATGAACTACCTCAAAGAGGGGCTCGAAGGTATTTTCGCGCTTATCTACGAAGAACGCTGCGTCGCGATTTCACTTCCCGTCACCGTGGAAATGCTCGTTACTCAGTGCGATCCGGCGGCGCGCGGAAACTCGGCGACTTCCCGTGAAAAGCCCGCGGTTATCGAAACCGGTCTGACCGTTATGGTGCCCGAATATCTCGAACAGGGCGAAATCATTAAAGTCGACACGCGGACCGGCGAATTCCTCGGTCGCGCCAATAAGTAAGCCTGCCTCGACTCTTTCCCGTCCCCGTTAGGTTAGAGCTCGGGAATCTCAAGAGGTTAAGGCTAACGCAAATAAACACACGCCGTCTTCGTTACGCCGTGTGTTTATTTGTACCGCTCAAAGGCCGTAAAGGGGGCCGCCGCGCCCCGTCGCGGCGACTGATTCGATTCGTTATTGATTTCCATCTGCTTTAAGGAAACAACTATGGGAACGACGACGGCGCTGGAGTTTTTACAGAAGTCCAAGGATATTGACGTCCCTCCCTTCTGCGTCGTATACGGCGACGAAGCGTTCCTGAAATCAGAGTCGCTGCGCCGTCTGCGAGAACTTGTCCTTTCCGACGACGACGGCGAATTCTCGTTTACAAGATTCGACGGAGCCGCCGTTTCCTACATTGACGTTCTCCGAGAAACGTCGACCGCCCCCATGTTCGGTTCGGGCAAACGTCTGGTACTCGTCGACCCTGCCGACGCCTTTCTCACACAAAACAAAGATCAACTTGAAAAATATCTTGACGAACCGGGCAAATCAGGCGTTCTCGTTTTGCAGCTCGCGTCGTTTCCAAGCAATCTTCGACTCTATAAAAAAGCGGCTGCGCAAGGACTTGTAATCGACTGCCGCGCGCTGTCGTCCAAAGGCGCCGCCGCTTGGTTGGAAAAACGGGCCAATAAGGTTTGCAAAATAAAGATAACACACGACGCGGCAGAAGAGCTCGTCGATCTTATTGGAGCAGATCTCGGCGCTCTCGATCAGGAACTGCGTAAACTTGCGCTCCTTGTTTCCCCTTCGCAAACCGTCGACGTCGGTTTCATACAGGAACATGTCGGCTCGTGGCGCCAGAAAAAAGTATGGGATTTGGTCGACGCGGCGCTCGACGGAAATACGGCCGAAGCGCTGCGGCAGCTCGATAAACTCGTAACTGCCGGCGAAGCGCCGGTCGCTATTTTGGCGCAAATCGCCTCTTCACTGCGCAAAATGTCGGCGGTAACGCAGCTTTTTTCAGAAGCGGATCCCCAAAGCCCGCCGCTCAGTATCAGCTCTGCGCTCGACGCAGTAGGAGTCAAGCCGTTCCTCAAAGCGAAAATGACAGAACAGCTCAAACGACTGGGCTCGCGGAGGGGTCGGCGGCTGTCGGAACTGCTTTTGCGCGCCGACTTCGATTTGAAGGGGGGAAGTAAAAGCGATCCCCGACAGATTCTCGAACGGTTTATTGTACAGATTTCCAGTCCGGAGCTGCGTAATTTCGAACGTTTACGGTAGAGTCTCCGCTGTTCCGGCGCGAATAACGCGTTGGAGCAAAATTGAAAACAGCCCAAAATGAGCGCAGGTCGCAATAAGGAGCCGTCTCGTCTCTTCTAAGCTCAGTCCCGTCGTCGGAACGGTAAGTTCGGGCGCGATTTCGCACGCGGGATCAAGCACAAATCTTCGCCAATACAGTCTTGGGTGCGGCAGCGTCAGCTCTTCTGTAAACGTCTGAACGTCTCCGTATATGATCAAATCAAGATCGACCGTTCTCGGGCCCCATACGACGTTTCGAACGCGGCCCAACTTATTTTCAATTTGGTGCAGCTCGTCTAAAAGTCCGTAAGGGTCGACGGTCGTTTCAATTAAAACGGCCCCGTTGAAATAACAGGGCTGACCGACGGGGCCCCCTACCGGCTCCGTCTTTATGAGCGAACTCGTTTTGAGAATCCAAATACCCGGCGTCGCCGCCAGAAGCTGGAGCGCCGCATGAATATTCCCCTCCGCGTCTCCCAAGTTCGCGCCCAAAGCGACGAGCGCGACCGTTCGTTTTTGAGGTTCCTCTTTTCCCATATTGCCGCGGTTGCCCGTCAAAACGCGCGCTCCTGAATCTTACGTCTTCGATTATAAAAAAACAGGCGCGTTTGCAGCGCCTGTTTCAATCTCGTTATTATTGCGCCTGCGAAAAGGTTAGTGAACCGCGCTTAACGCTTCGCGAACTGTACGGCGAACAAACGACGCCGAAATTTTGTGTCCCGTAAAGAGTTTGAACTGTAAGCACGCCTGACCGACAAACATCTCGACGCCCGAAACAACCTTGCAGCCCTTCTCGCGAGCCATACGAAGAAGGTATGTCGTCTCAGGATTATAGACGCAGTCGAACACAAGCATCCCTCCGCGAAGATAGGGTAAGTCCATCGGGGACTCGTCGACGTTCGGGAACATACCGACCGAGGTGCAGTTGCACAAAATCTGAACGACGTAGCCCGTACGTTCTTCCCAAGAGCAGAAGTCGCAACCAACCCATTTCGCGACTTTCTCCGCTTCCGCAACGTTGCGCGCCGCTATCGTAACGCGAGCGCCACGTTCATGAAGACCGTAAGCCAAAGCCTTGCCTGCTCCGCCCGCCCCTAAAACGAGAGCGCTCGCTCCTTCCAGAGGGCTCGCTTCGCCCGGCCGGGGAGAACGGCCTGTGAGCGCGGTTTCAACACTGAGAACGGCGGCAAGATAATCGGTGTTGTAGCCGAAAAGACTCGTGCCGTCGAACACGACGGTATTGCACGCGCCGATCGTTTCCACTGCGGGGTCGAGCTGCGTAAGCTTTCTAATGATATCGACTTTATGGGGAATTGTAACGCTCAGGCCCTTAATGTTAAGATTAAACTCAGCAAGTCCGACAAAGCGGGAAAGCTCTTCTTTAGGAACGCGGAACGGCAGATAAACGCAGTTCATATTCTCTTCGGCAAAGGCGAGATTATGAATCTTCGGACTAAGGCTGTGCTGAATCGGGTCGGCGACGACGCCGTAGACTTCCGTTTCGCGATTGATTGAGTCGTAGCGGTATTCGTCGCGCATAACCTTGTAATACGGGAGACCGGGCGCCAGAATACGCGACTTTGAAAAGCCCGCGTACGTGTAAGGCGCGCCCCATTTCTTACCCAAAACGCGGGTAAAGAAGCCAAGCTCCGTCATAGAGATCGCGAGGGTACGCGCCTTGCCGCGTTCCGAATTGGCGCGCTTCATAAAATCGACGAGACGGAAAACGTCGTCAATCGATTTTGGAGTAACGGCGATCTTGATAACGTCGGGATCGCATTTTTCGAGAATATCGTTACGAATCGCGTCGAGATCTTCGGGAGTTTCTTCAAGATTGTGGTAACTGACAATACGCTTCGTCTTACCGAAACGTTTGATATTCGGAGCGACGTCGGATTCAAGATCGACGTACTCGACGCCCTCGGCAATGAGAGAACGCAGAAGCTTAATACGTTCTTCTTCAGTTCCGCGCCACATTCCGCCGTCGGATTTACGGCGGACGGTCGCTAAAACCGCGGTCGGGCGATTGGGCAAAAGGCGGTAAAGTTGGGGATCCTTGCGCAAATAATCCAAACGCAACTCGACAAACTTCACATTATCTTCGGCCAGCTTCTGCCATTCTTCGATCATTCGTTTATGACTTCCGCATCCGATAATAACGCAGATCATTTTCAACCGCTCCCAAAAGAACCGCTCAAACAAAAACCGGCGCCGCTGAAAACAACGTCGCCCAATAGGGACGCAGGCGTCGGCAAGGTCTCTCGTTCCGAACCGTCCCGCAATAAATATACGCTTTTAATTATAACGTGAAAGCGGCTGTTTTCTTACTGCGAACGCAAAATTTCTTTCAAAAAGTGCAAACAGGCCGCTAACGTCCATAACTTTCGCATCCAAAAGATATAACCGTTAAAACACAAATATTTTTTTTATTATTTTATAACGGCATATGCAAAATAATCGGTATTTTTCCTATATTCTACACATCTCCCTTCTTGATTCCCCCGCTCATTTAGGTTAGACTTAGCCGTCAACGCCTTGAAGCAACTCAAAAAGACGGTATAATCGCTCTTTTGAGGTTGCTGTTGTTTTGTCGCTGGCGAGCGTTGGTTCGCAATTGCCGTCTCGTCGGTTCAGCAACAACTCCGACAGCGAGTTTTGCGGCGCGTAAAAACGCCGTTAATCTCCGCCGAGCCGAGCTTAATTGGAACGGCGAGGGAAAAAAGTCCGGTTTTTCCCATGAAAGTTGGATTTTTGCCCGCGTTTTGCCGACAAAACCGAAGGCCGTACGTTCGGCCTTGAAGGATAGGTCCCAATGTATTTTTCCCTTATTGACAAAATAGACGAATTAATCCCGGGCGAATCGATCGTCGCCACGAAGTCGCTCGCAATGAGCGCCTTGAGGTTGCGGGAGAGGCGGCCGCCGTCCTTGGTGCCGAGGGCGTCGGCGAT
>CADACS010000128.1:15365-21288 GCA_902786505.1 uncultured Planctomycetota bacterium | reverse complement strand
TCCTTTGTCGAATGGGCGGACCGTGTGGAAGACGCGCTGCCGCGCGACTATCTGGAAATATCCGTTCTTCCCGTCGACGTTACGTCGCGTCGCTTTACAATAACGGCGCGCGGCGACTTTAACCCCGAACTGGAAACGCTCATACTTGAACGCTGGCAACGCGCGTCCCGCCCTCATCCGAAAAATGGCGAACTCTAATCGACGTTCCTCTTCGGCAGATTCTAGCGCGCGCAGTTCGGCAAAATCCGAGCCCGCGCGCTTAGCGGACCTTTGCGCCCGATTGCTCGCCGGTAAATTCTCATTCTTTCTCATTCCGGCGCTTCTCTTTACCGCGTTCTTTCTCCCTTCCTTTTCTCCAAACGCGCGCTTTTCTTATCGGGACGTCGCGTTTTACTATTACCCGCTGTTTCAGCAAATCCAAAACGAATGGAATCACGGCCGGCTTCCCCTTTGGAACCCAAACGTCAATTTAGGTCAACCGCTGGCGGCGGATCCAACTGCGTCTGTGTTCTATCCGGGAAAGGCAGTCTTCTTTTTGTCGAGCGTCAACGTTCTTTCGTTTGCGACGTGCTTTAAACTGTACGTTTGGCTGCATATCGCGCTCATGTTCATCTTGGCGTACCGACTCGCTCGGCGTCTCCGCGTTTCTACGTCAGGCGCCGTGTTTTCCGCGCTTGTCTACGCGTTTTCAGGTCAGACGCTTTTTCAGTATAGCAACGTTATCTATCTGGTCGGGTCGGCTTGGGCGCCCGCGCTGTTTATTTACGCAGTCGATTTCTTTCGCGCGCCGACTGTTAGCGGAAAAGCGCGCGCTCTTTTGAAACTGTCCGTCGTCCAAAGTATTACGATCTTGGGAGGAGAACCGCAAATCGTTTATCTTGCGCTTTTAACGTCGGCAATCGCGGCGCTGTTTGCGTCAACTCGCGCAACGCCCGAAGAAAACGCCCGGCAAAAAGACGGTTTTGATATTTCCGACTATCCTTCTTCTTCGGCAACGCCCCCCGCAGGCATACGGGCGAAACGCGCGCTCTCGCCGGTAATCTTTATTGCGGCGACGTCGGCCGTTACATTCTGTCTGGCTGCAATTCAGATTCTGCCCAGTTTGGAACTTATCGATAAGTCTTCCCGCGGTTTTCAAGAGAAGCCTCGCTCCCTTTGGGAAATCCCGAGCGCACTTTCAAATGCAGGCAAAGCCCAAACGGAAAAAAACGTCTCGTTAACCGACAGAGAATTTTATGACGAACTCCTTTGCGCCGATTTTTCAAACGAGGGGCGAAGCCGTTCCGTATACCGTTTTAGCGTGGGACCTTGGCGTTGGCTTGAATTTCTCTATCCGAACGTCGGAGGCAGGCAATTTCCGCAGTCGTCGCGCTGGTTCTGCGTTTTCCCAGAAGAAATTGCCGTGTGGACGCCCACGTTATATTTCGGCGCGTTTCCGTTTCTACTTGCGCTTTCAGCCTTTCTATTCCGAAGGAAAAGACGCGACGAATCCTCATTTTTCAGATGCGCGGCAACTTATCTGACGGCAGGTTCAATTCTTGCCGCAATGGGAGGTTACGGCGCCGTTTGGCTGTTTCGCGCCGTAAGCGCGTTAGCGTCGGGAACAAACGTGCCCGTTTCTTTTAGTAATTACGACCCCGTCGGGGGAGCGTACTGGGCGTTAAACCTTATCGTCCCGAAATTTGCAGAATTTCGGTATCCGGCAAAATTATTGACGCTGACAATGATCGGTTTTTCATATCTTGTCGGCTATGGATGGGATCGTAAAAAGTTTTCCAGAGGCTTTCTTACGGTCTTGGCTGTCGCAAGCAGCCTTTCCCTTATTGCATGGGCTGTCGCCTGCCTATGCGCGCAATCCCTCTTTCAATCAATCAATTCAACTGATTTCCTCTTTGGACCTTTCCAACCGGAAACAGCGCGCCGGGACCTCTGCAACGCGTTTCTTCATACCGCCGTCATTCTCCTCGTCGCCGTCTTTGTTCTCGCGTCGTTTAGAAAAAAGATCGTCGGCGGAAACGTCTCTCCGACGCAAATGAAAACGTTGCCAACATTCCTTTTACTGCTCGCAGCCGCCGACGTCTATCTTGCCAATAGTTGGACGGTCGTCGTTTCTCCCGCATCGTTATTCAATAGAACCTCACAGTTTACCGATCGAATCGAGAACGATAGAACCGAGAACAAACTTCAAATTCAGCTTGACAATACGGAAGGTTCGCGTTCGGAGTCAGACGCTTGCTTTACGGCGATTCCGCCCACGCGAATCTACCGTTTTCCCGTATGGTTTCCTCCTGTGTTTTCCGAAAAATCATCTGCGCGCAGAAATACGGAACGCGTCGTCTGGGATGTGGAAACGCTCTATCCTCTTTATCCGTCGAAAATGGACGTCGCCATAACCGACGTTCGAGGAGCCGTTTCAGAATATCGATACGAGCGCTTTTGCAACGCGCTGATCAATCGCGTCAACGTCGGTTCCGATCTCAGTTTCCTGGGAATCGAATACGTACTCGGGCCAAAATTTTGGACCGAACGGATACTCGACGCCGAACAGCGCCCCCCGTCCTCGCTCGATTTGCTCGATTGGGGAATATCGCTGACTAAAATCGACGGTCCCGCCACTAGAGCCGCCCTGTTCAGGCAACAAAACCGAGTTGACTCGATTTACCTCAACCATGTCGCCAACTCAGCAGACGGGGCCAAGAGCCCAAACGATTTTGTCGTTCCAGTCTCCTATGAACCGAATCGCGTCGTTTATCTTGCGTCGGCTTCAGAGCCTTCCGACGTCGTTTTTTCGGAACAGTTCTGGCCCGACTGGTCGGTACGCGCGGTTCCCGTTACTCCAGAAGACGGCCAGATATTTCTAGAGAACCGGTTTAACGCCGAAAAAGTAGACGCGTTAATTAAAAAAGCAATTCTAAGAAAAGGAATAAAGATCGACGAGAAACCGATAGACTCCGCGTTTGAGTTTTTAAGAAAGACGTCGATTCCGCAAGGACTTTACTGTCTAGACGTTCGATATGCCCCCAGACGTCTTGCGCTGGGCGCCTCTCTCTCGGTTTTCTCGTGGATCGCGTTGCTTTGCTTCTGCTTGATAGGTTTTGTTATAAAAAAGCGCGTCAAGAATTGAAAAGAGGCAATTCGACGCCTCTAAAAGAGATCCGGATCGTCTTCGCACGCGCTAAAAGATTCTTCTCGAAAATTGAGGCGCGAATTTTCAAACCGCGCTAAAACCCAGAGAAGATCCCCTACGCGGTTTAACCAAGCTCCAACTCGGGGAGAAAACGACGGGTCAAAACGCAGCAACGCGCACGCGCGTCGCTCTGCTCGCCGGCATAACGTCCGAGCAATTTGAATGGCGGCGCCCGTCTTGCAACCTCCGGGAATAAGAGATTTAGGAGCAGGATTCAACTTTGCGTCCCATACGTCGATCACACGTTCGATCGCGCGTATGTCGTTCTCAACAACAAGCTTTACCGCCAATTTAGCGGGCGTAACGGAAAGAACTTCCGTTTGCACTTCATGAATTCTAAAAAGAAGCCGCTTAAGGACGCGATCAACGTCAGGATCGACTTCCAGCGCGCGAACCCACCCAATCTGAGCGCTAAGTTCTTCCAGCGCGCCGGATAAAACAATACGGCGATGGTCCTTCCCTACGCGCGGCCCGAAAGCCAGCGACGTTTCGCCTAGATCGCCGCGACGGCTGTATAACCGAGTTCTCTTTTTCTCCGACGTCATTCTGTTGCGCGTGAGATTAACAATCTTAATGAGTTCAAGCAGCGTCTATTTTAAATCAGATGGAGTCGTTCCGGTTATCCGCAGTTCGACAAGAAAAACCGACGCCGTTCTCGCGCGACATGATAATCCGGCCTTGATCCAACTGAACCCCCACCCCAATTTTTTTATCAATGAGCATCGGGCCGTCCAGATAGACATAGTCAAGCCGAGGGGCAAATTGGGACGTGGCGCTTGCGGCAATAGATGATTCTATCGTATTGCCAATCATTGTCTTAAATCCTCGCGCTCTTGCCATTTCAAGCGCGCGGTGCGTAGACATCAAACCGCCAAATTTAACAGGTTTTAAATTGAGCCCGTCAAAAAAACCGACGCATTTATCAATATCGGCTTCGCAACGGCAACTCTCGTCGGCAATAAAAGGTATGTCGCACACCTCTTTTAACCTTGCCATTCCGTCCCAATCGTCCGGATGCAGCGGCTGTTCAATGAGTTCTATATTGAGCGTCTTTAGCTCGTCGACGTAGTCAAGAGCCTGCTGTTTCGTCCAGCATCCGTTGACGTCCAGCCGAAAAGGCGATTTTGTCCGCTTACGAAGTTCGCGCAATATCGTCATGTCTTCATGCGCGCCAAGTTTAATGCGATAGATCGGCCAGTTGGGCTGTTCGTTAAACTTCTCTATAATACGATAGAGCGAATCAAGACCAAGCGTATAACTCGAAAGAGGGAGCCGACGCGGATCGTAACGCCAAACGCGATAAAGGGGCGTATTGCGAAGCTTACCCCAAAGGTCGCACGCGGCCATTTCTATTGCCGAAACCGCCGCAGGATTGGGTTTATCTTTTAGGAGAGCTTCTATTTTTAATCCAAACGCGCGAGGATCAGCCAAAGCGTAGTCGGCAGTAAACCGTCGGCACGACTCAAGCGCGCTAACCATACTGTCGAGCGAAACGCCCCAGTGCAGATCCTCGTACGCTTCTCCATATCCACGAAGACCGTCTTGTTCCAACTCGACGACTACCGCTTTGATAACGCTAATCGTACCGCGAAAAACGGTCATTACATGTTTGAGCGGGAGATCTGTTCGAATTACTCTAAGTCTCATTGCTCTCTTTACATACAGTACTACTATTCGTGTCGAACTTTATAGCGGGCGGATAGCTCGCGGGCGGTTCGGAGGCGCCGCAATAACGCCGCCGTTCAAACTCCCTCACGGAGCGTATACTGCCGACGCGGCCAATCGCGCTCAGTCGACATTATAATCATTCAATAGCTCAGTCGCAACTAAAAACAACGATCTACTCCACAAAAAAACGCAGTCGTCGCAGGAACGATCGATCAAAACTTTTATAGACACACGAGCCGAAAAAAGCCGTTCCGGAACTCGACGCCAACCTGTTCCGCACGAAATAAATTGTCCATTTTTTCAAATAGATACAAGGGGGGAGAAAGATCGAAGATTTCTCCAAACCGCAGAGCGTCTAAGGGTAGATTAGAGAAGTTTCAAGATTCTAAACTACGCAAAAGAAACGCCGCGCGTTCATTTCTGGAAACGAACGCGCGGCGAATGTTGAAACTAGCGAAAAAATCAACGCGCCTCGAACGGAGGACGGCGCCGTTCTGTCGGTCTCATTGATTAGCGCCGGTCGGGAGAAGAATAACGGTTCCCACGTCAAAATACGTGGCGCCCGAACGCAAGTTATTGATCCTTTTAATTTCCCCCCAACGCGAACTGCTCCCCAATTCGTTTTCCGCTATCGTAAGCAGATTGTCGCCTTCCCTGGTAACATACTCGCGATATGCGCCCGTCGCAGGGACGGCGTTTGAACCGTAAGCGTTCTGCGCGTAATTCTGCGGATACGGATTCACCGCAACGTTTCCTGCCGCGTTTCCGTATCCAACGCCGTTGGAAGCGTTGTAACCGGTCCCGTTCTGAGCGTAGTTTTGATTTGCGTAACCATTGTTCGGCACGTTAGTTACCGCTTGATTCGGGTTACTTCCATTCGCGACGCCAGAATTAACGTAGGTTCCGTTATTAGGCATGTTGTAATTAGCGTTCGGCTGATTATAAACGGCGCCGTTCGAATTCGCGTAATTCGGATTGGTTCCGTTTCCAGCGGAATTATTAACATACGGATTCGTAACGGATCCCGCATTGTTCTGATACGCATATAACCGTCTTTATCGAACAAAT
>CADACS010000128.1:0-15326 GCA_902786505.1 uncultured Planctomycetota bacterium | reverse complement strand
TTCGGAGAAACGTAATTATTGGACAAGCCGTTATTTGAATTATTGACCGCATAACTGCCGGGCGTATTGTTGACCGCATAGTTGGGAGAACTGCCGACGCCAGAAGGCGCAGTATAGTTCTGTCCGGCCGTTCCGCCGTTATATGGCTGCTGGACGTTCTGCGAGCCAAGTCCAGAACCGTTCGCTGCGGTTGTCGCGGCGCTCGAAAGCGCGGTTCCTCCAAGATTATTTGCGTTTGCGCCGGCGGCGCCCGTCGACGTCTGACCGAGAGTCTGCCCCGCCTGAGTCGGCGTCGACGCGTTAAGCGAAGTGGACGCATTGAGCGAATTCGAACCAGACGCGCTCAAACTGTCGGCGCCGGATGAGGCTGCGTTCGGCAATGTATTCGACGCGGTAGAATTCAACGGCTGCTTCCCAGAAAGCGTATCTTTCAGATTCTCAATTCCGGAACGTATGTTGGCGTCGGCGTTTTGAGCCGCGCCTACGGTCGAATCATACGCGTCTCGAGCCGCGTTGGAAATATTGTCATATGACTTCTGAAGACTCTCGCCAATATTGTTAACGGTATTGTCAAGAGTCGAAGTCAAGTTATTCGCGGTCTGATTGAGACTGTTCGACGCCCGATCGCCAAAATTCTGAACGGATTCCAGCCCGCTTGTAACTCTGTTTTCCACAGTGTTAATTCCGTTTTGAACTTTCGTTTGCAGGCTTTGGGTCGATCTGTTTACCTGATCGGCGAAGTCGTTGGCCTTGTCCGACAAACTGTTCGCAGAACCAGAAATCTGGCGACTCAAATCGTTTAGCTGATTTGAAAAATTAGCGCCGCTGTCGCCGTTTGCCGAAAGCGAATCGCCAAGACCTAAACTCTGAGAATTCAACGCTTCGGAACTGTTCGCCGAATTAAGCGTAAGATTCAGTCCGGAATCATTTTGAGAAAGGCTGTCGGTTCCGGCGGTCGCAAGAGGAACGGAAGTTCCCAAGGAATCGCCTGATTCTGTCGTCGCCGGCGCGCTCAAACTCGGCACAGGCTTGGTTTCTGTCAAAGAAGGCTCCGAATTCAAGAGACTTGCGCCATTCGACAGACCGTCGGTTGGGGCCAATGAACCGTTAGAAGCGGCTAACGAGTTGTTTCCCCCGCCCAAAGACGGACCGGACAACGTCGGCGAAACGTCGGAGCTCAACGTGGAACCGGTTGTCGCAAGCGGAGCGGCGTTTCCGCCGTCAAGTAACGAATTCGAACTTCGGGAGTCCAGCGTGGGCGTTCCGTTCAAACTGAGCGACGGAGAATCGTTCAACGGGGCGTTCGCCGATTCATTCGCTCCCAATAGCGAAGGAGCGCCTGAGTCAGACGAGGAATTCCAGCCGTCGCCGTTCGGAAGAGAACCGTCCAACGTATTGGGCGCCCAATCGGCGCCAAGAGAATCGCCTCCGTTCGCGGGCTCAACGTTCGAAGACGCGGAGGCCGGAGGCGTCGGCAAGGTCTCTTCCGCTATCTCAATGGGTTTGATTACAGGGGTCGCCGCCGGCAGACTCGTCGTATCTTCTCTGACAGGAGCGTCGCCAAAAGCCGCTTCCGTGTCAGTAACGTCAGTGGTCGCAATTGGATACGAGGAAGCGCTGGAGTCTTCTGTCGGGAGGTCCACAATTTCCGCGCCGGAAGAAACAGAAGGCTCCGGCGTAGGAAGAATCTCCTCAGACTGATCAAGCAAATCGCCCGGCAGAGTGGAATTAACGCGGTCGGCGACACTGTTCGCGACGTCGCTCACAGCGTCTTGCGTCGAATCAATTACGTCGCTAAGCGCGTCCTGAGAAGACTTCACCGTATCTTCAAGCCCGCTTTGGACGTCGGAAACAAAGGAGTCGACGTTTTCTTTCCCCTTAGCTAACGCGTCGGAAATTGAATCTTTCGCGTTTTCAGCATTCTCCTGAATATCCTGAAGCAGTTCCTCTCCCTTTTCAGAAGCGCCGGAAAGAGTTTCGTTCAAACCGTCCTTTATATCGCCAAATGAAGCCAACGTCGATTCTTTGGCCCCGTTAAGATTCTTGCTGACCGCGTCTACAGCAGAGTCGACTTTCCTAGCCAACTCGCTCTCAGAAGCCTTTGAAGCCCCCTTGGAATCGTCTTTTTTCGAGCCTTTAACAACGTTTGCGTCCTTCTTATCCTTACGAGAAAACCAGGAAGAAACTCGATCTTTCGTCGATTTCCACAAGCCCTTCTTGTCGCCTTCCGCTTTTGCGTCGGACTGACCGGGTTTCTCTGACGCGGCCGCAACGGCCGAGCCGTCTTTTTTATCCTTCGCTTTCTGGTCTCCCTTGAAAAACATGACGCCAATATACGCGGCGGCGAAAAGAATCGACGCTGACACGGTCGCGACAACGGTCTTCTTCGTAATACCACGCCAATCCCGTCCGCCTTCAAGATCAGAATCAATCTCTTCGACAAGAACGTCGGGACGCCCGGCCCCAGAACTCTTCGAAGAACTGTTCTGATAGGACTTATTGCCGGCAGCGTTTGTGTCTGTCGATCGTGATCTATTTTTCAGAGAACTCATCGCGTCGCCTCCGTTAGAATCTTCCTCTAAACTTCGGTCATCAAAGTCGTCGTCCGGTTTTGCAATATTTTTGCAAAACGCCAACGCCTTGCCCGCGCCAACTTTCATCCACCCCCAAAGAGAGGCAAACCACGTTAACGGCGCCGCCAAAAAGGCAAAGGAGAAGCCGCCCTCCAGAGCGCGCAACTGTTTGCGCAAATCTTTAAGCTCTTTCTCGTACTTCTCTTCGTCCTGCAAGAGATCCGCGTCGTCCGGACTTTCCTTAAGAAGTCCGCGGCAGACGTTTAACTGATCTTCGCAATCTCCAATTTTGATATTTATTTCGTCTATCTGATCTTGTACCTCGGGCGCGCGTTCCTTATTGCGGCTGAAAAACCGCTGAAAGAAACCGGGACCGGCCGCGACATTCTCGTCGCCGTACATATCGCCATACTCTTCAGCTTCGTTGCGACCGCTCTTTTCAGGAGCTTTCTCCACTTTCGTCGACGTAGAGGAATTATATGAAACGGCGTTCTGAGGTTTACGTTCCACATTCTGTTGAACGCTGGGCGTCTTCAATGTGAAATTACCTGTCGCAGAATAAGATGAACGTGAAGACTGAGCAGGCTGACTCGGGGCGTTCGACGGACGCGCGTTTTTCTCCGGCGGGGGATCCGCCAAACGAAATTCGATGCGTTCGTTCGGAGTCGCCGCAACGGGCCGAATATTGTTGGGGGCGGACGCTTGTGAATTTGAACCTCGGTTGGGGAGGATCATGCCATTAAGCAGCCTGCCCGAACTAGAAACGGACTTCGGCTGAGGAGGCGTTTCAGGTTCTTCTTCCTCTTCCTCCTCAACTTCTTCTTCCTCCTCTTCTTCTTCCTCTTCCTCTTCTTCCTCCTCTTCGAGTTCTTCTTCCTCTTCGCTCAGTTCTTCTTCACCATAATCTTCTTCAGTTTCGTATTCGTATTCGTCCTGTTGGTCTTCAGTCTCATACTCGTCGGATTCGTCAGTTTCGTCATAACCGTAATCGTAATCGTCGTCATAGGAATTGCGATCGCCGTAGTCGCGGCCGCCCGAATTACGGCGGTCGCGGCGCTTCGATTTCCTATCCCTCTTATTGGAATAGGAATCGTCGTCGTAATCGTCGTACCCGTCTTCGCCCGGAATGTAGATTCCTCTTGATTTCTTTCCCATGGCAATACGTCTCCGTCGTTCAGTCTATCTTTTCGGCAATCCTAAGTTTTGCGCTACGTGCACGAGGATTCCTCTCCACTTCCTCGTCGGCGGCGACAATCGGTTTTCTTGTCACAACTTTGACTTGCTCCGTTTCACGAAAGGCGTTCTTAACGATTCGATCCTCGAGCGAATGAAAGCTGATGATCGCAACTCTCCCCCCCGGATAAAGAAAATCAAAGCATTTCTTTAAAAATTTCTCGAGTGATCCGAGTTCGTCGTTAACCGCAATTCGCAACGCTTGAAATGTGCGCGTCGCTGGATCGATTCTCTTCTTTTTCCAAGTCGGCGTCGGGTCGCAACGCCGGCAGATTTCGGCAAGATCACAGGCGCGGCGAATAGGAGCTTCTTCACGGCGCGCGACAATGGCGCGCGCAATCCGTCGGCTCAAACGTTCCTCGCCATATTTGAATATGACGTCGGCAATTTTCTCCGCGTTCCAGCGATTCAAAAGTTCATAGGCCGGCGTTCCTTCCGTCGTGTCAAAGCGCAAATCAAGATCGCCGTCCGAATCGAAACTAAATCCGCGCGAACGGTCGGCAAGCTGATCGCTGGACAGACCCAAATCAAGAAGAAATCCGTGAACCTTCTCGACGCCAGCGCGCTCGAGCGCCGCGTCAAAATCACAATAGTTCGCGAAGTACGTTTTCAAATTCAGCGGTTCGTTCAGATCTTCAACGCGCTTATCGACGCGGTCGAGCGCTTTGGGATCGCGGTCGACGCCAACGACAAGCCCTGTGGGACCTACTGCGCGCGCTATAGCTATCGCATGACCGCCGCCGCCGAGCGTGCCGTCCACAATGATCTTGCCAGGCGACAAATTCAAGCCGTGTATCGTCTCTTCATAGAGAACAGGAATATGCTGAGTTTTTAACAAATCATCCATCATACAAGGCTATTTTTCGGCGGAATCTGCTTCTGCAAACTCGATGAAGGGCGCCGCCTTCAAAACATAACGAACGCGACGGAAATACGCTTGAAAAACACGCTTCCGGCGTTCGGTATTATACGTATTTCGACGAATTCCGCCAACCCCAAGAACGAAAAACGTCTAAATTCCCTCTAGTATAGTGTATGAGAAATCGGCGCTACTTTTAAGAAAGTTTTTGATTTCCTTATGAAAAAATATGAAACGACTTGCGCAATCGCTACAACAGCCAAATTTTATTAAAAACGTCCAATTCAACTAACTGTGCTAAAAACATTTTCAAGCAAAGTCGCAAGATCGCTGTGAAAAGCTTGACAAACTACGCCTATCCCAATACAGAGAATAGTCAAAGCAAGAATTGAATTAGCGTTAAATCCAATAGACATAAGATTCATTTGAGGAAACGCGCGCCCTAAAAAGCCTACCGCAAGATAGACCGTAGCCGTAGATAGGACGACAGGCGCGGCAATCTTAATCGCCAAACTGAAACTTGCCGTCAGAACGCTCGTTGTCAGTTCGACAATCCTCTCAGGATCAAAGGGTTCTTTGAGAGGCATGCGCGAAAAAGCGCCAAGATAACCGTCGATAAATGATTCCATGCCGCCGACGACGATAAATATCGTGAAAGCGACCCAAAAGAGAAGTCGTGAAACTGCGGAAATCTCGCCGCCAAACGCTTGGTCAAAACTCCCTGCGACAGACACGCCGCCTACTTTCCCAATAACTTCTCCGGCAAGATAGACTCCAGAGAAGAAAATCGTCAGCGTCATCCCTATTGCAACGCCGATAATTCCCTCTTTCAAAGCGTTCAGACCGAGAGTCCAGAGATACTGCGAAGTCGACAGATTTACGTCGACAGACAAAGAAGGGTCTAGTAAAATCCCCGGCAAAACAATAGCGGTAATCGCGACCGCCAACAGGACGCGAACCGTTTTAGATACTTCCACGCCGCCCAAGGCCGGCGAGACCAGCGCCATTCCCAAAGTACGCGCGAAAACGAGAATCGCAGACTGCGCAAACGCCAAGGAAAGAAAACTCATATTTCCAACCATGAAACGCGTCCGTCTCCGCTTTCTCAGTCCTGTCGCCTCATGCGTAACGAAGCGCCGACTCGAACTAATTAACTGTACCAAAACAAACAGACGCCGCCGTCAAAAGAACGGCGACGTTAGTTTGCGTTTTCACATGCGCAATCGCTAAGATCACTTACTTGAGGAATCGCGAGTAGTGCGCAGCGAAACTTCCATTTCGAAAAATCTATTGCCGCGAACGACGCTCAATCGCGCTTTCTCCTCCGGATCCGCAATAGCAATCTGACGTGAAAGCTGGAGATCGTCGGCGACGGGATCGCCGTTGAACGCGATAATGACGTCGCCGGCATGCAGACCGGCTATTCCGGCGGGGGATCCGCGTTGAATATCGTGAATTTTCGCGCCAAAGACGCCGGTAAGACCAGTAGAGGAGAGGTCGGCGCGCGTCGCAGGCGAAAGCTCTACGCCCAAACGGGAACGGCGCCATTCGCCTTTATCGACAAGCGTCTTAACAACGCGCAAAAACATATTGCTGGGAATCGCAAAAGCAACGCCTTCGTTTTTGCCGGTCGTCGTCGCAATCGCCGTCACAATTCCGATCACTTCTCCGCGGGTATTGCAGAGGGGACCTCCGGAATTGCCCGGATTGATCGCGGCGTCAAGTTGGAAATATTCAGGCAACTTATTGACGTTAGAACGAACCAGATCCTGATTGCAGCGGCGGAGCGAGCTGACATGTCCATACGCGACGCTCTTCTCTAACCCGAAAGGACTGCCGACGGCAAAGACGGCGTTGGCAACCTGAACGGTGGAACTGTCGCCGAACACGCAGCAAGACCAGCTTCCGTCGCTTGGCAACTGCTTGGGATCAATTTCAAGAACGGCGATATCCAACTCGGGACAGGTAAGAATTCTCTTCGGCGAAAACGGTTCGTTGTTCGCCGCATAAATGCGAACCGCGTCTTTGGTAGCGATCTCGTCGACAACGTGATAATTGGTGATAACGAACGTACGGCCAAGATAGGTGGTAAGGAATCCCGCGCCGGTCTCGTCTTCGTCCTTTTGCGAAGAAGCCGCCTTATGCGTGACTTCAATAGCGACGACGGAACGGCGAATAAACGCGCCTACCCGATTCGATTCCTCGTCAATCTGCTCCAAGATGGTCTTATTCGCTTCCGCCGTCCCAACCGAATCTTCGATGTAACTTGCTTTGTTACCGTCGGGAGCAAAAACAGCGTTCGTCTGTTGAACTTTGTTGTAGTCGGAAGTGTTTACCGCGCCAACGTTGAAAAGCTGAACGAGAGGATTTTCACCGCGCGAGACAACCGTTTGATAGAAGAACGCGTCGTCGAGCGCGGAGGAAAGAATCGGTTTTTCCACGCGAAGGTTGCCGCTCGATTTGGGCTGTTCTTTTTTCAGTTCCGACGCGACTGCCGAAGGCGCGGTCGAATACTGATTTTCACGCAAAGGAGAAATCTGAGCGTTCTCCGCGGAAGACGGCGTCGCGTCGCCATTTTCGGAAGAGACCCAATTCTGCGATACATTCTCGCTTTCGGCAGAATTGTTCACGTAATTGACGAACGCTATTGTGTGCTGACCGTCGCCGAACGATTCGTCAGACTCTTCCTCGTCGTTTTCCCCCGAAGCTTCTATCGGGCTCCACTCGGTCCCGTCTTCCGCCTCTTCCGAAGCGTTCTCAGAGTCGGCGTCGTCTGCGGGAACTTGCCGTTCGTCGCGCGCGAACGTCGCCTGGACAAATTCGACCAAGCTGGCGGCGCCCGACGCAACCGCGTTCTTAACGTAGGAAACGTCGTTAAGAATATCCGACTTCTCAACGGTGATCGACGAAATTTCGCTCACTTCTTCCGTCTGCTTAGAAAGGAGAATCCAAGAGCAAACGCCGACCGCGAAACAAACGGCAAAACTCATGCGGAGACGCCGCGCCGCCTCCGGGACGCGCCGTTTAAAGCCGAGCCGGAGTCCAAATTTTACGCGTCGGGCAAGTTCAACTCTGTCCTTATAGCAAGCGGCGCCCCAAAGAATAAGATTCAGCGCCATCCAAATACCAAGAAGAAAAGCGACGGCGACAACAAACAAATTCGCGCTATACGTAGAACCGTCTGTGGAATCTACAACGCCAAAAAGCTCGTTGCTTGCAACAAGGGGTTAAACGCCAAAAAAAGCGTTCCAAGCGTATAATCTGAAAATCCGTCATATAACGCTACCCAGTCGAATTAAAAACAATTTTTATATTCGCGTCAAGCAGAGTTTTCAATAAATGTATTAGAATCGTTCCAGACTGTCCGTTTAAATCGTTATTATCTATCCAAACTGACTAACCGTTTTAAAAGGACCTTTTCCATTCTTTTCCTTTTGACTATTTTTAACTATTTTTTAGAAAAAAATGATTATCACTAATGAATCAAGATTAACGATCCGGAACTTATCCGCAGCTTCTCGACTTTTTCTATTCAATGGCAAACAGATTTCATTCGAAGCTCGACTTCAAGAATCTATATGTCTTTTTAGAAGATTTCGCCGCGCAATCAAAGTCCATGCGCTAAGAAAGGCAATCAAAAGAATTGCGGCTGCAAACATTATATAACGGCTAAGCTTTTCGTATCCCAAAACGACCAGCGCGCTGTTGGTAAAAACAATAGCGCAAATAATCGCAAAACTGCGTTGCGCCATTGGCGCATAACCTGAACGGACGACGGTATAGTGCGCTTTTGCGCCCAAAGGAAACCCAATTGCGCCGCCTAGTGCGATCGCTAAGGAGAGCGTTAGAATTTTCGGGTCAAATCCGTTTGGCGAATTAAAGAGATAGTTAATCCCGCCTACCAGAGTTGTCGTCAGGAGTAAAAAACGAACGCAGCGCGCCGTGTCGAGTTCAGTCGTTTTGAATCCGCTTGCGAGGACGGGCCGAAAAACCATCGCACCTCCCACGCCAAGACCAGAGCTGAAAACGCCCGCGCCTAATCCGCCGATGAACGCAAGAGCACGCGAACGGGCGGTAAACGTAAGAGGCGTCTCGTCGCCGTAACGCCGCGCGCGCCCAAAAAGAGTCTGTACGCCGACGACGAACATGAACGCGCCAAAGCCTATCATAATTGCCGTCGAACCGCAGCGCTCGTGAAAGAACTCGTTAATCGGCTTCCCGGCAAAGGACGTAAGAAGAGAGCCTATCGCCATAGGAACGACGAGATTTCTGCCAATAGAGGAACGGGACCAGCCTATCGACGGAGCCTCCTTGCAGACCGTCCCGATTATTGAAGGAACCATCTGAAGGAGCCCAATACCGGCGGCCTGCATGGGCGTGCAATGAAAAAAGACCAGCATTGAAGGGACAACGAGCCACCCACATCCAACGCCCCAAAATCCGCCGGCAAACATGCCAATAAAACCAACCAAAGGAGCGACGGCAAGCGCCAGCGCCCAATTGATCTCTGCCATTGCTCGACCCTTTCGGAACGCTCGGCGCGTTTGTCCCGTCGAACGTTCCCAACTCTCGCCGTGTAAAAAAGACTATTTGCGCAACACGACTACGTCGAAGACTTTACCGCGGCGAACGCGTTTGACCCATATCGAAAGCTCGCCGACGTCTACGCGGGAATTACGCACGACCGGAACGTTCAATCTTTCTTCAATCCACAGAGCCAGACGCTTCGTTTGATCTTTTTCTTCCATGATTTCCCTGTGGAATTCGCGACAGCCGGGGAAGACTCTCATCGCGGCGTCGGAAAGCCTGTCTAACGAGACGCCGCCGCCTACGCGCAGCATATCGGGAAACTCTTTGAGCGTCTCAGGAGAACGGTCAAATTCGTCTTCTATTTCGCCGACAAGCTCTTCAACCAGATCTTCCAGTGTCAAAATGCCAAGATTGTCCTTTTGATCTGAATCGATCACAAGAGCAATATGGTCGTGATTGCGAACTAAAAGATTCAGTACTTCCGACGCCTTATCGGTAGGTTCAACGCGAATAATGGAGCGAACGAATTTAGAAAGGTTCGTCGAATCGTCGTTCAGGTTCCAAGTGGCGTCGGAGGAGTCTAAGCGACGCGTCACCAACTCTTTGAAATTCACATAACCTATAATGAGATTCTGATTCGTTCCGTAGTAGACGGGAAAACGGGTATGCGAATCGTTGTGGGCTATTTCAAGCGCCTCTGTCGTCGTCATGTCGTCGGACAACGTCGAAACTTCTTCAAACGGAACCATGACGTCTCTTACTTCCGTCGCCGACAGTTTCAGCGTGCCTTTAATAATCCGCTCTTGCTCGTCGTCAAGAAAATTCCGTCGGCGCGCAAGGGACGTGAGCAACGTTATCTCTTTAACGGTCGCGAGCGTGTCGTCTTCGGTCGAGTTGCGTTCGAACGGTTTGTTGAAAAAGCGAAGAAGATGAATAAACGGAGCGCCTATGAGCGTCGCCCAATAGAGCGGACGCGCAACCCAAAAGGCTAGCGTCTGATTATAGCGAACGCCGAGAGATTTAGGCAAAATCTCGGTATACTGCAGCATGAGAAAGGTAAAAATCACGGCGAACAGGCTGACCCATCCTTTATCGAAAAGATGTTCAAACGCCGCGCCCGCAAACGACGCGCCCATCGTATGAGCGGTCGTATTGATAGCGAGAATGGAGGTAATCGGCTCGTTAACGTCCTTCTTGAAATTCTCCCAAATTGCTCCTATCTTAGGATTCTTTCTACCAATATCGACAACCTGAGCCGTAGAAAGGCTTAAAAGTACAGATTCGGCTATGGAACAAAGCGCGGAGACAACTAGCGCTACCAAACAGCTAACAACAAAGACAGTCCACCAACCTAGGTCAGCCATGACTAATCAACATTCCTCCAATACAGTTCTAAAAAGTAACAAAATACCGAATCCTGAAACGAATTGTAATATATTTAACCTATCCGTGAAGGGGAAACAAGAGTCAAGCCCTTAAAATCCGAAATATTCCGCAAATTCTGCCTTCTGTTTCTATATTTAAAAGGGTCTTGCCCTATTTCCGAACAACGATAAACTAAATTTGCTAAAAATACAACATTATGAGAACGTTCGCTCTGCCGTCGACGGTTTTTGAACGGCCTCGGCTGAGGCGGGAGCGTTCCTTGTCCGTGGGGAAGCGACGTGTCCAAGTCAAAAGAAGAAAACGCCATTAACGCAACAGAAGAGCCTCTGCACGTTTTAGTAGTCGACGACGAGCCCGCTCACGCGGAGGTTGTCGCCGCAAGTCTCGAACGTATTAACGCTCAATGCGTCGTCGTTCATTCGGCCAAAGAGGCGAAAGAACTAGTAAGCCGCCAGTTTTTTGAAGTCGTCGTGACCGATCTTATGCTGGAAACTAACGACGGCGGTCTGCAAATTTTAAAAGAAGTCAAACGGGAATCTCCCGAAACAGAGGTCGTCCTCATGACGGCGTTTAACGGGGTAGAAGCCGCAGTCGAGGCAATGCTGCAGGGCGCGTTCAACTACCTTCAAAAGCCGTTGGATCTCAAACAGCTTCGTTCGATCGTTCAAAAAGCGGGCGACGCGGCGCGGCTTCGGCTCGACAACAACCAGCTCAAAGCGCGTTTAGACGAGAAATTCGGCTTCGACGGGGTAATTGGCAGCAGTCCGGCCATGCGCAAAGCGGTGGAGTTGCTCCAACGAATCGCTCCGACCGACGCGTCCGTCCTCATTCTCGGCGATACGGGCACCGGCAAAGAGCTTTTTGCCCAGGCGATCCATCATAACAGCCCTCGCAAAAACAAGCCGTTCGTCGCCTTGAACTGCGCCGCGCTGAGCGAGAACATCCTTGAAAGCGAACTTTTTGGGCACGTTAAAGGCGCCTTTACCGACGCCACGACCGACCATGTCGGCAAATTTGAATACGCCAACGGAGGAACGCTCTTCCTGGACGAAGTCGGCGACATGCCCCTCTCTATTCAGGTAAAATTGCTCCGCATCCTCGAAAGCGGAGAACTTACCCCCGTCGGATCTAACAAGTCGGTAAAAGTCAACGTCCGGCTCGTATCCGCCACGAATCGCAATCTTGAAGAGGCTGTTGAGTCAAACACCTTTCGACGCGATCTTTATCACCGTCTAAAGGTCGTGACGCTTCGTCTGCCAAGTCTTGTCGAACGCCGGGAAGATATTCCCGTTCTGCTAGACCATTTTATGCGTATCTTCACAAAGAAGTATGACAAGCAGATCAAGGGAATCGCTCAGCCCGCGCGGCGGAGACTCCTCATGTACGACTGGCCTGGCAACGTTCGTCAGTTGCGAAACGTCGTTGAGAGCATGGTCGTCGTCGACATCGACGGCCTCATCGACGTAGACGATCTGCCAGAGGAAATCCTGGAAGCCACGCCCGAAGAAGCCGTAGAAACCCACGTTGACTCGGGCGAAACCGCCGCCGACGTTGAATCGGGCGACGAACAAACGGATCATCCGGCTATCGGCCGCACGTCAAACGGCGCTATCGTGAGTATTTCGCCTGAGACGGAAAAATCCCTCAAGCCTTTCGTTGGACTCACGCTCGAGGCTTTGGAACGGCTCTTCATTCAGGAGACGCTTCGATCTACGGGGGGAAATCGCGAAGAAACTGCCAAAATTCTAGGCGTTGGCGAGCGTACTCTCTATCGCCGCATCAAACAGTTCTCGCAAGAAAATGAGAAGGCGGCTCATGACGCCAACTAACGACGGCGACGCCGGGCAAATTCGAAAGGCCAAAGCCGTTCCCCCATTTGAATCGAGACGGGGGCGTTTCGACCGCGTCAAAGTTGCCGAAACGGCGCTGTGCGGCATGGGCGTTTTCGCAACGGCTCCCGTCAAAAAAGGACGCGCCGTCGGGAGAGTTCTGGGCGAGCGCAAACCTGAGGGGTTTCGTTCCGATTATTGCGTCGAATTCGACGGAGGCGCCCTTGAGCCGTTTGCTCCTTATCGTTTTTTGAATCATTCTTGCGATCCCAATTGCGAATTCATCGAATGGCAAATTGACGATCAATCTTTGCCGCAAGAAGAGGGTTCGGAACGCAAACCGATCTGTGAACTCTGGGTTCACGCGCTTCGCGATATCCAAATTGGCGAAGAGCTGACCGTCGATTACGGATGGGATTGGCGCGCGGCAATTCCGTGCAAATGCGGTTCGCCCAACTGCCGAGGGTGGATCTGCAAACCGGAAGATATTGAACTCTGTAAAGCGCGCTACGCGGAAGAAGAATCCAACATCGTCCCGCGTAGCGAGCCGCCGCAATAACCGACTCCAAATTCACGGCGCGCTTTTTTCATAATTTCATGAAAGAAAACGCCCGTCGCGACAACTAGTCTTCTGTATTCGTCAGTTCGACGAAACGTGTGATTCGTACGCGTTCAACTGCCTTTTCAGGCGTGTTTTTATAAGTTTAGGAAAAGATATGTCGTCAACTAGTCCCGTCGACGTTCAAGTCGTTCGTTCCCACGCAGATCGCATCGCGAGCCTTCGCGCCGAAATAGGGCGCGTAGTCGTCGGTCAGGAAAAAATGATCTCGCGACTGCTCGTCGGCGTTTTAACCGGCGGTCACATTCTCCTCGAGGGCGTTCCCGGACTCGCCAAGACCACGGCGATTAAATCGCTCGCCGACGCGTTAGACGCAAAGTTTCAGAGAATTCAGTTCACGCCCGATATCCTCCCAGCGGATCTCATCGGCACAATGGTCTACCTGCCCTCTCAGGGAACGTTCGAAACTCGAAAGGGCCCCATCTTCGCTAATTTCGTCCTTGCCGACGAAATCAACCGCGCGCCGTCGAAAGTCCAGTCGGCGCTCTTAGAGGCAATGCAGGAGCGGCAAGTAACGATCGGAGAAAAAACGTGGCCGCTCGCGGCGCCCTTCCTTGTTATGGCGACTCAAAATCCAATCGAGCAGGAAGGCACCTATCCTCTGCCGGAAGCGCAGGTCGACCGCTTTATGCTGAAAGTCAGGATAGACTATCCTTCTTTCGACGAAGAACGCGAACTTTTCAAACGGGGAATGGACAACTTCACCGATAGACCGCGGCCCGTTCTGACGGCGGGCGACGTCTTAGATCTGCAAAAGGTCGTCGATGAAATCTACGTCGATCCAAGCGTGAGCGACTACATTCTGAAGCTGGTTCGCGCAACGCGCCAACCGGAAGATTTCGGGATTAGAAATATGTCGCGTTTAATTGAATTCGGCGCGTCGCCTCGCGCGTCGCTGTGCATCGGCAAAGGCGCCAAAGCGCTGGCCCTACTCGCCGGACGCGGATACGTTACGCCGCAGGACGTCAAAGATATTGCCGCCGACGCGATGCGGCACCGCATTGTCTTAACGTACGAAGCGGAAGCCGACGAAACGACAACCGACGACGTTATCGAACGTATTTTGGAAATCATTCCCGTTCCGTGATTGTTATTCCGGGTTCGAACGTCTTTCCGCCGTCACATTCAACAACGCTTTTTAGCAATGAAGTCCTTTTTCCCTTTTTCGTTATTTCGCTCCAAGGGAGAACGCGAACCTTTGGAAGCGCCGCAAACCGAGTCCGACGTTGAAGCGCTGCTGCGTAAAGTCAAACGTATCGAGATCGTTTCCAATCGGATAGCGAACGACTCGTTCAGCGGCCAATATAGAAGCGCGTTCCGAGGACAGGGAATCGAATTCGACGAAGTGCGCGAGTACACGGAAGGCGACGACGTGCGGACAATCGACTGGAACGTAACAGCGCGTTCCGGAAAGCCCTATGTAAAAAGGTTTTCAGAAGAGCGCGAACGTTCGCTCCTGTTCATGCTCGACGTCTCCGCGTCGAATCTCTTCGGGTCGAAAACGTCGCGTTTGGAAACGGCGACTGAGATTGTCGCGTCGCTCATGTTTTCAGCGCTGAAAAATAACGACAAAATCGGCCTTTTGACCTTTGCGAACGGAGTTAAATCGTACTTTCCTCCTAAAAAGGGAAAAAACTACGTTTTGCGATTAGCGCGCGAGATGTTGAGCGTAAGGCCGACTCTCGAACCGACAGACTTAAACGCCGCGCTGGAGTTCGTCGACAAGACGCTTAAACGCCGCGCCGTCGTCTTTATTTTGAGCGACTTTTACGTTCCGCAACTAGAGCTTCCGCTTTTTTACTGCAGACGCCGTCACGATTTAGTCGCGGTTTCCATTTCTGAACCGTTTGAGGAATCGTTCCCAAACGCCGGCTTTATAAGACTCCGAGATCCGGAAACGAATCAAATAATAGAGCTCGACGCCGGTTCTAAGCGCGTTCGACAGGCTGTTTCAGAACGCCTCGCCGCCAAACGCGACTCGTTAGCTGCGAAACTCAAAGAGGCGCGCGTCGAACCGCTCTTTATCGAAAACGGAAGCGACTACGTCCACGCCTTTCGCGAATTTTTCAGAGCTCGCAATAGGCGTTGACTCGCTCCTTCGCGATTTAGCGAAAACAGTCGTTTTCAATTCAGTCGCCATCATGCGCGACGCGCGAGTAAAATTCATAAACGATATGACTGAATTTATCCCGTTAAATACAATCGCTCTTTTCAGAGAGTTCTCGCAACGTTTCGCGCTCGTTTTGACGGCGTTGGCTGCGCTCGTGTTATTCAAGGGCGCAGGCTCAGAATCCGCT
>CADACS010000127.1 GCA_902786505.1 uncultured Planctomycetota bacterium | reverse complement strand
TTCGGGCCGGTTGCGCCCTGACGGGCGCGTGCGCGGCCTTGTGCAAAGCGGCGGCCGTCTGTATTGCGGGTTATTGCGCGCGGGTTAATTTGACAAAAAAAAGCGCGTCGGTTTATTATTCCGACGCGCTCTACGTTTTATCCCATTACGCGAGAGGGGCTACCGCGAAATCACACTTTGCCCATCTTCTTGAGATTTTCATAGCATTCGGCGACCGCGTCAAAGAGATTCGATCCGTCGCGGCAGTCTTCCTGCTCGACGATATACCATTCGACGCCGCCGATATTCTCAGAGATATCGAACATGCGGTTCCAGTCGACGGTATCCCCTTCGCCGGCGACGCACGCGCCATGCTTGCCCTTTTCGTTTTCCGCTTTGACGTGCAGCAGCTTGCCGCGTTTCGGGAATTTCGCGACTTCGGCGTACGGGTCCGCGCCGCCGTGCAGGCAGTTGCCCACGTCCATCTGAGCGATAATATCTTCGCGCGTCCGGCTGAAGAAGAGTTCCCACGCCGTCTTGCCGTTCACGTCGGTGAAGTCGTTGAAGTGGGCGTGGAATCCGATCTGCATGCCGACTTTCGCCGCTTTGGCCGCGATCTCGTTAAAGAGGTACGCCGTCATCTGATTGCCGGCGTCGGTCGCGCACGACGCGGAAAGACCGGACGCGACGATCAGGCGCTTATTGCCGAGCGTCTTTTCAAATTCGACCGTCTGCTCAAACTGACCTTCGAGCAGCGCCGGAACGCTAAGGTGCGTGCTGATCGCCTGGAGGCCCGCCTCGTCGAGCCACTTGCGAATATCTTTCGCCTCATTTCCGTAATAGCCGGCGAATTCCACGCCCTTATAGCCGATTTCCGCAATTCGCTTAAGGGTTCCGCGGAGGTCTTTCGACGCGTATTCGCGAACAGAGTAGACTTGCAGCGCGAGCGGGACCTTCTTCGCCGCTGTTTCGGCGGCCATAAGGGATCCGCGATTAACCGGGGAAACGGCGCTCAGCGCGCCGAACGCGGCGGCGCCAAGACCGGTTTTCAAAAAGGAACGACGATCCATACTGTCCTCCCGAATCGTTTTAAGTGTGTGCGCTAAATCTTAGCGACGGAGTTGGAACGCGGGGCCAAACGGACTGAACGCTGCCCGCGCGCCGTAAAAGTTATTTCTCTTCTGGCTTTTCTTCGTCCTCTTCGTCGACGTCGGAGTAGTCGTCGTCCTCGTCGGAGACGTCGGTGTCGTCGTAAGAGCTCTCCTCTTCGCCGTCCAACTTCAGTTCCTCCGGCTCCCGTTTGGGCTCTTCTGGCTCCTTCGACTTCTCCTTGAGCGAAAACGTCTCGAAAGCTTCGTCGAGCGCTTCGTCGTAGGCCTCGGTCGGGAACTCGTCTCCACTCTCTTCCTGAGCGGGCTTGGCGGGCTTGTGAGCCTCAAAGTACATGGCCGACGGGGACTCCTGCCCCTTCTCCTCCGCCTCTTTCTTGAGTCGGTCGCGCTCTTGGCGTTCGGCGAATTCCTCGCGCGTCAGTTTATCGACGACCATGAGCAGCCGCTTCATGGAAATCGGCATTCCGACGGCAAGCCGCTTCTTAGTGCGCTTTGCGTGCGCGCCCCACTTGACTTGATCTTCGTTCAAAAGGAGAACGGCGGGCAGATCTTTGGTAAGAGGCGAGTCGAGCAGCTGATTGAACGCCGCGACCGCGCTTTGACCGAGCGTCTGCGCGTTAAAGAGAACCGCGTCGACCTCGACGTCTTCCAGACGCTGAAGCGCGAACGGCGCGTTCGAGACGACGAGCGGACGAAAGCCCGCGTTCTTAAAGAATTCGCGGAACGTCTCCTGAAGGCCCGTGTTCCCTTCGACGATCATAATCGTCTTCTGAGGCTTTTTGTACTCTTCTTTCGTCTGCGCGGCGGTAAGAACCTCGTCGCCTTCTCCGCGTTCGAGCTGCGCGATAACGCGTTCAAGGTCGTTTTTGAACATCTCGGGATTCTGATACCGCTCTTCCGGCCGGAACTTCAGCGAGCGGTCGACGACGGTCGCCACGCAGCGCGGAATCGTTTTCGAGACTTCGTGAATCATCTTCACGTTGCGGAACCGACTCGCGTCGAGCCGGCGCGAACGCTCTTTGATTTCGCCAAGCGGGGCCACGCCCGTGAGCGCCTGATAGTAGACCGCGCCGAGAAAATAGAGGTCGCTGCGCGGATCGTCGCGCCGAACGTGCGTCGCGCGCTCAAGAGCCGCGTATTCGATCGCGCGCTGCGTCTTAAAGCTCGAGCTCGCGTCGGTGAGCAGACCGAAGTCGAGGAGTACGGCGCGCCCGGAACTCGCGATCATAATATTCGACGGCTTCATATCGCGGTGCTGATACCCGCGCTTTTGCGCGTATTCGAGCGCGCTGCAAATATCGTACGCCATGCGCGTGGCGCGTTTCGGGTCAAGATAGCCGTTCTTCTGCGCGGCGAGCATCTCGCGAAGCGTATTCCCTTCGATGAACTCCATGACCATATAGTGATCGTATTTCGTCGCCTGCGCTTCGTAGACCGCGGCAATATTCGGATGGCGCAGCTCCATGCCCATCTCGCCTTCCCGAATGAATTCCTGAATTGCCGTCTGGTCGTCGCGGAACCGCGCGCGCAGCACCTTGACGGCGAAAACCTTGCCGGATTCCCGGTGAACGCAGCGAAAGACGCGCGCGAACGAGCCCGCTCCGATAAGATACTGGATGCGGTAGTCGCCGTAGTAGAACCCGGTCGTCTCGCCCGCCATGAGACGCTCGACCTGATACTTCGTGAGATAGCCGTACCGCTGCGCCGTACGAAGAAACTCGTCGGCCGTAAACAGTTTCGATCCAAACGAAGTCTCAACCGCGCGAATCTTATCGAGATCCAGCAGGTCAAGGGATAAAAGCCGCTGATTCAAGTCGTCAAGTGAAAGGGACATTTTATTGAACTATCCTCGTTAGAACGCTCGCGCCGTTCCAACAAAACAATCAAAGTTTTCCGAAGCGCGCCCTCGAAGCGCTCGCGCAGCTCCCCGCAGACGACGGACAGAGCGCCCGCTATACCGCCATTATACCAAGTCGGAACGGAAAAGTCATTAAAAAACAAGCGACCGAACGGCAAAAAGCAAATTTTTCGCCGAAAGAACTTCAAAAAGTATCAATTATTCGTCCTGCGTCGCAGAAAGTAGCGAAAAATCTTTTCGCAGTTGTTGAACGGGCCCCCATTCCCTATATAATACGAGGGGCGTCGGTCCCTTGCCCAAAGGGTCCGCGCGCCGCGTTTTCACGGCCGGCGGAAACCGGGAATCCGTATCGGACGCCGTCCGCGTTCCGCATTTGACAAGTTCAAATAGAGAAAATCCATGTCGAAACACACTTTGAGTCTTCGCTTATCTTTTGGCGTATGCCTTCTTGCAGGTCTTGTCGCGTTTGGATGTAAAGAGAAGCCGGCCGTTCCGTTCTCTGAATACGGAGAAACGATCGATCATCTTCCCGTCGTTGAAGATCTTCCCACCGCGTTCCCAATCGCCGACGAAATCGAAACGAAACCGTGCGTCATTCGCGAACAGGCCGAAGAGCGCGCGCATCATCATCTGCTCGAATCGCAGGGGCGCGGCATGGAGCTCGAACTCGAACACCGTCAGAAAGAAGAGGCGCGAAGGGCGAGCCAGCGCGCCGCGCAGGAAAAGGCCGCGGCTGAGGCTGCAGAACCGGAAACGGCCGCGCCGGAAACGGCCGCGCCTGAGGCGGAAGCCCCGGCGGAAACGGCCGCGCCCGAGGCGGAAGCCCCGGCGGAACCCGCGGCGCCTGAGACCGAAGCCGCGCCGGAAACGGCCGCGCCCGAGGCGGAAGCCCCGGCGGAAACAGCCGCGCCAGAAGCCGAAGCCCCGGCGGAAACAGCCGCGCCAGAAGCCGAAACCCCGGCGGAAACGGCAGCGCCAGAAGCCGAAACTCCGGCGGAAACGCCCGCACCTGAGGCGGAAGCCCCGGCGGAAACAGCCGCGCCTGAAGCGCAAGCCCCCGCAGAAACGGCCGCGCCTGAGGCCGAAGCCCCCGCGGAACCGACGGCGGGCGAACCCGTTTCTGAACCCCAAGAATGACGGCGGAGAATTCTCTGATGTTCGAGCGAAAACGACTTACGGCTCTTTCGGCGCTGCTGGCGGCGGCGCTTGCGCTCGGCTGCGACAGCGGCGAGACGTTCGTTAAAATCGACGACGAACCCGAAGCGGCGTCGCCCGCGACCGCCGACCCGTTCGATATTGAATTATCCGCCGCCGTGCAGGAAACGGCGGAACCGGAACAGTCTTCTCAGGCTCCCCAAACTCCCCAGACTCCCCCTAAATTCGACGCCAAGGGCGTTTCCGTCGATCTCACGGAAACGGTCGGGTTCGACGGCGTACGGGACGCGGCCGAACTCGAACGGTGGCAGAAAGTCAAAGTCGTTCGCGGCGCCGGGCCCCTCTCGCAGGGCGCGGTCGAAACGTTCGCGAAGCTCCCCGCGCTCACGGAATTTCTATGGTCCGACGCGGTTGTCGACGGCGACTCGCAAGCGGCGCTGGCCAAGCTCGCCGCCGCTCCGTCGCTCAAAAAACTCCGCCTCACCGGGCTTAAACTCGCCGACTCCGGCAAGTTCCCCGTCGAGGCGCTCAAGGGGATCGCGGCGTTTCCGGCGCTCGCCGATCTCGACGTGAGCGGCTCGCCCCTCGCGGCCGAAGACCTCGCCCAAGTCGACTTGAAAGCCGGATTTCCTAAGTTGACGAAAATCAATCTCTACCAAACTAAAATCGGAGACGCGGGCGTCGACGCGCTCATGCCGCTCGCCGACCGGCTGACGTCCCTCAATCTCGACGACGCGGGCATATCCCCCGTCTCCGCGCCCAAAATCGCGCAATTCTCCAACTTAACGTTCCTCCACGTCGGGCGCTCGACCCTCGACGACGAAAGTGTCGCGCAGTTCGCGAAACTCACGAAGCTGGAGAAAATCCACATAACGCGAAGCGCCGCGACCGAAGAGGGCGCCGACGCGCTCCGCAAAGCGCTCCCCAACTGCGAAGTCGTCTCGCAGCCGGAAAAATAACAATTGAACCTCCGCGCGACGGCTCGCGCAACCGGTTTTCACCTAACGCCAATCAAGGAAACGCCATGAAAAAATTCACTCTTCTTTCGGTCGCCGCCGCGATCGTCGTTACCGCGTTCGCCGCGGCCTCGTTCGCTCAGGAAGACGGCTTCGTCTCTATCTTCAACGGCAAGGATCTAACCGGCTGGGCGGGCGATCCCAATCTGTGGTCCGTCGAGGACGGCTGCATCGTCGGTCAGACGAACGACTCCGATAAAAAGATCACGGTCAATCAGGCGCTCTACTACAAAGACGATATGGAGATCGGCGACTTCGCGATCTCGTTCGATTACAAAATCAGCAACTGGGGCAATTCGGGCCTTTACTATCGCGGCTGGTTCCTTGAAACGCCGGAAAAATTCCGCGTCGGCGGATATCAGGGCGACTTCGACGGCTCCGCGACTTACAGCGGCATTATGTACGGCGAAGCGTTCCGCGGCATTCTCGCCAATCTCGGAACCGTGAGCCGCGTAAGCCCGGAAGGCAAGATCGAAGTCATCCAGCGCTTCGCCACCGAAGAGGAAATCCGCTCCAACGTTAAGATCGAAGATTGGAACCATTACGAAATCGTCGCCAAAGGGTACGTCTTCGTTCACAAGATCAACGGGAAAGTAACGAGCGTCTTCGTCGACGAGGACAAAGACGACGTTCGCCGCAAATCCGGCCTCATCGGCTGGCAGCTCCACGTTGGCGACGGCGGAATGCGCGTCCAAGTCAAAAATATCTATCTGAAGAAGTTCTGAGCTCCCGAACGCATGAAAACGATTCGTTTAGGCACGCGTCCAAGCGCGCTGGCCCTGTGGCAGGCGAACTGGACGCGCGACGCTTTGACTAAACTCGGCGTCGACGTCGAAATTGTTAAGATCGTAACGAGCGGCGACGTCAACCGCGCCGCCGCGATCGCGAATCTGGGCGCGCAGGGCGTCTTTACCAAAGAGATACAGCGCGCGCTCCTCAATGGGGAAATCGACGTCGCCGCGCACAGTCTTAAAGACTTGCCCGTCGAGAAGATACCCGGCCTGAAGCTGGCCGCGGTTCCCGCTCGGGAAGACCCCCGCGACGTCTTTGTCTCGAACCGTTTCGCGTCCCTCGACGAACTCCCGCAAGGAGCCAAAATCGGAACGAGCAGTATGCGCCGCAAAAGCATGCTGCTCCAATACGGGGCAAAGCGGTTCCCCGACGCCGAAGGAGACGCGTGGGACGTGCGCGATATTCGCGGAAACGTCGAAACGCGGCTCAAAAAGCTCGACGACGGCGAATTCGACGCGCTCGTACTCGCGTCGGCGGGCCTCAAACGGCTCGGATTCGAATCGCGAATCCGCCGCTTTCTGGAAAAGCCCGACTTCCTGCCCGCCG
Source organism: uncultured Planctomycetota bacterium (assembly GCA_902786505.1). Lineage (GTDB taxonomy): Bacteria > Planctomycetota > Planctomycetia > Pirellulales > Thermoguttaceae > RUG369. The sequence continues at coordinate 1,544 of CADACS010000127.1, read as the reverse complement.
TCGGACAGGGCGCGCTCGGGCTGGAAACCCGGGAAGACGATCTGGAAACGGTCGAAACGCTCGAAAAAATTTCCGATTCCGCGGCTATGCTGAGCGTTCTCGCCGAACGCGCGCTCCTTGCCGAACTCCAAGGGGGCTGTCTCGTTCCGATCGGCGCGCAGGGCGCGCTCTTTCCGACGGACGGGGAAATCGAAATTCTCTCGCTCGACGCGCAGATTCTTTCTTTCGACGGAAAACGATCGTTCCAAACGACTTCTATTCAGATTTTCGATCCCAGTAAATATCCGTCGGAACTCCCTTTCGAAACGAAAAAAGAGCTCGCCGAAATTCTCGGCCGCGGATGCGCCCAAATGCTTATGGAGCAAGGCGCCGCCGATCTGGTCGAGGAGATCCGGCGCGTTCGCGACGAACGCAACGAAAAGCTCCGCAAACGGCCGGCCCAGAATTAACAAAATTATTTCCCTTCACAACTTAACGAATATTAACCGTCAAAAGGAAAAGACGAATGCTTTCAATGACGCCTTCTGAGAAGAAAACGATCGACACAATGCGCGCGTTAGCCATGGACGCGGTTCAGGCGGCGAAAAGCGGCCATCCGGGCACCCCGGTCGCCCTTTCGCCCGTCGCCTACGTCCTCTATAACGAACGCCTTAAGTATGACCCGAATCGGCCCAATTGGCCCGGCCGCGACCGTTTCATTCTCTCGATCGGGCACGCGTCGACGCTCATCTACTCCGCGCTCCACCTCGCCGGCGTGCGCGCGCTCGACGAAAACGGCCGACCGACCGACCGGCCCGCCGTGTCGCTCGACGACCTTAAATCGTTCCGGCAGCTCGGCTCCCGATGCGCGGGCCATCCGGAATACGGCCGCGTCGAAGGCGTTGAAATGACGACCGGGCCGCTCGGCGCGGGCGTCGCGACAAGCGTCGGTTTCGCTATGGCCAACAACTGGCTCGCCGACCGCTATAACAAGCCGGGATACAAGCTTTTCGATTCGAACGTCTACGCCCTTTGCGGCGACGGATGCATGATGGAGGGAATCTCCTCTGAAGCGGCCAAGTTCCTCCCCTTTTTCCCTGCCCTTTAGACACCGCTCTTCCTGATATCTGTTATAGATGAGGTACAGGTTCTCCGTATTCGGGAGCCTGACAAAAGTCCGGTCTGCTTTGATCTTTCCAAGGGCAGTCATGCTGGGGGCTTCGCTGAGTGCCATATCCGGTTCCCTCTTATCATGGAAATCCACATACATTCTGTCGCAGCGTCTGAAGCAGGGCTCCAGGACAAGGGTCAGTGCCTTTCCCCTCTTTGTGTCATATTTTGCATCAAGCTCTGCAGCCCTTTCCCTTGTTGCCCGGTTATTGATCCTTCGAAAGACAGGCTGTGCATCATAAAGTTTCTGGAAGCCGGCAGGTCCGTCCGGATCACGGTATACCCTGAAAATATCTCCTTCCCGGGCGGGACCGTCAATAAACAGGTCATCGGTAAAGATATCCAGTTCATCAAGGCCTCCAGCCTGGTACAGAATGCAGTCCTTTTCCAGGATC
>CADACS010000126.1 GCA_902786505.1 uncultured Planctomycetota bacterium | reverse complement strand
GTTTACGCGTGGTGGCTCCTGTTTGGCTCGCTGATATGTGCGCTGCTGTTAGGCACGGTCGCCACCGTTACGCTTTTCGGCGCGATCTCCTTCTGGGCTCTGCGCGAATACGTTACCCTCACGCCGACGCGTCCGGCCGACCATCGGACGCTGGTCGGCGTTTTCTTCCTGCTGACGCCCCTCCAGTTCATTCTCGTCGGGCTTGATTCCGAGTGGTTTACCAAAGTCTTTCACACGGAGCCTTACTTTGTTTTTTCGGTTCTGATACCGTCGCTCGCTTTTTTAATTTTGCCGGCGACGGTCGCGACGTCCGGCGATCCGAAGTTCTTTCTAGAGCGCATTGCCAAGCTGCAGGTAGGTCTTCTGATCTGCGTGTATTCTTTGAGTTTTGCGCCGGCAATTCTGACGATGAAGCTGCCCAATTCGAAGCCGACCGTAACCGCGGCGGAGATTGTGGCGGTCGATCTGGAAGACAAGGTGCTGAAGCCGCTTGAAGAGGCGGTAACGCTGCAGGCAGCGAACGCGGGCAATAACGGCGCTTCGGAAAAACCGGGCGAGGGCGCCGCGGCGGCGTCGAACGACGGTTCCCAAAAGAAAGATGGCGCCGCGAATCAAGGGGCCGCTCTTGAGTCGGAATACGTCGAAACGATTGAGACGCAAGGTAAAATTTCCACGCCGCATAAGAAATTGGACGCGGCCAATCTGACGCTTTTGTTTGTCTTTGTCTTTCTGACGCAAGTAAACGACGTGGCGCAGTATTTCTGGTCCCGCGCGTTTCCCAGACATAAAATTGCTCCGTACGTCAACTCGAGCAAGACGACGGAAGGCGCGCTCCTCGGCGCCCTTACGACCGCTCTTGTCGCGGTGGCGCTCATTTATTTCACGCCTTTTACGAATTGGCGTCAGGCGGCGCTTGCGGGCGTGATTATTTCCGCCATGGGATTTGCCGGCAATATGACGATGAGCGCGATCAAGCGCGACCAGGGCGTCGGCGACTACGGCGAGCTTGTCGACGGGCACAGCGGCGTTCTCGACCGTATCGACTCGCTTTGTTTTGCCGCGCCCGTCTTTTATCATTACGTTCGCCTTTGTCTTGATTGACGGCGCGAAAGGCGTGTGCGGAGCAGACTCTTCGGAACGCGCGCATTTTTAGTCGTCCGTCCGATAGAGAATAAAACCGGGGAAATAAAGAACCGCAAGAGAGCGAGCTCTCCTGCGGTTCCTGTCTTTTCAGTACAAATCGACTGTCGACTTCCGGCGGGCCGTTTCTATTCGACCGATTTGAGGTAGTTGGGATCGAGCGGATTCAGTTCCAGACCCTCGATTTCTTTTGCCGCCGGCCAATCTTTCTGGAAATAGTTCACGAGCGGGAAGTCGATTCCGTCTCTGAGCAGCGTTTTGATCTTTTCCGGGTCGTCCGTGCCGAAGAAGTTGAGCGTTATGCCCGCTTCTCTTAGTTTGGCGACGCATTCCGCGTCATAGCCGGTAAACTGAATGAATTGGCAGTTCCAGTCGATAACGTTCTGGACGAGGCTAGGAGACAGTTTGCCGTTCAGGAAGGCGATTTTGACTTCCGGACAGACGGCGCGCGCTTCGTCCAAGTCTTTTTTGTTCTCGACGCCAATGAACGACTGGGCAAGTCTTCCTTTTTCCACGACGACTTTTGTCGCCGCGGCCGCGATACCTTCGCCGGGCTTAATGTGGATATTGATCCAAATATTACGGGGAAGACAGTCTAACGCTTCTTCGAAGGTAGGGACTTGCACGCCGGCGAATTTAGGATCTGTTTTGCTTCCGGCGTCGAGCGCGCGAATCTCGTCAAACGTGAGGTCTTTAACGGCGCCTTTTCCGTTCGTCGTACGGTCGACGGTAAGGTCGTGCATAATAACGAGCTTTCCGTCCTTAGTGAGCTGAACGTCAAATTCAACTTGCTGCGCGCCCGCCTTGGCGGCGGCGACAAACGCCGGAACCGTATTTTCCGGGGCCGCGCCTTGATCCCCGCGATGGGCGCAAAGACCGCGTTTAGCCATTTTAGGCGGGGGAAGGAAACCGTCCGCTTTCGACAAGTATTCGGGCTCGACTGAATTGAGTTTGAAACCGCCGAGTTCTTCCGCGGCGCTCCAGTCGGCGGTGAAGTAATTCACGAGCGGGAAATCGACGCCGTCTTTGAGAAGTTTTTTGATCTTTTCAGGATCGTCGGTTCCGAAAAAGTTGATTGTAATTCCCGCCGCTTTTAACGCGTCAATCTGTTCTTTCGTGTAATCGTGAGTCAGCTGAATAAAGTCGCATTTCCAGTCGATCGCGTTCTTTATGTACTGTTCCGGATCGGTCTGACGCTCCATGCAGCAGATTTTAACGTCCGGACACAGTTTGCGAAGATCTTCCATGTCCTTTTGTTTTACCGCAAAGAACGCCTGATGAAGCCGATCTTTTTCCTCAACGACTTTGAGCGCGTCCACGGCGATATTTTCACCGGGCTTAACATGGACGTTGATCCAAACGTTGCGCGGCAGGCAATCGAGCGCTTCTTCAAAGGTTGGGACTTTGACGTCGACGTACGGATGCTCGGGCGACGTCTTAATGTTCAGCGCGCGGATTTCGTCAAACGTCAGGTCTTTGACGGCGCCTTTGCCGTCGGTCGTGCGGTCGACGGTAAGGTCGTGCATAATAACGAGTTTGCCGTCTTTTGTCTTTTGGACGTCGAGCTCAATTTGCTGCGCGCCGGCTTTGGCCGCGCCTACGAACGCGGGGACCGTATTTTCGGGCCCGATCTTTTGATCGCCGCGATGGGCGCACAGTCCGCGTTCGGGCATGGCGGGGGACTGGGCGTCCGCACGCGAAGACGGAACCGTCAGAAGTAAAGACACGGCGAAGACGCCGAGGATAAGGAAAAGCGTTTTTCTTTTAACCATTTGTGTTCTCTCAAAATATGTTTGAACGTACAGAAGGGAACGCGACGCCGAGTCGTTCGACTTTGTATCGCGACTTTCTCTCATTTTAACATATTGTCGACGGGACGTCCAATAACGCAAGAGTCGAAACAATCGTACAGAATTCCGACGCGATAGACGGCGTGAAATTCGTCGGAACGCTCGACGGCAAAACGTGTCCTTATTGCGCGTCCTACGACGGTTATATCTGGCGGGGAGAAGAGATAGCGGAAGCGCGCAGACCGCCGATTCACCCGAATTGCCGATGTTGTCTCATTCCGTACGTCGAACTCAAAGACGAGGAAGGGAACGTCGTCGACGTAGACGGAGAGCGACCCGCCGCCAACGCTGATTTTGATAAACTCGCGCAAGACGCGTACAACGAACGCGCCCGTGAAAAAGGCTGGAAGCGCCGTTGGGACGATCTCTCGCCGTCTACTCGATTGAAGTATTACTATCAGGCGCAAAAGGATTTCGAAGCGGAGACTGGCAAACCTGCTTATCGACAAGTTTCCGGCGCGACTACGTTTCAGGAGTTTTTTCATCGACAGCCGGATTCGTTCAAACGCGCTTGGCTCGGCGCGAAACGGTATGAACTCTATAAAGACGGAAAGCTCAAAGAAAAGAATATCTTTAAACCGGATTTGACTTATCAGGTTAGCGTCGAATCGCTCGTTCGGGACGGGTTTAGAAGCGTATCGCAGATAGAAAAGGAAGAGCCAATAAACGACCTTCCGGTATTGAAGGGACCGTATGAACATATTGAACCAGAATTTGATCATAGCAATGACGTTAGAGAATTGCGTAGACGTTGGGAAAATCTTTCATTAGACGAATTATCTGCCGTCAAAGAAAGAATCGATCGGAGTATGCTTGAATGGCATTTGAAAATCGAATCTAATAAACCAAAACGCGAGGAATATAAAGAGTTATGGGAACAAGACTATAAAGAAGGTTTTGATTTTTGGGAAGATTTGATCTTTGCTTTTAATGACTTCCAAATTGACGCTAGATATAGACAAGAAATAATAGATTTCAATAATCCTTTCAACTCCATAATGCAACCGGAAGATTATAGGAATAATTCAAAAACTAAGGATAGACTCGCACGGATTGAGGAGATATTTAAAAAAGATATACAGCGACTTGGCGAAAAGGACGCTTTGCAAAGAAAGCGCGAAGCGTTGCGCGAGTTGCTTTTACCAAAGGAACCGCCTAAGGCCATATTAAAAGCTATTATTCAAAAATTGCCTAAGAAAGGATTTCGAAAAGGTATAAATACGTTCTTTCCCGCAAGTGAATTCCAAGGTGATAAGGAAGTATTTATCGAAGAAGTGAGGGAAGGACTTCGACTTACTGCAAGGCTCCTGACAAATCTGGGAATAGGTCATAAAAAATTTGAAGATTTGAGGATTGAACCGGAGGTATTGGATAGACCAGAATGTTTTGGAAAATCAATACGTTTAGGATATAGACCAGGAGAAAATATAAAACAGTACGTCATCAGCGATTGTGCGCACGAATTTGGACATGGCGTCGAGAATAGTTTATCCGATACAAAACAAAGAATAAACGATTTTTACGAGCACCATTCACGAAAAGATATTGACGGAAACTATATAAAGCGTGAAATATATCAAGGTGAAATGACGCGCGAACTCGATTTTGAGACTCCAGATCCCTATATTCGAAAAGAGTATATAGACCCATTAACTGGTAAATTGACTGGTACTGAATTGACTTCGATGTTTTTCCAATATATAATCGACAAACCGGAGTTATTTTTTGATTCGAGATATAAAACGTACTTCACAAATATGATTCAGTTATGGAAAAGAGTAAATTAGTAACAGATTTTTTAAATTCGTTATCAGTTGTATTATGCCGAATTAAAAAAAATGATCAATGGTATGAATTGAGAGTTGCACAAGGCGCATATGACAAGCCTTTTGTTGATAAAGAAGGGACTCTATTTGGCGTAAAAAATGCGAAAATCAATTTCTATATTTTTAAGGAAGGAGCAAATGAAACAGCAGATTGGGCGACGGGGGATTTAAAAGAAATGTATACTCGTTATGAGCTCGCTCAACTTCCAGAGGATAAAGTAGAAATAACGTGGGGAGTTCCATATAGTATAGGTTTTGCACAATTTCTCCTTGCCGTCGGTGATTTCCAAATATTCACGCCGAATGGTGAAAAAGTGAAAAAATGGGACCCTACCGTTGTGCATTAGGGGGTAATCGGCATTCCCGAAAAGGTGTAAGCGTTATTCGAACAGAATAATTGACGGCGCAAAAATCTGAACGACGTTTATATTTCAGCGTTCTCCTGATTATTGAAATACGGCGCGGGAACTGACAACAAGTTTCCGCGCTTTTTTATTCTCCTAACCCTCTTAAAACCGTGCGTTCAGCAAAAAACTTCCTTCTATTACGCATAAAATTTTTATTTTCTTTCGATAATGCTTTCAAACGCGCGAAGTATATAAATGGTCGCGTATAACCGCAAAGAGTATTTGAAAGAAAATATTATGCAAATTGAAGAACTTTCCTTGTCGGCTATCAAGCCGTATGAAAAGAATCCGCGCAAAAACGACGAAGCCGTTAACGGCGTCGCCGAGTCGATTAAACAGTTTGGATTCCAGCAGCCGATCGTTATTGACGCAAAAGGGGTTATCGTCGTTGGTCATACCCGCTACAAGGCGGCTAAAAAACTGGTTTAAACGGGCGTCTTGCGTTAGAACTAATAAGTATACGCCAAAACAAAAGCGTGCATGCCGCATACACGACGGTAAATTGAACGAATTAAAATAAATAAAGACTCCGCGGCGTTTTACTCCGCGGGAGAATTATCCTCCTGCTTATCCGGCTCAGCTCCGGCCGCATTTAGCACGTTCTGTCGGAACCAATGAGCAAACTGCCAGTTCCGGCAGGCATAATACAACGGTTCGTCGCAATGCGGATTGGCGCGGTCAATAAACTCAGGGGAAAGCGGCAATTTTTCAGCGTCTTCGATTTGAATCCAAACGCCGTTTTGCTCTTCAGTTAATACTTTTCCTTTACAGGGACGGAACGCAAGTGGAAATTCCTGGCCCAATCAAGAGGAAAGACTACTCCGCAAAGGTGACGTCGGACAGAGGTCAGTTTTTGAAATGAAATAAATTGACCCTGACTTTTCCGTCGCATATAATGGCAAATGCGCTTTCGAGCGTTCTTTGATCTTTCTGGATTTTCCAGCCAGTCTACTTCCCCAAACGGGACAAAACGCCAGACGGTTTTTCATTTAGGAGGCGGTTATGTCAGGACTTTGGTTATTGATAGGAGCTGTTGTCGTCAACGTAACGGGTTGGATTCCGCGCGACGTTTCCCAGTTTTGGGTGGAACCGGATCAGCCTGCCGTTTTCTACTTCGACGCCAAGGTTGACTCCGCGGCGAACTCGAACGGCGCGACGGTTGCGGACGGAGTCGACGCGGTTATTAGAAATACCGACGGCGACGTTTTTTGGCAAGGGAAGGGAACCGTCGACGGGGATTCGATGCGCGTCGAGACGACGCTTCCGCAAGGCTACTTTGAACTGGAATTTCCTCAGACGGCTCAGACGTTTGGCGTCTCCTGCCAGCCGGCGTTTTGTCCGGAAGACGCGCTTTTGGGGTCGGAAGCCGAGAAGCGAACCGACTTGCGGCGTCGCGACGGTTTTTTCGGGATCGATTCGGCGTCGACGTGGCTGGTCGCGGATCCGAAAGCTTGCGAAGACTTGATACGGAACGCGCGAAGGATTGGAATCGCGACCTATCGCGAACGCCTGAATTGGTCGCGCATAGAGCCGAAAGAAGGAGTGTTGAATTACGGCGCCGAGAGGAATTCCGAACTTATACGCGAAGCGGCCAAACGGTACGACGTTCCCATTCTTGAATTGTTTCACAACGCGCCGCAAAGCTGGGTAGGCGGAATAGGAACCTATCCTCGCGATCTAATCAAAACAGCCGACAGTTGGGGGCGGATTGGAGAATATTGGAACGAGTCGTGGAATTCGTTTGAGGTTTGGAACGAGCCCGACATTTCGTTCAGCGGCAATCTTCCGGGCGATCAGTATGTTCCCGTTCTAAAAACGGTTGCGCAGGAGTTCAAGCGCCGAAATATTTCCACGCCGATCGTCGGAGGAATTATCGCGAGTTTTGACGACGGTTTTATGAACTGTATCTGCGATAACGGCGTTCTCGACGCGTGCGATATTTTCTCGTTTCATACGTACTGCCGCGCGCCTCAGATGGAAGACGTGTCGATGCGCTATCTCAAGTGGCTCGAACGCAATCACGCCGAATGGAAGCCCGTTTGGATTACCGAATGCGGCCGTCCTTGGAGTAAAGGAACGAGCCGCCCGAACCGGGAAGCGGATCTTGAAAGCGCAATCGATATTGTCCAGAAGGGCGTCGCCGCAAAAGCGATGGGAATCGACGCTTATTTCCCCTTTGTCTACGTCTTTTACGAAGAGAACGACAATAATTTCGGCATGAGCGACCGCAATAACGCGCCGCTTCGTTCAATTGCGGGCTACGCGCGTTCAATTTATCTTTTGAGCGGCTCGCGGTGCGTCGGAAGCTGGGACGTCGAGGGCGCGGAGCGATCTTACCTTTTCGTCGATAACGATACAAAGGATCAAGTGGCCGTCCTTTACGCTTCTTCGCGTCAGAACGGCCGAACGGTTCAACTTCCAGCCGCGCCCTCTTTCGTCGAACGGGTAACGGGGGAACGTCTGACCGTCTCGCCCGATAACGTCGTTGATTTTTCCGACGGTTTCCTCTTTGTTTCCTATTCCAGCGACGCGGAGCTTGTTTTGAAAGAGAGCGCTGAAGTCGACGCGGCGCGCCGACTTCGATTGGCCGCGAATATTAAACACGGTCCGGATCCGCGCCGTAATTTCTCGACGGCCGTTCGTTTTGACTACGATCCGGAGATTTTGACCGCCAATCGCGCCGGTTATCTCATTAAGGACTCCAACGCCGAGCGACTGGAAGGGCGGATAAGCGTCTATAATTTCGACGCGACGGCGAAAACGCTGCCGATAGTAGCGACGGCGGCGA
>CADACS010000125.1 GCA_902786505.1 uncultured Planctomycetota bacterium | reverse complement strand
TCTTCCGACGACGCGGGCAAGACGGCGCGCCGCGCGGCGACCCAGGAGGGGCTCCTCGTCGGGATTTCGTCCGGCGCGAGTCTCTGGACCGCGCTCCAGCTGAGCAAAAGGCCCGAATTTGAGGGGAAGAACGTCGTCGCGCTCCTGCCCGACAGCGGAGAACGCTACCTCTCGACGTGGCTCTTCAGCGACTGACGCGCGCCGCAAACGCCATGTGCAGGAATACTTTAATTCGCGAACCGACGGCGGGACGCCCCGTTCGTCTCGCTCCGGGGTCCGCCGAGCTAAATACTAAAGGGCTTGATCGAACCGTGTTAGGCTTATGCAGAACGTTCTATCTGAAATACCCTCAAATTCGTGAGACGGCGTCTCACAAATTGAAACTCCTTATCACAGGAGAAGCACGTCCCGAGCTACTCGCTGTCGAGACGCATATTGATCTTTCCAAGTTCGATTTTTTAAACGCCCCGAACAACCTTTTAATTCGGAACATGGCTGTTTCAACGAGAGAGCGTTGACGGTAATTGACTTGCTCTTTCCACGTGTCTGAGCCGAATACCCTTTATAAGTATGGCTCCGTTACGGTAAATTCCGTTCTCTCCCCAATCTCCATTCTGAACATATCGGGCGTTCCTTCACGTCGGCGGTCAGGCAACGTAAAGGGCGCGCTCAGTTCTTTTTCGGAGCAGGCGGGAGCGGCTCCGGCTCCGGCGCGTTCTTGAGCTTCCAGACGCGGACGTAGTCGATCGAGAAGGTGGCGGGCAAATCTTCCGGGTCCGGTTCCCCGAACCAGTCGTCCATAATCTCGCAGTCGAGCATGATGTGGAGCGGGCGATGGAAGAAGTCGTTCTCGCGCGCGAAAACCTCTTTGCCGTCGACGTACCAGCGTAGCGCGTCGGGCGTCCACGCGAGCGCGAACGTGTGGTAGTCCGCCCAGAAGTCGAAGTCCATCTTCGTTTTAAAGGAATAGTTCGGCGTCTTGAACTTCTTCTTATTGACGATCGACTCGAGATACGGGGTGGCGTACCGGTGAATCGTGGCCCAGTAGACGCGGTTCTGCGATTCCGCGTGCGGCTTGCCGCAGTATTCAAGAATATCGATCTCTTCGGAAAATTCGCCCTCGACGTACTTTATATCGGGCCGGTCGGAGAACGGATCGTAGAGCCAGAACGCGTTGCACACGCACGCCTTCATGGACTTGCAGCGCGCTTCGTAATATCCGTAAGCCATTTTCTGGCGGCTCTTAACGATCGCCTTCCAGAATTTGTCGTATCCGCGCGCCTTCATTTCGACGTCGACTTCTTCCGGCTTCATGAGGCTCGCGGTCAGCTGGAGCGCGCCGTCTGAAACTTTGACGTTCTCGCGCGAAAAGAGGGCTGGCTTGCGGCCGCGCCATGCGGGGTTAAAGTCCCACCATTTATCGAGATCGAGCGCGTCGCCGTTAAATTCATCGCTCATTTCGGACGCGAATTCGTATTCGCCGCCAAGCGGACACGGGGGCGCGGGCTCGTCCGCGCGCGCCGGAGCGCACAGGAGAAGGAGCGCGAGAGAAATCCAAAAAAGCGATCTGTTCATATTCCGTTTCCTTTATATATCGGCGCGGCGCCGGCGTCCGGCGAGGCGCGTTACCATTCGGAGAGTTCGCGCGCGACGAATCCCTTTTCGACCGCCTGGCCGTAAAGCAGCTTGGCGCGAATCGGATCGCGCGGAACGCCGAACCCGTTTTCATAGCATACGCCGAGATAATGGAGCGCCTCGGGCGCGTCGGCCGCGGCCGCTTTCGCGAACCACTGCGCGGCGGCGACTCGGTCGACTTTAACGCCCTGACCGCTCAGAAGCGCTTTCCCGTACAGAATTTGCGCTTCCACGTATCCGCGCTCGGCCGCGCGCCGGAACCATTTCGCGGCGACATGCCGGTCCGGATCGGTTCCGACGCCGATAAAGTAGCATCGGCCCACGTGGTACGTCGCTTCCGGATCGCGCCGTTTGGCCGCCTTTCGATACCAGTAGAGCGCCTGCGCGCCGCTCTTGGGACGCCCGACGCCCTCCTCGTAGCAGATTCCGACCCGGACTTCCGCTTTCGGGTTCTTCTGACTGGCGGCGAGCCGATACCACTGGAACGCCTGCGCGTCGTCCGGGAGCGTTCCGCGCCCTTCCCGAAAGCATTCCGCGAGCTTAATTTGCGCGTCGGCGTATCCGGCGTTCGCCGCGCTCCGATAGAGCTCGAACGCCTCTTCCGGATCTTCTTCCAGCCCGGCCTGGCCGTTGGCGTAGCGTTCGGCGAGCGCGAACTGGGCGGGCGCGTAACGGCGCTTGGCCGCCTTGCGGAGCCAGCGGGTCGCCTCCTCGACGTTCCGGTCGACGCCGCGGCCGTCGTCAAACCGTTTCGCGACCTCAAATTGCGCGCTCGGAAGATCGGCCGAGGCCGCGAGGATATAATAGCGCGCCGCCTTGCGTTCGTTCGGCTCGACGCAGAAGCCGGTCTCGTACGCCTGCGCGAGCCGGACGTTCGCGAGCGCGACGCCGCGCGACGACGCCTTGCGGTAGCCGTTCATCGCCTTGGCGGAATCCGCCTCGACGCCGATCCCATGTTCGTAACAGCGCGCAAAATAGAAGAGCGCCTCGTCGGACCCGGAACTAATCGCTTTCCGATACCAGCGCGCCGCCTCCGATCCGTTCTGTTCGACGCCGTCCCCTTCTTCGTAATACCGGCCGACTTGAACCTGCGACGCCGCGTCCCCGCTCTGAGCGAGTTTGAGCGCCGACTTAAACCGCCTTGCCGCCCGCGCGCGAAGCGCCTCGTCGACCGCCGCGCCTCCGTCCGCGTTCCCGGCGCGTCTGCCGCTCTTGCCGGCGCCCGAACTCTTGGCCGCGCCGTCCTTTTCGCGCGGCGGATACACGATCTGCGAGCTTGTGCGGTCGAGCTCGATTTCATGGGATTGGAGCGACGGCCCGTCGGTTATTTCGCGCTTCCATACGTGCGTCGCCGTGCCGGAGTCCGCCGGATACAGGAGCGCGCCCGCGGACGCGACAAATTCCCTGTCGGCGGGCGACAGGCGCGGAATCGGCACGCGGTACGACTGCCCGTTCTCTCCAAGGAGCCGAACGCGCTCTTTGAGTTTTTTGCGCGAATTTCGGGCGATATCAAACTTTGCGCGAACCGTCTGACCGCCAGTGAGCGTCCAGACGCGCAGCGTAGCGACCACGTTGCGCATCGACCTTTCAACGGGATTATCGGAAAAGTCCGACATGACTGCGTCCTATCGAATTTGATATAAACCTTGAAAACAAACGATTTTCTTTCCGCGCTACCAGACGAGATGGGCGGCGTTGAAGACCGGGCCGTCGACGCACGTGCGGCGGTAGTCCCAGTTCCCTTCGACGTCGCCCAGCGCCGGATCGATAAGCCATTTAACGACGCACGAATAGCACAGCCCCATTCCGCACGCCATGGGCGACTCGAGCGACGTCCAGCAGTCGTACCCGCGTTTGGCGCTCCACGCCGCGACGGCGCGCAGCATGGGCGTCGGGCCGCACGCGAGGATCTGGCAGTCGGCCGGATCGAGCGATTCCGGAAAGATTTCGGGCAGAACGTCGGTCGCAAATCCTTTCGTTCCGACGCTTCCGTCTTCGGTCGTAACGCGGACGTCAACTCCGAGCGCGCGGAATTCGTCGACGCAGTTGAGCCGCTCTTTCGAGCGCGCGCCAAAGACGTACGTCGTCTCCGGCCGGACCGCGGGATCCTGCGCCATAAGCTCTTTAACGAGAAGATAAAAAGGCGCGCTCCCGACCCCGCCCGCGACGAGCGCGAGCCGTTTCGGAGCCGACGCGCGTCTGGCGGCGTCCCAGCCGTTTCCGAGCGGGCCCCACAGTTCGAGCGCGTCGCCGGGCTGGAGCGCCGTCATTCGCGACGTCGCCTTGCCGACGACGGCGTAGACCGCCTCCACGCGCCCGGTCGCCGGATCGGCGTCGTAGACCGCGAACGGCCGTCCGAGAATCGGATCGTTCGAGTTCGGGAGCCGCAGCATGAGGAACTGGCCGGGCCGGGCGAGCGACGCGAACTTCGGCGCCTCGAGCGCGACGCGCCAGACCGAGGCGGCGATCTCCGCGTTGGCCAGAATCTTGCACGTTCCGCAAAAGAGTTTGTCGTTTGACGTTACACAATCAGACATAGCGCGTCCCTTCGTTTATCGACCCGACTTTCGCGAACGCGTTCCCTTGCCGCCTTTCGCGCTCTTGCTCCCTTTAACGCTCTTTTTCGCGGCCTTAACCCCCTTGCCGGCCTTCACGCGCGGACTCTTGCCCGCGCCCTTCGGAGCGCTTTTGACCGACTTGGGCGCGCGTTTAGGCGCCGATTCCGTGCGCGCGCGCCGTTTCGACGCGTCTTCGTTGAATCGGTCGGGGCGCGAATCCCCTTCCTCGCGCACGAACTTGCGCGGCCCGATCGTGCGCTCTTCGTCGTCGTATTCCCGGCGCGCGCGGCGGCGCGACTCGCCCCGTTCCCGCGACCGGAACTCTTCCCGGAACTCCGACTTCGGCGCTCTTCTGCGCGCGGAATATCCGTCGTCGTCCGACCAATCCTCGACGTCTTCGGCGTCGGCCGCGCTCTTTTTGAGCCGGTATCGGCGGTCGAGCTGCGCTCGGACTTCCTCTTGGAAATTCGGATCGTTCGCGCGCTCTTTTCCGGCGCGTTTCGCCGCGGCTTTCTCGCGCGCCGCTTCCTTTTCCGCTTCCCGCTCTTCGAGCTCGGAAACTTCGACCGGGCGCGGCTTGAGCGATTCGGAGAACTTCCCGACGTCAAGCGTCGCGGCGTCGGGCCGCGCGTCCGCCATGCGGTAGAGCTCCGCGACCTCCTTCGACGTCAGGCGCCGGAAATCGCCGGACGCCAGCTTGCCCAGTTTAATCGCGCCGACCTGAACGCGCCGCAGCGCCATGACTTTATGGCCCACGCGCGCGAGCATGCGGCGGATTTCGCGGTTCTTCCCTTCGGTGAGCGTTATTTCCAGTACGGAACTGAGCTTATGCCGCGACTTCACGACGACTTCGTCCGCCTGAACAATACCTTCGGCGATATGAACGCCCCGTTTGAGCGCGTCGACAAGCTCGTAATCGACGAGCCCCGCGACCTGAACGCGGTATTTCTTCGGAACTTCAAAGCTCGGATGCGCGAGCCGCTGCGCGAGCGCGCCGTCGTTCGTGAGAATAATAAGCCCTTCGGAATTCTGATCGAGCCGCCCGACGGGAAAGAGCCGCCCGTACTCCGGCGGAATGAAATCGAGAACCATGCGCCGCCCGGAAGGATCGCTGTTCGTGCAGAGCGTATTCTTGGGCTTATTGAGCGCGATATAGACGGGCCGCGCTTTCGGGAGCGCTTCTCCGTCGACGCGGATGCGCTGCTCGTTCGGAAAGACGCGCGCGCCGAGCTCCGTTACGATCTTGCCGTCGACCTCGACCCGGCCTTCCACAATGAATTCCTCGCACCGGCGCCGGCTTCCGTATCCTGCCGCGGCGAGAACCTGCTGCAGACGCAGGCCGCGATCGACAAATTCCCCTTGCTCGTCGCGCGCGGCGGGCTTAGTCGAAAAGACGGACCGCGCGGCCGTTCGGCGGTCGTTCGCCGTCGGCGCGGCCCGGCGCGATTTCGGGGCGCGCGACGAGTTTAATTTCGGCTTGCGAGCGCTTTTGCGCGAATCGGTCTCCTTGCGCGCGCCGCGCCCGCGCCCGCGATCGTTCTTTTGCGCCATGACGTCGTCCTCCAGTCGTAAATCAGGCGATTCCCTATAATTCTCCATATAAATTATAACAGGCTTAGAGCGTTGGCAAAAGATTTTTTTAAAAAAAATCGGGCCGGGTCAAGAAATGCTCGGACAAGAAAGAAAAGCGCGCGGAACGACCGAAGCCGCTCCGCGCTTAAAACGGCCGCCCTTGGCGCCGGGGGCGAACAAGGGAGCCGGGAAGTAACCGCCCGCGGAAACCCGCCTTAGACGGCCGTTTACAAGAGAGGTCAGACCGTCGCGAGCGCCTGCTCGAGATCGGCGATGAGATCCTCGGCGTCTTCGATTCCGACGGAGAACCGAATCATATCCGGCTTAACGCCGGCGGCGACGAGCTCCGCGTCGGTCAGCTGCCGGTGCGTCGTGCTCGCCGGATGAAGCACGGACGAGCGCGCGTCGGCCACGTGCGTTACGATCGAGACGAGTTTGAGCGCGGCCATGAACTTCTGCGCGCCCTCGCGTCCGCCGCGGACCCCGAACGCGACGACCCCGCACGCCCCGTTCGGAAGATATTTCTGCGCGAGCGGATAGTACTTGCTGCTCTTGAGACCGCAGAAATCGACCCACGTTACTTTATCCTGAGCTTCGAGCCATTCGGCGATTTTTTGCCCGTTTTCCGAATGGCGCTTAATACGCAGATGGAGCGATTCGAGCCCCAGACCGAGCAGGAACGAATTCTGCGGCGAGGGAATCGCGCCGAAATCGCGCATGAGCTGCGCCGTGCACTTCGTAATAAAGGCCGCGCCCTGCCCGAACTTCTGCGTATAGATCGTCCCGTGATAGCTTTCGTCGGGCGTCGTGAGGCCGGGGAATTTATCTTTATGCGCTTCCCAGTCGAACTTTCCGGAATCGACGATCGCGCCCCCGACCGCGGCCCCGTGCCCGTCCATGTACTTCGACGTCGAATGAACGGCGATATCGGCGCCCCATTCGAACGGCCGGCAGTTAATCGGCGTCGGGAACGTATTGTCGACAATGAGCGGAACTCCGTGTTCGTGCGCCACTTTAGCCCACAGCTCGATATCGAGCACGGCGGTCGACGGATTCGAGATCGTCTCCGCGTAGACCGCTTTCGTATTCGGCTTAAACGCCGCGTTGAGCTCCTCTTCCGTCGCGTCGACCGAGACGAACGTAAAGTCGACGCCCATGCGGCGCATCGTCGTATTGAACAGATTGAACGCGCCCCCGTAAATCGCCGAAGAGACGACCACGTGATCCCCCGCCGACGCCGTATTAAAGACGGCGAAGAAGATCGCCGCCTGGCCCGACGACGTGAGCATGCCCGCGGTTCCCCCCTCGAGAGCCGTTATTTTCGCCGCGACAAAGTCGTTCGTCGGATTCTGCAGACGGGAATAGAAGTAGCCAGACGCGTTGAGGTCGAAAAGATCGCCCAGCGATTCCCCGCGGTCGTAACGAAACGTCGTGCTCTGATAAATCGGAATTTGACGGGGACCCCCGTTCTCCGGACGGTAGCCTGCCTGTACGCATTTAGTTCCTATATGCTGAGTCATTGATTTGCTCCCTTGTAAGCTGCGCCGGCGTCGTGAAATTCGCGGTTTCAACCGTGTTTTCCATTTTCCGACTAGGTTAGTAGGTTATTATAATCAGAAATCGGGAGCGTCAAGTCTCTTTTTAAAAAAAATTCAGAATTATTTCTGCGCGGCGGTATCTTTGATCATATTGAGGCGCGCGAATCCGGTTCGCGCGTGAATGAAGTCGCCGACGCGGCGGTAGCCCATGCGCTGAAAGTTCGCGAGGCTGTATTTATTGTCGGGCGAGACAATGCCCGTGAGCCAGCGCGCGCCTTTTTCCCGCAGAACGCGCTCTATTTCCGTAAAGAGAAGCCGCTGAAAGCCGAGTCCGCGATATCCGGACGCGACCTGAATGAGCTCGACGTACCCGACGTTGCGCGGTTTAGAGAATTCCTCGACGGGAATATACGCCCGAAAGCGTTCGAGCTCCGCCTCGCGAAAGGATCCGACTCCGATCGCCGCGAGATCCCCGTTAGGCGCGTCGATTCCGATCGCGACGCATTCGGGCAAAGTAAAGAACGCGCGGAATTCGTCGTCCGTCTCGTCGATAATGTACCAGCTCGGGGTCGTGTCCGCGATTTCCGCGAGAATCGCGTCCCGCATTGCCATGGCCGCCCCCGCGCGATCCGGACCGCACAAGCCGACGCGAAATCCGTCCGGAACTGTTCCTGTAAATTCGTACTGCATATTATTTTATATATTGCTTCAAATAAAAACCGACGCCCGCGACGGCGCGGGATCCGGTTCGCGCTACCGCGCGGATCTGCGGTTTTCGCTCCCGTTGGTCGCTTGT